>JALHPY010000035.1 GCA_022842305.1 Rubrivivax sp.
CCAAGGCCAAGACCGTCGAGGACTTCGAGAGCTTGCTGCCCTGGCGCCTCGATACGGCCGAACGCTGAGCAGCAACTGGCTGTTGCCGCAAGGGCGTGGTCTATTGACCGCTTACGCTGAACGAACTTGTAGCCGCCGCTCATCAGCGCTGGCGCATCGAGCGGGACTACCAGGATTTGAAGCAGGACTTCGGGCTTGGCCACTACGAAGGGCGCGGCTGGCGAGGGTTCCACCACCACGCCTCGCTGTGCATTGCGGCCTACGGATTCCTAATGGCCGAACGACTTATCGCCAACAAACCAGTTGGCGGCAAAAAAAACTTCGCCGCACGCCAAGTCCCTGCCTTTCCCAACGATTACATCCCCCGCGGCAGCCCTGCGCGCGCAGCGCCACGTGCCCAATTCAATCGCGACGCTACGCCACGAATTGGGCTACAAGCTGATTGAACGGATGGGCGGCTGTCCGTGCTGCGGTAATGCATCGCTGCGGCTGCTTTTCTGACACAGTAAGATTAGATGGCTCTGTGCGGTAGCCCACATAGCGCCGACCGAAACTTGACCCCGGCCAATGCGTGCCTGCCTGCGCGCGACGCGCGTTTGGGACGCCTGAAGTCTCTTGGGGTTTGCGTCTGGCGTCGTCGGCGGCATGCGTGAGGAAACGCACTGACGCATGGCCAGTTTCTCGATACAAGAGCATCCATGCCTGCACCGACCCTAGTCCGCACCGCAACAGCCCCCTTGCTGCTTGGGGCGTTGCTATGGCGGTGCGTGGCGGCGCTGCTGTATGCCTGCAGCCTCTTGCTCATCCCGCACAACCTGCCTGCTGCCGTGTTCGCCCTGCTGGCCGCCTTGGTCTGCTTCCCTGGGGTGCGAGCGGCACTTCGTGACAGCACGGGCCTGCATGTTCGCGGCACCGCCGCTGCGTCGGGGGCGGTGTTCCTTCTGCTCTGTGCTGCAGTCAGCACGGGATACCAGGCCGATGTCACGATTTCGAGCATGGGGGCAACGGGCGCGGTGGTAGCCTCCGCGTCGCCAGCCGGCAAGCCATAGACCGCCTGCCGCCTGCCGCCTGCCAGTTGGGCAGTCCAAGGCAACTCCACCTCCCGGCGTCATAGCGAGATAGCTGCCATGCTGCTGTCGCTGCAGTTCGAGTAGCGCCGCCCGCCTGCTGATGCGCATTGGAATGGGTGCAATTCGGAAGTATCCCGATTCCGTCAGCCCGGCAGAGCGATGGCCTGATATCCGCCAGTATGAGGTCGACCTGAGACGATGCCGACATTGCCCGATACTCTCAGGTGAGATGTCCTTGACCGCAACACACTTGTGCGGAGCACATAACAGCCATGGTCAAGCATTCCACGGTGACGTCTCTTGTTCCCATGACCGATGCCGAGTTCGTGGCGTACGTCGAGGCCGCGATTCCGGCGTACGCGCACGACAAGGTCTTGTCCGGTCAATGGGCCGAGGCCGAGTCTCTGGTGTTGGCGCGCCAGGAGTACGTCCAGATGCTCCCACTGGGCGTCGGAACTCCAGACCAGTACCTGTACACGATGCGGGCAGGTCCCGCGCAGGAGCCGGTAGGTGTGCTCTGGTACGCCATTCAGGAGCAGGCGGGCAAGCGGCAGGCCTACGTGTACGACGTCCTTGTCCACCCTGAGCACCAGCGCCAGGGCCACGCGACTCGGGCCTTCGAGTGGCTTGAGCGTGAGGCCAGTGCGCGTGGCCTTGCCGGCATCGCGCTGCACGTGTTTGGCCACAACACGGGCGCCCGGGACCTTTACACCCGGCTGGGCTTCGCTGTCACGAACGTCAATATGTTCAAGCCCGTGGCCGGCGCCGTGGCTGCGGGGGAGCTTCAGGAGGCACCGGCGCTGTGCACCGAACGGCTGTTGCTCGAACCGCTTCGTCGGGGCCATGCAGAAGAGATGTTCGCAGTCCTTGCCGACCCGGCGATATACGACTTCCTGGACGACGGACCGCCGGCCTCCGTCGAAGCCCTCCGGGACCGGTACACCAAGCTCGAGACGCGATGCTCGGCAGACGGCAGCCAGGCCTGGCTCAACTGGGTGCTTCGGTTGCGCGGCGGCGAAGCCATAGGCTATGTCCAAGCCACCATTGACCCCGGCAGGCGCTGCTACGTCGCCTACTTGCTGTCGCCTCGGTATCAGGGCCAGGGTTACGCCACTGAGGCCATGGCCTGGCTGCTCAGCCACCTTGCCGAGGAACATCCCACGCCGGTCATCCTGGCGGTAGTCGAAGTCGCGAACGCCAAGTCGGCTGCATTGCTACGCCGTCTTGGCTTTGAAGAGGCGGCCGCCGGACAGCCCGATTCGAGAGGGCTCACGCCGAGCGAGCGTCTGTATGTCCGGCCTGGCGCCGCGGCGGAAGAGCGCTCATGAAGCATCCCTGGCAAGGGCTGCGCGGGGGCAGTTCGCCGCCGTCAGGCTTGCCTGGCCGGGCGATGGCTGCGGGCCACGCCGCGCAGGCCCCGCTTGCTCTTTGACACAGAGGCCAAGGCGGGAAGCGCCGTCAAGGGCTGCAGACCGGCAAGCCAGCGGGTCACGTTCATGGCGTCCAGCGTGCGGCCTGGGCCGGCGCCGGCATTGAGCAGGACGAGGAGCACGGTTCTGTCCGCGGCGCGCAACCTCATGACCAGGCAGCGACCGGCTTCGTTCGTGAACCCGGTCTTGGACAGCAGGATGTCCCAGCCGCGGCTTCCCACGAGGCGGTTGGTATTGACGGCGCGGTATGGCCTGCCATTCACCACGACCTGGCCACGTACCTGTGTGGTGGCCGCCGCGATGGCCGGGTAGCCGGCAGCTGCCCGCAGCAGCACGGCGAGGTCACTGGCGCTCGAGCGGTTGTCGGGTGACAGGCCCGTTGGTTCAGACACGCGGGTGCTGGTGAGTCCGAGCGCAGCGACCTTGAGCCGGACGGCCTCCAGGAATGCAGCCATGCCCCCCGGGTAGTGGCGGGCCAGGCTGGACGCCGCGTGGTTGTCCGAAGCAAGCAAGGCGAGCTCGAGCAACTTGTCGCGGGACAGCGTTGCGCCCACCGGGACACCGCTATAGGTGAACTTCAGCGTATCGAGGTCAGCTGCCTCGATGGTGAGCAGTTCCTGCAGGTCCTGACCAGCATCGAGCACGACCATGGCCGTCAGCAGCTTGGTCAGCGACGCCATGGGCACCGACGCCTGCGCGCCCTTGGACAGCAGGACCGAGCCATCCGCTTCGTCGACAAGCATCACGTGCCGAGCGTGTAGGTCGAGTTCTGGTGCCTGGGCCTGGGCAGCGCCGGCCATGACCAGGCCAAGAGCCAACAGCCCGAGCCGCCAGCCCGTCGCGCGAGGCGCTGTGGCCTTCTTCAATGATTGCAACATCCTGCTTGAGGTATCGACCTTCGTGAGGTGGACTGGAGGAGGCGACGCAATCGCGTCCTTTATGCAACGCTGGGGCTCGGGAATCCGCTGACAGTCGTCGGGCCGTGGGCGCGCGCACGGAGCCACTTCCTCGCCAAGAGTTCACGAACGACGGCCAGGCGGCGGGAGCTGAGCGCTCAAAGGCCACAAGGAGCCGGCCGGCCGGGTCAGGCGGGTGTCACCGAACCCGGGACGGTTCACATCCGCTGCTTCGGTGCCTTCGACGACATGGCCTTGCCGGCGAGTGGCACGCGTTGCGCTGGGGTGGCTGGTTCATTGCCAGGCGACTGGCTGGCAAGGTTCTCCAGGATGGGGCACTCGGGGCGGTCGTCGCCTCGGCAGCAGTGCACCAGGTGTTCCAGCGTGGCCTTCATGGCCAGCAGCTCCCGGGCCTTGTCGTCGAGTGCCTGAATGTGGGCCGCGGCCAGCGCCTTGACCTGGCGGCTGGGGCGGCCGCGGTCGTGCCAGAGGCTCACGAGCTCACCAATCTCGGCAATCGAGAATCCCAGGTCGCGGGCGTGGCGGATGAAGCGCAGCGTGTGCACATCGACGTCGCTGTACTGTCGGTAGCCGGCCTCGGTGCGGCCTGCCGCGGCGATGAGTCCGACGGACTCGTAGTGGCGAATCATCTTGGCCGAGATGCCCGCGGCCTTGGCAGCTTCTCCGATGTTCATCGGCAGGGACCTTCCAGGAAGTGCAGCCACCCCAGTATGAACCTTGCCATCATGGGAATGTCAAGCGCGGCTTTGGGCGAAGCCTCCACCCGGCGCGTCGGTCGGCTTTGCTTGACCTTGCCATCGTGGCAGGGTTCAGAGTCCACATCGAATCTCAACAGAACAGGAGCTTTCGATGCTGACCCTCCACGTCCAGGACATGACCTGCAACCACTGTGTCAAGGCCATCACCCAGGCCTTGCAGGCGGTCGACGCCGGAGCGAAGCTGGCGTTCGACCTGCCGGCGCACCAGGTGCGGATTGAGTCTGCGACTGCCAGCGCCGACGAGTTGCGCGGCGCCATGCTGTCGGCGGGGTACCCCTCCACCTTGGCGGCGGGCGTGCCAGTGGTCGGCGCCGGGAAGTGCGGCAGCGGCACCGGAAGGTGCTGCTGCGGCTGAAGCTGCTTCAACAAGAGGGTGCGGCGGCCGTCCCGCTCGCCTTCCACTCGCAGCCCACAGCACGGATACGCCGCCACCATCCGTCCTGGGTGGATGACGGCCAGGCTGTCGCGGGGACCCCGCTGCGCGACAAGCACCGCGACGTTCAGGCGTCGGTCATCACGCTTGCCGGCAGGGTATCCCTCGATACACCGCCAACCCACACGCATGCCGGTCGCGGCGTTGCCGAGCAGAACGTGGCCATCACCACGCTGGCCTTGAGGTGATGGCGCCGATGGCTTGACCTTCCCATGTTGGGAAGGTCGAAAGTTCTCGCACAGCTTAGGAGAACGCCATGACCCTCAAAGCAGCCCTGACCGCGAACCCACCTGGCCACCACGTGCATGCAGGCCCATCGACGGGCGCCGCCTGTCACCACGACCACGGCGCTCACCATGGAGCGCATGTGCACCCCGCTGCGGCGGGCACACCCAGCCCTGCCATCACCGGCGGCGACTCAGTGGAGTACACCTGCCCGATGCATCCCCAGGTGCGGCAGGCAGGCCCCGGCACCTGCCCCATCTGCGGCATGGCGCTGGAGCCGGTGCTGGCCAGCGCCGGGACGGGCGACAACCCGGAACTGCGCGACATGAGCCGGCGCTTCTGGCTGGCCCTGGTGCTCACGGCCCCCGTCTTTGCGCTGGAGATGGGGGCCCACCTGTTTGGCCTGCATCACTTCATCGAACCCCGGGTTTCCAATTGGGTTCAGCTCGCGCTGGCCACGCCGGTCGTGTGGTGGGCCGGTTGGCCCTTCTTCGTGCGCGCGCTGGCCTCGGTGCGGAACCTCAGCCTGAACATGTTCAGCCTGGTCGCGCTGGGCACCGGCGTGGCCTGGTCCTACAGCCTAGTCGGCACGCTGCTGCCGCAGGCATTTCCTGCAGCCTTTCACCTGGCAGACGGCTCGGTGGCGGTCTACTTCGAAGCGGCGGCCGTCATCACCGTGCTGGTCCTGCTCGGGCAGGTGCTTGAACTGCGTGCCCGAGAGAAGACTTCGGGCGCCATCAGGGCCTTGCTGGAACTCGTGCCCAAGACGGCCATCCGCCTGAAGGCCGACGGTACCGACGAGACCGTGCCCATGGACAGCCTGCAGGTCGGCGACCTGCTGCGCGTGCGGCCCGGCGAGAAGGTCCCGGTGGACGGGCAAGTCACCGAGGGGCGCGGCACGGTCGACGAATCCCTGGTCACCGGAGAGCCGATGCCGGTGGCCAAGGCCGTTGCCTCCCAGGTGACGGCCGGCACGCTCAACCAGACCGGCAGTTTCGTGATGCGCGCCGAGAAAGTCGGCGCCGACACCTTGCTGTCGCGGATTGTCGACATGGTCGCCAGCGCGCAACGCAGCCGCGCGCCCATCCAGCGCATGGCCGACCAGGTGGCCGGCTGGTTCGTTCCGGCGGTCATCGCCGTGGCCGCGCTGACCTTCGTGGCCTGGCTGGCATGGGGCCCCAGTCCGTCGGCCTCCCACGCACTCATCGCCGCGGTGGCGGTGCTCATCATCGCCTGTCCTTGTGCGCTGGGCCTGGCCACGCCGATGTCCATCATGGTGGGCGTCGGCCGGGGCGCGCAGAGCGGTGTGCTCATACGCGACGCCGAGGCGCTGGAGCGCATGGAGAAAGTCGACACCCTGGTCTTCGACAAGACCGGCACGCTGACCGAAGGCCGGCCCCAGGTGGTGGACGTGGTGACGATGGGCGGCTTCGATGCCGCAGATGTTCTGCGCAAACTCGCCAGCGTCGAGCGTGCCAGCGAGCACCCGCTGGCGGCAGCCATCGTGCAGGAAGCGCAAGGTCGCGGGCTGGGCTTGCTGCCGGTGGCCGATTTCGATTCCCCGGTCGGCAAGGGCGTCGTCGGGGTCGTCGGCGGCACGCAGGTGGTGTGTGGAAGCGCCGCCTATCTGGCCGAGTCGGGCATCGCGGTGGACGTGCTGCAGGCCCAGGCCGAGTCCCAGCGCGCCCGGGCGGCCACGGTCATCTTCGTCGCCATCGACGGCCACCTGGCGGGGTATGTGGCCATCGCCGAACCCGTCAAGGGCAGCACCGTGCCGGCGCTGGCCCAACTGCGCCTGGCCGGCATCCGGCTCGTGATGCTCACCGGTGACGGCCGCACGACGGCCGAGGCCGTAGGGCGCGAATTGGGCATCGACGAGGTCATCGCCGAGGTCCTGCCGCAGGACAAGGCCGCCGTGGTAAAGCGACTGCAGGCCGAAGGCCGAGTCGTGGCCATGGCCGGCGATGGCGTCAACGATGCGCCGGGCCTGGCGGCCGCCGACGTGGGCGTTGCCATGGGTGGCGGAACCGATGTGGCGATGGAGAGTGCCGGCGTCACGCTGTTGCACGGCGACCTGATGGGCATCGTCAGGGCCCGTGCGTTGTCGCGGGCGACGATGCGCAACATCCGCCAGAACCTGTTCCTGTCCTTCGCCTACAACGTGGCCGGCATTCCCATTGCGGCCGGTCTGCTGTACCCGTTCTTCGGCGTGCTGCTGTCGCCGCAGCTGGCAGCAGCCGCGATGGCGCTGTCGTCGGTGAGTGTCATCGCCAATGCGCTGCGTCTGCGCAAGAGTCGGCTCGGGGATTGACAGCGCCGAAGGGGCCCGGGCTGGACGCAGCGGCCCTATGGCGGTAGCAGGGCCGCAGCGTCCACTGCCGTACAGACTGATGGCCCCGGTCTGCATAACCTGCCTCAAGGCTGCATTCAGCCCCTTGGAAGACTGCCTCATGAAGCCTGTGCTCTACAACATCGTCGCTGCCATCCAAATGGCCTATCCCGTGGTCGCCCAAGCCCAGGATGGAACGATGATGGGCGGCGGAATGCATGGCTACGGCTGGATGGGCGGCTACGGCGGCGGCTGGCTGATTGCGCTGCTCTGCGTCGCGGTGGTGGGCTTGATTGCCTGGGTCGCTGTGCGCGGCAAGAAGTGACTTGCTTCGCCAGGTAGTCGATGGAGCCTGTCCACCAGAGCGCTTGCCAGGACGGCACTCCTTCCCGGCAACGCCATCGCCTCCTATCGGAGGTCGGACTGCCTCGTCAGGCCCCGGCGAACGCGTCGGTTGCTTTGATGAGCCTGTCCAGGATGCCTGGCTCCTTGTAGGCGTGGCCGGCGTCACCAATCAGGTGGAACTCTGCCTCTGGCCAGGCCCTGTGCAGCTCCCAGGCGGTCTTGGCGGGCGTGCAGACGTCATAGCGACCCTGGACGATGACGCCAGGGATGTGGCGCAACTTGCCACAGTCCCGCAGGAGCTGCCCGTCCTCCATGAAACCACTGTTCATGAAGTAATGGTTCTCGATGCGCGCGAAGGCGAGTGCGAAGTGCCCGTCGCTGTGCACCTTGTCCACCTCCGGGTCGGGAAACAGCGAAATGGTGCGCCCCTCCCAGCGGCTCCAAGCGACCGCGGCATCGAACTGAGCCTTCTCATCGGTCCCAGTCAGACGCCGGCGATAGGCGCCCATCAGGTCGTGTCGTTCCTCGGCCGGAATGGGCGCCACGAAGTGTTCCCACTCGTCCGGGAACAACCACGAAGCGCCTTCCTGGTAGTACCAGAGCAGTTCTGCCCTGCGCACGGCGAAGATGCCGCGCAACACCAACTCGCTCACGCGCTCCGGATGGGTTTGCGCGTAGGCCAGGGCCAGCGTGCTGCCCCACGAGCCCCCGAAGACCAGCCATTTGTCCGCACCATGCAGTTGCCGCAACTTTTCGATGTCCGCGACGAGGTGCCAGGTGCTGTTGGCTTCAATGCAGGCGTGCGGTGTCGAGCGGCCACAGCCACGCTGGTCGAACAGCAGCACGCAGTATTTGTCCGGGTTGAAGAGCCGCCTGTGGTCCGGGCTGCAGCCACTTCCGGGCCCGCCATGAAGGAACACCGCCGGCTTGCCGGCAGGATTGCCGCAAAGCTCCCAGTAGACCTGGTGGCCGTCGCCGACATCCAGGAAGCCGGACTTGAATGGCTCGATGGGGGGATAGAACTGCCTCAGGGTGCAACTGCTGTCGGTGGTGGCGGTTGGCTGAGTCATCATGTGGGCATCGTACGCTTGACGGGACCCCAGGAGGCCTCGGAGGCGACTGGGAGCACGATATGGGCAATGTCAAGATTCGTCGTGCGGGCTACGCGTTTGCCGTAGCCTTCCTTGCTGCCATCGTCCTCGTTGGTTTCCGGTATGGACTCTGGGAGCGAACTCTCCATGTCGATGCGACTGGTCACGGCGTTCAGCTGTCGACGGCGGCGAGCAACTACATCACTGCCTTCGATGCAATCTACACGCCTCAGCGAATCTTGATGGGCTACCCGCTAGCACTGCTTCGTTTTGGTGGCGTCGCGATAGACCTGCTGAGCGACCTTGTAGGCGTCACGCTGCAGAATTTCGCTGTCCTGGTTGTTGGCTACACCTTGCATAGGGCCTGGCGTTGACCTTGCAGGTGGCTCCGCGTCGCTGACCATCGGAATGGCTCGCTTCCAGCGCAAATGAGAATAGGCCTGGCGAAGAACCGACTTCCCCTGAAGCTGGCCTGAACTCGGAACGCCTTCCCTTGGGCAGCCCGCAAGGCACCTGGGCTCCCGCAAGTTGCCTATCCCTGTCAGCGCAACGACGGCGCGCTTTCGTGGTGGCCGGGTACCGGACGGCCGCGTCCGGCAGGAGGATGGGAACCGTCAGCAAATGTTCAGCAGCAGAATGCATCCCCAACGGCTGACACGCTCATTCCATGCCAGCCATTAACGACGCAGAAATTTCTCAACTTCCGCCCATGCGGCAATGGCTGACTTTTCGTTGTAACCGACGGCGTTGCCAGATAGGCTGACGGTCTTGGCAGGTAAGTCGGAGTTGTCAAAAGCGTGGTAGCTCTCCGGGTACTTGACAACTTTCACCCGCTCCCTGGTTGGCACCTCAGCCAGCAATGCCTCGAATCGCTCGCAGGGGGCAACGGTGTCGTCCGCACCGCACAGGACAAGGGCGGGCACGTCGACACTCCAAGGGCGGGCTAGCGCAAGGTGTGGGTAATAGGCCACGACAGCAGCAACTTGTACTGGTTCGCGGCTTTCTGTCTTGGTCAGGGCGTTAAGCGCCGCGCCGCCTCCATAGGACCAAGCCAGCACGTTGATGGCCTCAGGCTTGACGAACCGCTGTGCACGCAGGTATTTCATGGCGGTTGCGATGTCATCCGCCAGCTCCGCCGGGTTCATGATGACTTCGCACGTGCTCACTTCCCCCGCGGCGAGGTAGTCCACCCTAACTATCGCAAAGCCCAACTCCTTGAGCCGCCGCGTCGCGCGCTCGTAGCGCCCTTTCCACAAAGGTGGACTAAACCCCTGACAACCGGGCACCAACATCACCGCTGGAAAGGGGCCATTGCCTTCAGGCTTGTCCAGACTATAGTGAGCCGCAAGGCGCGCTGCCCGTTCCGTCGGCGCATCGGCCCAGCCGGGTGTATATGCCGTCAATAGCACGCTTGGCAGAATCCACCAGCCGCAACGACGCAGAAAGTAGCTCTTCATGATGTCGCCTCCGCAATGCGTGCCGTCGTTGCAGATTAGCGCTACGTAAGTGCCTGCCGTTGAGAATAGTCAACATCGGCGCGCGGCAAAGCATGCGAGATGGGGTTTGCCGTCATCGGTGGTCTGCACCGCCGCGATGAAGGCAACCTTGTTCTCGGAGCCTCGCCCTGTCTTGCCGCCCGAGCGCTGGCCGCCGTCTTTGCCGGACCCAAGCGGTTTGGCTAGCTTGCCTGTGCCGCGTCGCCAGTGACCGGGGCTGGGGGTGGTGCGTCGGTCTCTGCGCTGGTTGTCCCAAGCCCTGAACTCGCCTTTGAGACCGGCGCCGAAGTTGCGGCAGCCCCTGCAGAGGACGCAGTGGCCGTATCGACCTTGACGCTGGCTGCCTTGCCCTTCCTGGTCGCAGCGGGCTTCTCAGAAGCTGCGCTGCGCGAACTCTTCTTCGGAGCCGACTGCTCAGCCACGGCGGGTGCCGGCGCGGCAGCCACTTCAGCGCTCGCCGCAAGCTTCTTCTCAAGCGATTTGACGCGGCGCTCGGCTCTGGCCAGCGCTGCCAAGGTCTCCTGATGGGCATTCTTCTCGGCGGTCAGCGCAGCAGCTTGTTCGGCCGCGGCTTGCTTCTGCGCGGCCTTGAGAGCCTTGAGCTCACCCCGGGACTTGACGAGCTTGGCCAGTGCCGCGACCGGCAATTCGACGCTGAGCTCACCGTCTCGGTCAAAGACCACCAGGTAGTCGACCTTCTCCTCGGTCAGGAAGTTCGCCTTCTTCGGCAGCTCGGCCCTTCCTGCCTCGACTCGGCTGCGTTCAATCTTCCTTGTCATGCTCTACCTCAACAACAGTTGCCAAGTCTGCAAGCGTACAACTGCTGGGCCTTCTCCTGGACGGTCCGAAGCAAAAATGTCATCGGGCAGGACCATGTCCCGCGTCGTCGCTGGAGGCTGTCAACAATGGGGCAGTCCCGACTGCGCTGGGGTGTCGGAGTGGAGGGCCGGTCTTCCAAACGCGCGTCGCCAGACGCGCTGCCAAAATGGGCAGCATGAGCGCGCTCGAACTGCAGTCCACCATCACCTGCCCAGTCTGCGGCCACGTCAAGGTTGAGACGATGCCTACAGACGCGTGTCAGTGGTTCTACAAGTGCGATGGCTGCAAGACTGTGCTTCGTCCGAAGCCTGGCGACTGCTGCGTTTACTGTTCGTACGGGAGTAGGCGGTGTCCGCCGATGCAGGCCGAGGGCTCGTCATGTTGCTCAAGAGGCAACGCTTGAGTAGGGAGGGCGGGGCGGTCAGGTTCTTGTTGACAGTCATGTCATTGGGCGCGTTGACGGCCGCACCGCTCCCGGCTCTGGCCTGGGGCGCCGAGGGACATCGGGTGCCCAAGCGGATGAAAGACGCCGTTGCTGCGGGCAAGGCGAAAGAGGACTTCCTCGCCAAGAGTTGACGGACGCAGAAGGCTTGAGCAAAACGCCGCCCCTCGGGCGGCGTTTCGCAGTCTGACACACCGGCATTGCGCTCGGATTGCTTGGCGCCTGCACCCCACTTTGTGCATTGGCGTCTCTGTCTGCGAGCCTGTCGACCCCTCATGTGTGACCGGCGGCAGGCCCCCCCAAGTCCAGAGCAGGGCACATCATCAAACGTGGTGTTGTCCAAACCCAGTGAATTGCGCTAGAAGGTGCATCGGCGAAGCCCGCTTCATCCGGCTCTTTGCCTTGCTTGGGAGGATTGGCATGTCAGCAGGTAGCACCGGTACGCGTCGTCTGCACCCGCGGCTGCGGGTCATCTTCAACGGTGACGACGTTGTCAACGCCGGTCGAGCCGAGCTGTCCTCGTGCGTAGCAAGTACGGCAAAGCTCGCGGCTGGCAGCGCAGTCAGCACCCTAGGTTTGGATGTCAGGCAGTTCGGCGCTGCGGAGCAGATGGCCGCCGACATCCCCGAAGGGGTGCAGCGTGCTGGTCGGAGAAAGATTGAAGATGTGGGACGTGCGAAAGAAGCGCTCGTCAACATAGTGGTCGAGACCGAGCCCAGCGAACACGGTGAGACTAAGAACTTCGACCTTGTTCGGTCGAAGCTTGAGCAGGCATCCGACGCTGCCATGCTGCCTGGCGAGAAGTCGCAAGGGATTCTGCAGCGCAGAGGCTTCTTGGCCGCGCGCGTGCCGGTTTCCTATCTTGCAGAACTCGCTGACACGCCAGGAGTGATGTTCGTGCACCCGTCTGAGCCGCTTGCGTTGCGGTTGCCTACGGCCGCTCCGAGCAAAGTGGTTTCCGCACCGGCCGGGAGGACGATTCGAGTGGGCGGCAAGCCTCAGACCGGGAAGGGGGTTCTCATTGGCATCATTGATGTTGGTGGCTTCGACTTCGGCCACCAGGACTTTCTCGACGACAACGGAGACACTCGCTTCATCGCCATTTGGGACCAAGGTGGGCGGTTTCGACCTCCACCGAAGGGGTTTGCTCGAGGCTCGGAGCTGGGAGAAGCTCACCTCAAGGCTGCCGTCCGCAATCCAAAGAAGTGGCCGGCCTCACTTGTGGAGAGGCAGTCCCAGATGGAGCCCGGCTCCCATGCGACACACGTGGCAAGCATTGCTGCGGGGCGGAAGGGCGTTTGCCCCGGGGCGCAGATTGCCGGCGTACTCATTGACGTCCCATTGCCAGAGGGGGGCTTGGCGCAGCGCCAGTGGACGTTCGTTGATTCGGCTTCCATCGTCGAGGCGATTGAGTACCTCAACAGTCTGGCAAAGGACCGAGGACTTGCGCTGAGCATCAACATCAGCCTTGGCACCAACGGTGGCTCGCACGACGGTGCCAATGGGACCTGTCGGTGGATTGACTCCTTCCTGGCCCTACCTGGGCGCGCGATATGCGCGGCAACTGGTAACGCAGGACAGGAGCGTGGCGAAACGTCCGACGACCTTGGCTGGATTATGGGACGTATCCACACCAGCGGCCGCATCGCGGCCAAGGGTTTGGACGTCGACCTCGATTGGGTAGTCGTTGGTGACGGGATAGCCGATGTGTCGGAAAACGAACTCGAAGTCTGGTATGGCGCGCAGGACCGCATCTCGGTATCGGTGCAGCCACCGGGTTCGACCCAATGGTTCACTGTCCGCCCGGGCGAGTACATCGAGAACAAGAGGCTTTCAAACGGGAGTCTGCTCTCCGTTTACAACGAGCTCTACCACCCGGTCAACGGTGACAACTACATCGCAATCTACCTGTCTCCGAACCTGAAGCCCGAGACCTTCGCTCCAGTGGCGGGAGGCACTTGGCGGGTTCGCTTGCATGGAGACGAAATCCGCGACGGGAGCTTTCACGGATGGATTGAGCGCGATGACCCGGCGGAACTAGACCGGGTGAAGGAGATGCGCGCCTTCCGATTTCCCTCCTTCTTCAGCTCTGGCAGCAATGTGGACTCGCACTCGATTTCTTCGCTTGCGTGCGCGCATCGCCTCATCGCTGTTGGGAACGCCGACGACCGCTCCGGCCGCATCAACATCTCCAGCAGCCAAGGCCCGACGCGAGACAGTCGGTCGAAGCCAGAGGTCGCAGCGCCCGGAACCGACATCGTTGCAGCCAGTGGTTTCGACCCGGAAGGCAAGTGGGTGCCTATGACCGGGACGAGCATGGCGAGCCCCTATGTCTGTGGTGTCGTAGGTCTCATGCTCGCTGTGAATGGGCGCCTCACCGCCGCACAGTGCCAAGGCATCCTGAAAAGGACAGCCAAGCCCTTGCCTTCGATGGACTACTCATGGAAGAACGATGTGGGCTATGGCCTCATTGACCCAGTGGCAGCCATCAATGAGGCGAAGTTGGTCGGCCTTCGAAACGAAGTGTGATGAAGGGAGGACCAAGTGAAGCTTCGAATCTTTCAATCGTATGCCGGGGACTGCCTCCTGCTTGAGAGCAAGGATGGTGGACATCGAGTCCTCTGCGACGGGGGCACGCCGAAGGCTATGCGCGACTTTGGCGCGAAGGGGGTGGCGCTCCTCCAACAGGAAGGCAAGGACATAGACTTGCTCTACGTCTCGCACATTGACTCCGACCACATCGGCGGAGCGATGGTTCTGCTGGAGAATGCCCTCGAGTGGCAGGTCTGGGACTACCACCAGGCCAACGGCGACCCGCCCGCGGTTCCAGCACTTCCGCGACCGCCGGCTATCAAGCGTCTCTGGCACAACGGCTTCCGCGACCTGGTGACAAGGAACACTGGTGCCATTGAAAAGATGCTAGCCGCAAGCGCACCGGTGCTCAGCACAAGCAGTGACGTGGTCCTGCAGCACATCGGGCACGAGCAAGCCAAGATTGCCACCTCGATACGAGAGGCGCTGAAAGTCTCCCGCCTTGCGAAGCCAGACCTTCTGGGAATTGGGCTGAACACGTTGAAGCAGACGCCTGCACACTCAGGCAAGCTTCTCATGGCGCGTAGTGGCATGAAGCCGGAGAAGCTGGGTAGTTTAATTATCACCATCCTCTGCCCGACGCCTGGCGAGCTTCGTGACCTGCGTGATGGCTGGAATAACTGGCTTGCGGACCCTGCGAATAAGAAGGCAGCCAAGGCAATACGAGATATGTATGCAGCGGCCCTGGAGGCCGGTTCCGTGGGCGTCGGCATGAGCCCCTTCGACCTTTACGGCTGGGAGGGCATGCCTGCGTACAAACGTGTGACGGTGCCAAACGTGGCGTCGCTGGTCCTGCTTGTCGAGGACGGTGGGAAGAGCATTCTTCTCACCGGCGACAACCACGCCGACATGATTCTGAAGGGCCTTCGCTCTGATGGTCGACTCGACAATGGCTACTACCATGTGGACGTCTTGAAGTTCCCGCACCACGGCGCTACGGACAACCTTAGCCCGGCTTTCACGCGAGAAATCTCCGCTGACCACTACGTCTTCTGCGGAGATGGAAGCCATTCGAATCCTGAACTGGAGGTGCTGGGTAAGGTCTATGAGTCCAGGTTTGGGCCGGGGAGCAAGCGAGTGAAGACTCCGGGCCTTGAAGGGAAGCCATGCCACTTCTGGTTCTCCACCTCTTCCTCGACGCCGAACGCATCGAAGCAGCAGTCCCACATGGCAAAGGTGGAGGCATGGGCAGCAGCAGCTGAGGGGAAGTCCAATGGGTTGTTGAAGTCGCACTTCAACGACGCGCTCTACTTGGACCTAGTGCTTTAAGCGAAACCCGAAAGGGCGCTGTACTCGACTTTGATGTCCGGTAGCACGGAAGACAGCCGGATTCATCGGTACGACATGGAAGGGCACGCAACCGCGCAAGGATGGAGGGCCTGTCGGTGAGGTTCCGCGGTGCGGGGAGCGTGAAGGGCGTCCTTCAGACCGACCGCGCCAACGGTCGGTGCCTACATCTGAGCCCGCTTTCAAATGACCCAGAGTCGGTAGCCCGAGCTCCACTGTCGTCGACGGCGAAAATTCGGCGCAGAACCAAGAGTTCTGCGCCGGCCTCGGAATCCGAGGAATCAAATCACACTAGCGCCGCGCTCATCCTGGCGGAGCGGTCTAGTCGTTGCACCCTCCTTGGTCGCCCGCGGCCTCGTGGCTGTATCGGTACACCGTGCAGCAACTGACCGTCGGCGCCTACCAATCGCAACTCGACGAGCCGCGATGCGATGGTCGAGTAGCTTCCCCTCCCCAACTGCAGTCGCATGTTCAGCAGCGTAGGTCGCCGGCCTTCGCGCAACAGTGACACGTAGGCTCGAACCACATCAGTCTGCTCAATTCCTCGACGTCCCATAGACAGTCCTCTGTAAGCACGTTGCCCGTGCTCTCTGTCTAGCGACCATCGAATTTCGTAATATTGACGAATTGCGTGGCGAGGCCATTAGTCGCACCATATGCATACCGTCACTTTACGAGAGCGTTATGCAGAGTTCGTCCACGCACACCGAGCAACGAGGCCTCAGCATTGCACAGGGAGGCCTTGACGAATCCCTGTTCACGATGCAGACCCGAATCGGCATTTCGAGCAGCCCGTACTCAGATGCTGCTCTGGCTCGGACCATTGCCCACGCGGAAGTGGCACTGGAGCGGGCGTTCATGCTGGCGCGCATCCAGGCCAGTTCGCTGGCGGTGGTCGAACTCTTTGCTCTGCTGGTCGAGAACGCGGCCGAAATGCTGCCGGACCCTTGGTCGACAGTGCTTGACCTCATAGCAGCCGAGGAGCGCTTCTGGGTCTATCCGAGCGCCAACGTCGGCGACATCGAGGACGGTCTTTCTCCGGCGTTCGTCCCACATTTGGACCGCGCAGCGCTGGCCACAGAGTGGAACGGTCTGCTGGAGCATGCGCAGCGGGTGAGCGATGCCCGAAGTTCGAGTGCACAGCATGGGCTGGAAGCATGATGCCGGGCGCGGGACCTCGGAAGTCGCGGCATTCATCCTCTTCCGCGAGGTGTGCTCTGGTCCATGTTGAGGCGCATCCACGGAGCCGAGACGGCCGGTGCACGAACGATGTCGTGCGGGCCACCTCCGTAGTGCAGAACACGGTCACCACTCAGCGGGCGGCACCCGACAGTCGCTACGTGTTTGCGAAGCGGAATCTAGCGCAGCTGCCTTTCCAGTACGCGCAGTACCCAAGAGCCTTCCGCCTCGCCTCGAGCGTGGGGAAACGACTGCGTCGGTAACGATGCGAACAACTTTCGCGGTGGCTAGCCCGCCAAAGCCACCTCACTAACAGGCCCGTTTCGCGCCGCGGTTGCGCGCGGGGCATTGCTATGCCTTTGACCTGCGCAGCTTCCCTGGGCATAGGCGGACCTCATTCTGTTTCCAACAACTCGCGAGCGAGAAATGACTCAAGACTCCAGCTACGAAGCCATCAGAACAGACCTATTGAACGACATGACGAAAGAGTGCCCCCCGGCCATCGTCGAGCGAGCCAAAAAGCTCTTGGAGGCGTTGGAGGGATGCGCGCTGAAGCCGACCGAGGACAACTGCTTGAATTCGCCGGGCTTCGTCTACGCGACGGTGTCGACAAACGAAGACGTGAAGAGGTTGACGACGGTCAATGCAATCGCCGTACTCTCAATGCTTGTAGTGGCGGTCGTGGCGCTTGGCGCGCTTGTAGCACGCACCTGAGATGTCCTCATGCTAATCATCACGATTGATACCTCGATGCCGCCGGGCAACACGGTTCTCGGCGTCATAGGCTGCGCGCAAATCGCTCCCGTCACAGACTACCGGCTTATACAGACGGGGCTAAAGGGCCGAACCGTCGAGACGGAATTGCAGGGCTACTCCAGATGGACTGAGCCGGCCGTCGGCCTGCTTGCGCGAATGCTGAGTCGTGTCGAGGGCGACGTCATTGAGCACCCATTCTCCGAGCAGTTCTGCTGCAAGTTGCACATCGGGAGGTGCCTCGAGAACGGGCGAGTCATCGAGCAGATAGACGGTCGCATCGGAGGAGGCATGCTGTACCTCGACGTATCCGACTCGCTGTCACGAAGAGCGGTGAAAGCCCCGGTGCGAGGCGCGTACAGGAGCCTCAATGCTCTCGTCGAGCACGCCACCAGGCTCGCGGCCTGGGATGCCGACCATGAGCCACCGATACCCGAGTCGCTCACGACGGTACCGATTCGCCAGGACCCGGGCGACGGCTATGCATACGTGCTGGAAGCTGACATACCGCCACATCCACGGGCGCACATTGCCGACAGGAAGGTCGGCGGGACGCAGCCGAAGCCTGGCGCGTACTTTGCCCATGAATGGCTGGCTTTCATCGGCGCTTACTAACAGTAGATAGCCGTACCGAGGCAAGTGCGGGGGTCCAGCGGACAGGGTGCCGAAGCAGTATCGAGATGCGGCGTCCTTTGTCGCATGGCGTCGGATTGACGCATTGACAGTCGTACCGTGGTTCCCACACCCTGGATGGATGGGTCGGATTGCTATACCTCGAAATCCGCCCGGTGTGGGCTTGAGCAAAACCGCGGCCTTGTCGGTTGCCCGTCTACTGATTGGCGGTACACCCACCGTCGGCAAACCGACCACCACAATAGAGAGACGAAGATGGCTGCAAAGACCACGCAGAAGTCAATCCGACTGTCCGACCTGGACAAGATGCGGCTGGAGTGCCACGCGCCATGGTTCGGCATGCGGCTCCGACGGGAGGACGGCCAGACCTACATACTCGAATGGCAGGAGGGCGCGACCAGCCGAGAAGTCACGCTAAGCGCCGACTGCGCCCACTTGCGCTTGCTGGCTGAACTGTGCGAAAGGACTGCGCAATGGATTTACTACGCAGTGGGTGCCAGCTGCGCTGATACCTATTTGGGCCACAGCGACTACCGAATCGGACGCCTCGCGGAGTTATACGGCCAGCGTTCAATCCCAGAGTCAGCTGACTTCAAGTCCTGGCGTACGGCCCCCCAAGCCTCGCACTTGGGGCAGGTGGGCGGCGTCTGTGGTGACCTTGGGGAAGGCGAAGCACTTTGCGGCAGTTCGATGCGCTGGGAGCTCGGCGAGGTGCGGTAGCCGCTGGCCATCCACTCCTTACCCCCGCTCATGGGGTCCCGGTCTGTTGCTAGGGTGTAGTTAAGTGGTGTAACACTTGCCTAAGTTGTTGTTCTACAATGAACAACAACTACTGGGCCATCATGGGCGTGTGGGAAGACAGGTCGGTGCTCTTCGCGATGGGCGGTGGAATCTCTTTTTGCATCAAAGACTTGCCTGCGGGTCGCAGCGATCGACGAGAAGTCGGCCGTCAGCTACCGGGGAATTATCGGGGGGTGGGTCGTTGGATTCGACGACCAACGGGGCAAGGGCGATCACTGCCATCCGAGGGGCTGGCCGAACGGGGCTTGGTCGAACGCGGTGACGCGGGCGGCGTGAGCCGCTTCAGCGAGCAGCAGTCCGTGCGCTGGAAGAGCCTCCACGGTGGCCCGGAACGGCAGACCGAGATCGGCTTCATGGGCCGCTGCAACTACTTCGTCAACTCAGGTGTCGCATGAGCTGAGGAAGCCGCGGCGAACGCCCCCCGTTGTCGACCTGCGGCCCGACGATCGCGGCAACGTCGCCGCGGCGCCGCGCTCACACGGCGCCGGGCAGCGGGCCGTCAGCCGCCGCTGGTGCCGTACATCTGCTGCGGCAGCCAGGTGATGAGGCCCGGGATCATGAAACACATGGCCACCATCAGCATCTGCAGCAGCACGAACGGGATGACGCCGACGTAGATGTCCATGATCGTCACTTCCTTGGGCACCACACCCTTCAGGTAGAAGAGCGAGAAGCCCACCGGCGGCGTGAGGAAGGACGTCTGCAGCATCAGCGCGATCAGGATCAGGAACCAGGTCATGTCGACGCCGGCGAGCTTGATCACCGGTGCCAGCAGCGGCAGGATGATGAGCACGATCTCGAACCAGTCGAGGAAGAAGCCGGCGATGAAGACCACCAGCAGCACCACCAGCACCAGCCCCGTGGGGCCCAGGCCCAGGCCCTTGAAGAATTCCGCGATCAGCTCGTCGCCGCCGATCAGGCGCAGCACGTAGGCGAACACCGTGGCGCCGATGAAGATGGCGAAGATGAAGGAAGTGGTGAGCGTGGTCTCGATGCCCACCTGGCGGATGACCTTCCAGCTGAGCTTGCGGTTGGCCGCCGCCAGCAGGATGGCACCGGCGGCGCCCAGCCCCGAAGCCTCGGTGGGCGTGGCGATGCCGAAGAAGATGCTGCCCAGCACCAGCACGATCAGCCCGAAGGTGGGCAGCGTCGACAGGAAGGCGATGCCGACCTGGCGCAGCGTCAGCTTCTCGGCATCGTGCGGCCGCGGCGGCACCAGGTCGGGCCGCACGAAACCCACCACCACCAGAAAGACCATGTACAGCACGCCCAGGCCGACGCCGGGGATCATCGCCCCGGCGAACAGGTCACCCACCGACACCGACACCTGGTCGGCCATCAGCACCAGCATGATGGACGGCGGGATCAGGATGCCCAGCGTGCCCGACGCCGCCACCACGCCCGAGGCGATGGCCTTGGAGTAGTGGTGCTGCAGCATGATGGGCATCGAGAGCATGGCCAGCAGCACCACCGATGCACCGACGATGCCGGTCGAGGCGGCCAGCAGCACGCCGATCACGACCACGGTCAGGCCCAGGCCGCCGCGGATGCCGCCGAAGACCTTGACGAAGTTGCGCATCATGATGTCGGCCACGCCAGAGCGGTCGAGCATCAGGCCCATGTAGACGAACATCGGCAGCGACACCAGCACCCAGTTCGACATGATCGCGTCGAAGCGGTCGATGACGCCGCCGACCTTGGCCCAGTTCGTCATCAGGAAGGTGTCGAGGCCGAACTCCTGGCCCAGCGTGATGCCCAGTGCCGCGAAGATCAGTGACAGTCCGGCCAGCAGCCAGGCCACCGGAAAGCCCGAGAACAGCGCCAGGATGAAGATCACCATCAAGGCGATGGAGAGGTACTCGTAGAACGGCAGCATGGTGGAGGCTTGATCCTTGCGATGTCAGTGGCGGGCGGACAGTGCCGCCCAGACCCGCGTCAGTCGGCTCAGCCCCACCAGCACGAGCAGGGCGAAGGCGGTGACGATGAAGGACTTGAGGAACCAGCGGTAGGGCAGTCCACCGGCCGCGGCCGAGGTCTCGTTGAGCTGGAACGACGACCAGAAGAACGGGAACGCGGCCCACATCACGTAGATCGTGAACGGCAGGAACAGCAGCAGCAAGCCGGACATCTCGATCCACAGCCGCGTGCGCTGCCTGAAGCGCTCGGCCAGCACGTCGATGCGCACGTTGCGTTCGCGCATCTCGGTGAAGCTCAGACCCAGCATGAAGCCGATGGCGTAGAGGTGCCACTGCAGCTCTTCTGCTGCGATCGATCCGGTGCCGAAGGCATAGCGCGCCACGACCTGCACGACGATCACCAGCACCAGCACCAGCCACAGGGCCGATGCCACTTCGCCCACCCAGCCGATGAAGCGGTCGACGGCGTGCGAGAACGCAGTGTCGGGCAGGGCAATGCCCGAGGGCCCGATCCTGGGCGTCGAGGACGGGTTGTTCATGATGGGGTTCTCCTCTGCGCGCCGGCGGCTGCCGGCGCGTAGTCTCTTCTTCTGATCAGGCCCGCAGGATTACTTGTAGTCGCGCGGCAGGTAGCCCAGGTTGTGCCACTCGCGGTTCTTTTCCTGGAACGCGGACATGCTGTCGGCGACCTTCTTGAACATGGGGTCCTTGGCCGACTCTTCGGCCAGCACTTCCTTGGCGGCCTTCGAGAACGCGTCGAGCAGCGGCTTGCTGAACTGGCGCAGCGTGACGCCTTCCTTCTTGAACTTGGCCAGCATCTCGCCCTGCAAGGCCTCGGCCTTGGCCAGCGCCATGCTCACGCCGGCGGTGCAGGTGGTTTCGATCTGCGCCTGCGTCTGCGGCTTCAGCTTGGTCCATGCGGCCATGCTGACGTAGAGGAACTGGTTGGTGGACGGCTGGTGCCAGCCCGGCAGGTAGTAGTTCTTGGCCACCTTGTCGAAGCCGAGCTGGTCGTCGACCGTGGGCAGCGAGAACTCGGTGCCGTCGAGCACGCCCTTCTCGAGCGCCTGGAAGAGTTCTCCGCCCGGCAGCATGGTCACCGATGCGCCGACCTTCTGGTAGATCTTGCCGCCCAGACCGGCGGCGCGGAACTTCAGGCCCTTCAGGTCGTCGGGGGTCTTGATCTCCTTCCTGAACCAGCCCGCGGCCTCGGGGCTGATGGTGCCGCAGAAGATCGGGTAGACGTTGTGCGGCTTGAAGGCTTCCTTCAGCAGCGCATCACCGCCGCCGAAGTAGATCCAGGCGGCGAACTGCGGCGACTCCATGCCGAAGGGCATGGCACCGAACAGCTGCGATGCCGCCACCTTGCCGGATTCGTAGCCCATCCAGCTGTAGCCGGCCTCGACCTTGCCGGTGGACACGGCTTCGAAGATGCCCAGCGCGGGCACCAGCTTGCCGGGCTCGAAGATCTGCAGGTTCACGGTTCCGCCGGAAACCTTCTTCAGTTGCTCCGACACCCAGGGCATGGTGTCGCCCAGCGCCGTGAGGTTGGACCCGAAGGCCATGGGGATACCCCAGCGCACGGTTTCCTGTGCCGCTGCGGGCGCACAGGCCACGACAGCGGTGACGGCGATTGCAAGGGTCTTCAGGGGGGCGATAACCGATTTCATGGGCAGAGTCTCCAGGTAGGTATAGGGCTCGATAGGCACCGCGACGCGCCAACTGCCGGCAAGAAGCGGGGAAAGGGTTAGGGCGGGATGTTCTGTATCTGCGCGGCGGACGATTCTTCGATGCTGGGCCGGGTACAAGTCGGGAACATCCGAGACAGCTCATCAAGTGCAGTTTGGTCGCCTTGCCGGCCGATGGCCAACATCTGCGCCAGCAGCCGGAAGTGCTTAGGTTTGATCGCTGCTTACTCGTGATTCACGCCCCATGGGCTGCGCAAAATGACGGTCTCGAAGTCGCCGCCGCTGACTTCGCGGCGCAGTATCGGGTACATGTTGCAGTTGAGTGAAGGACACGATTTCCAAAGGCCCTTTGTTCCCCAGGGCAGCCCCGACACGGCACAACACGACGTGACCGCCGAGTTCGACCGGCGCACGCGGCCTGAGAATGCGGGCAGCACAGGCTGGGCCAGCCCAGCCTTCAGCAAGTTACCCTGTTCAGGATCGCGGCGGTGCACCAGCAGCACGCCGGTTTTCAGGATGGAGATGGCCGCCTCGACCTCGACCGCATGCATCCGCACTTCAAGAACAGGCTTGCTTCATGACGCACTTGCCCCAAGAACTTACCCAGCGCCTGCTGGCCTTCCGCGCCGAGCGTGACTGGCAGCAGTTCCACAATGCCCGCAGCCAGGCCATCGCGCTGTCGGTGGAGGCGTCCGAGTTGCTGGAGCACTTCATCTGGGCCCGCGACGCCGAAGTGGCCGAAATCGTCGACCAGCGGCGCGCCGAGATCGAGGACGAGCTGGCCGACGTCGGCATGCTGCTGGCCTATCTGTGCCATGACCTGGGCGTGGACCTGGCGGCCGCGGTGTCGCGCAAGATGGACGCCAACGCGCTCAAGTACCCGGTAGAAAAATCGCGCGGGCGATCGGACAAGTACACCCGCCTGTGACGGCAGGGCCGCACCCGGCTGCGGCTGCGGCTGCGGCTCAGCCGGCCTTGCGCCGCGGCATCGGCAGCCCCACGAAGCCCGCGGCAGCGGGGGTGTGCACCAAGTCGGCCAGCGTCACGCCGTCGAGCACGTCCATGAACTGCGCCGTGGCCTTCTGCACCACGGTCTTGAGCGTGCAGCGGCCGTCCAGGCGGCAGGTGTTGACGGCCGCGTCGAAGCACTCCAGCAACCTGAAGTCGGTTTCGGTGTCGCGCACCACCTGGCCCAGCCGCACCTGCGCGGCGGGCTGCAGCAGGCGCAGGCCGCCGCCGCGGCCGCGCGTGGTTTCCAGGTAGCCCAGCCGGCCCAGCGCCACCACCACCTTGGTGAGGTGGTTGCGGGATATGCCGTGGGCCTGCTGGATTTCGGTAATGGTGACCGGCAGCGTGCGGCCATGCTGCGCGGCGCAGTACATCAGCACGCGCAGGCTGTAGTCGGTCCACTGGGTCAGTCGCATCGTCGAATTCTCCTGGCGGGCAGGATGCGGCCCCCATCTGGCGGCAGTTTGTGCTGCATCAACTTTGTCCGCATGCGCGGCGGCGGGCGTGGGCCTGCCGGTAGTTAAATAAAAGTAGATTTTATGCATGTTCAAGGTGCCGAGGGCCCTGCGGTCCTGGCGCGCCACTGTGGAGAGGCCCGTGAAAGCAAGACAAGCCCTGCGCCAGCGCGGATTGGCCGGCCCCCCGGCGCTGTGGGCACTGTTGGCGGTGGTGGCCGGCCTGGCCGCGGGCATCGGCGGCTGGACGATGGTGTACGCCGAGGGGCTGTCGTACATGAGCTCCGACCCCAAGGTCTGCGTCAACTGCCACATCATGAATTCGCAGTACGACTCGTGGCAGAAGTCCAGCCACCACGCGGTGGCCGGCTGCGTGGACTGCCATCTGCCGCACGGCTTCTTCGGCAAGTGGACCGCCAAGGCCGTCAACGGTTACCACCACTCCAAGGGCTTCACGCTGCAGGACTTCGACGAGCCCATTGCCATCAAGCCCGGCAACGCCCGCATCCTGCAGGACAACTGCCTGGCCTGCCATCGCGACCTGGTGCACGAGGCCATGGCCGAAACCGGCCGCGGCGACGAATTCACCTGCGTCCATTGCCATCAGTCCGTAGGCCACGGCGAGAGCGCCGGCCTGGGCGGACCCCGTCATTGATCCCGGAGGCTGTTTCCATGAACCGTACGCTCCCCAAGAACCTGTCCCGGCGCGGCCTGTCCACGCCCGCATTGCTTGGCCTGGTGGTCGTCGTGGCCCTTGCCGCGGCCGGCGCCACGGCCATGCTGACCAACATCTTCGAGCGCAAGCAGGAAGCCAAGGTCACGACCACGCGCCTGGTCGAGGTGACGCAGGACACCACCGACCCCGCCAAATGGGGCGTCAACTGGCCCAAGCAGTACGACAGCTACCTGCTCACCGCGCAATCCACGCGCACGCGCTTCGGCGGGCACGGTGGCAGCGAGGCCCTGCCCGAGCAGAAGATCGAGCGCGACCCCTGGCTCAAGAAGATGTTCCTGGGCTACGCCTTCTCCATCGACTACCGCGACCGCCGCGGCCACGCCTTCATGCTCAAGGACCAGGAAGACACCGAGCGCCTGAGCAAGCCGCAATCGGGTTCCTGCCTGCATTGCCACGCAACCGTGATGCCGCTGTACCGTGAACTGGGCGGCGGCGACGCCATCAAGGGCATGGAAGCCAGCGCCAAGTTCAGCTACAAGGATCTGAACAAGAAGCTGCACGACATGGGCCACGGCCACTCCGTGAGCTGCGCTGACTGCCACGACGCCAAGACCATGCAGCTGATCGTCACGCGTCCGGGCTTCATCCAGGGCATACAGCGGCTGGCGGCGTCGGACGCCGAGACGCCGTTCGCGCCGTCCATCGAGCGCTGGCGCGCCACCGGCAAGGCCAAGCCCTACGACCCCAACGCCGACGCCACGCGCACCGAGATGCGCTCGTATGTGTGCGCGCAATGCCACGTCGAGTACTACTGCTCGACCAAACTGCCGCTGACCTTCCCCTGGGGCAAGGGCCTGAAGGTCGAACAACAAGAGGCCTACTGGAACGAGACGAAGTTCCCCGACGGTGAACGCTTCTACGACTACAAGCATGCCGAGACCGGCGCGCCCATCCTCAAGGCCCAGCACCCCGAGTTCGAGCTGTGGAGCCAGGGCGTGCACGCGCGCAGCGGCGTGTCCTGCGCCGACTGCCACATGCCCTACCAGCGCGACGGCGCCACCAAGGTGTCCGACCACTGGGTGCGCAGCCCGCTGCTCAACATCAGCCGCGCCTGCCAGACCTGCCACAAGCAGTCGGAAGACGAGATCAAGAAGCGCGTCGACCTCATCCAGCAGCGCAACTTCGACCTGATGCAGCGCGGCGGCGTGGCCATCGTGGCGCTGATCGACGCGCTCAAGGCGGCCAAGGCGGCTGGCGCCACGCCCGAGCAGTTGAACGCGGCGCAGGAACTGCAGCGCAAGGCGCAGTGGCGGCTGGACTTCATCGCCGCCGAGAACTCGATGGGCTTCCACGCGCCGCAGGAAGCGGCCAAGGTGCTGGGCGAGGCGCTGGACTACGCGCGCCAGGGCGAAATGGCGGTGATGCGCCTGGGTGCTGCGGCCCAGGTGGCCGCAGCGCCGGCCAAGAAGCCCTGATGGTGGGCCGCGGGCCGGATCTCAGCGGGCGTTAGCGAGAAGGATCGGCGTTTCTCGAAGCGCCCCGGTGCGGACCCGCGTGCCGGGTGGTGCGGCACGGGGACGCCGCCTTTCATGAAGGCCCCCTGTGCCGCATGGGCGCGCGGCTCAGCGGCGCGTATAGCTGCCCATGCGGTGGTGCACGGGCTGCCGCTCGGCCCAGGCCGCCAGGCGCGCCATCCATCCTTGCGTGACGGCTCCGGCCGCCGTGGGCGCGGGTGCCGCACGCTGCGGCAGGTGCAGGGCATGGCGCAGCGCGCCATAGCCGAAGGCATAGTGGGCGGTGTGGATGTTCATGCCGGTTCCTTCCAGTGGTGCCCGCAGTCCGGTGTCGGACTGCCTTGCGATGA
This sequence comes from Rubrivivax sp., assembly GCA_022842305.1. Taxonomy (GTDB): domain Bacteria; phylum Pseudomonadota; class Gammaproteobacteria; order Burkholderiales; family Burkholderiaceae_C; genus Rubrivivax. The sequence goes on from JALHPY010000035.1 coordinate 26,208, forward strand.
GATGACTGTAGGTCTGGTTGTTTGCGCACACAATGTGTCGCTTTGCACTCCAATCTTGCGAAAACGCAAGGATCACCATGCCTGCACTCGACTGGAACGACCTGCGCTACGCCCTGGCCATCGGCGCCACGGGCTCGCTGGCCGGTGCGGCGCGTTCGCTGGGCGTGGCCCACACCACGGTGCTGCGCCGGTTGGACGCGCTCGAGGCACACCTGGGGTCGCGTCTGTTCGATCGCCTGCGCAGCGGCTATCAGCCGACCGAGGCCGGCCAGCTGCTGCTGGAACAGGCGCGCCACATGGCCGAGCGCGCCGACGAGGTCGAGCGCCAGGTGCTGGGGCGCGACCGCGAGCTCACCGGCGTGCTGCGCGTGACCACCGCCTTCGTGGTGATGGACCACCTGCTGCCGCAACCGCTGGCGGACTTTGCGCGCGCCTATCCGGGCATCGAGGTCGAGGTGGTCGAGAACGCCTTCCTGGTGGACCTGGCCAGCCGCCATGCCGACGCCGACCAGGGCTGGACGCGGCGCGAGGCCGACGTGGCGCTGCGCCTGTCGGGCCAGGTGGCCGAGCACCTGGTGGGCCGCCAGCTGGGCATCACGCAGTGCCGCGTGTATGCGCTGCGCGGCGCGCCCGATCTGCCACAGACGGTGACGCCGCTGGAGCAGCTCACGCGCCATGCGCCCTGGGTGGCCTTCGAGCGCGACGCGTCGACGCGGGTCTACGACCTGTGGCTGCGCCAGCGTCTGGCGCAGGCTGACGTGCGCGTGCGCGTGGACATCTTCAACGCCAAGGCGGCGATGCTGCGCACCGGCATCGGCGTGGGCGTGCTGCCCACCTTCATGGAGGCCAAGCACCCGGAACTGGTGGCCGTGTCCGAACCCATCCCCGAGCTGGCGCAGCCGGTGTGGATCGTCACCCACCCCGACCTGCGCGATACCGCGCGCGTGCGCGCCTTCATGCGTTTCGTGGGCGATGCGCTGGCGCAGCGCCTGCGTGAGGTCTGACGGGCGCGGCTCAATCCGCCGGCTTGCGCCAGACGCTGGCCAGCCAATGCTGCTGCGCGGGCGGCGCGTCGGTGGGGCGCAGGTAGCTGGTCAGTTCGATGAAGCCTGCGGCGACCAGCACGCGGCGCCAGGACGATGCGTCGTGGTAGACGCCGTAGCGCTCGCCGCTGAAGCCTTCTTCACCGCTGCCGCGCGGGTTGGAGCTGAAGAGCACGCCGCCCGGCCGCAGCGCCGCGTGCAGCTGGCCCAGCACCCGCGGCAGGGCCTGGCCCGGCACGTGGAACAGCGAGGCGTTGGCAAACACGCCGTCGAAGGCCGCGGGCGGCAGATCCAGCGCCAGGAAGCTCTGTACCAGCACCGGGCAGCCGCTGTGGCTGCGCGCCATCGCCGCCAACCGCGGCGCGCCTTCCAGGCCGGTGGCGCGGTGGCCCATGGCATTGAACTGCGCCAGGTCGCGCCCGGGCCCGCAGCCGAAGTCCAGCAGATCAAAGGGCGCGGGGGCCTGGATGTGCGCGAGCAGGGCCTGGATGTTCTGGCTCACGTCGTGGTCGCGCGTGCCTTCCCAGAAGGCCTGGGCGTGCTGCTCGTAGTGTGCCAGCGTGCGTGCAGCGGCCTGCTGAAGGGCTTCGGGGCTCAAAGCCATGCCGCGGCGGCGCTTCAGCGCGCTTGCGCGCGTTCAGTCTGCTCGCTGGCCGCCACCCGGGTGCGCTGCGTCGCCGCCGGTTTGGCCTTGCGCGCGGCAGTGCGCGAGGCGGCGGCCTTGCTGGCCACCTTCTTGGTGAGCGCGCTGCGGCCTGGCTTCTTGGCGGCGATGCGGGCCGGGGTGGCATTCGCCTTGCCCTGCACGATGATGGTCTGCTGCGGCGCGAAGCGGCCCTTGGGCGACAGGCCGTTCCAGCGTGCCAGTTCGGCCGCCGGCACGCGCAGCCGGCGTGCCACCGCGGTGACGCTTTCGCCCAGGCGTCCGGCCTTGTAGCGCCGGCCCTGGCGCGCGCGCGCCTCGGGCGTGAGCGACATGGTGGCGTGGTCGGCCAGCAGCTCCGATACATCCTGCTGCGCGTGCGGGGCGCGCGGCACGATCAGCGTCGAGCCCTTGCTCACCAGCATGCGCGGCGGGATGGCGTTGATTTCGCGCAGTTCGTCTTCATCCATGCCCGTCAGGCGCGCAGCTTCGGCAGGCTTGAGCGTGCGCGGCGCCACCCAGGCGGTCCAGCTGGCCAGGGCCCCCCGGTGTGCCGCCAGTTCGCGCACGAAGCGGTTGGCGCTGTCGTAGGGCAGCAGCAGCTGCGGTGTGCCGGCGGCCAGGATCACCGGCTTGTTCATCTGCGGGTTGAGCTGCTGGAACTCGTCGAGCGTGAGCCCGGCCAGGCGCGCGGCCAGCGCGACGTCGATGTCGCGGTCGACTTCCACGGTCTGGAAGAAGGGGTGGTTCTCCAGCGGCGGCAACGCCAGCGCAAAGGCCTGGGGGTGCAGCACGATGTTCTTGATGGCCTGCAGCTTGGGCACGTAGTTGCGCGTTTCGCCCGGCATGCGCAGGCTGGTGTAGTCGGTGCTGCGCCCGGCGCGGCGGTTCTTGGCCTGCGCCTTGAGCACGCTGCCCTGGCCCCAGTTGTAGGCGGCCAGCGCCAACGGCCAGTCGCCGAACTGCGCGTGCAGCTGCTGCAGGTAGTCCAGCGCCGCGCGCGTGGACGCCAGCACATCGCGTCGGTCGTCGCGGAAGACGTTCTGGCGCAGCTCGAAATCGCGGCCGGTGGCCGGCATGAACTGCCACATGCCCGAGGCGCGCGCGCGCGACATGGCCTGCGGGTTGAAGGCGCTTTCGATGAAGGGCAGCAGGGCCAGTTCGGTGGGCAGCTGGCGCTTCTCGACTTCTTCGAGCACGTGGAAGAGGTAGCGGCTGGCGCGCGCCGTCATGCGTTCGACGTACTCGGGTTGGCCGGCGTAGAACCGCTCCCACTTGCGCACCAGGTCGCCGTCGAGGTCGGCCATGGCGAAGCCACCGCGCAGGCGCAGCCACAGGTCACCGCGCTCGGCATCCTGCAGCGGATCCAATCGGTTGCGCGCCAGGGGCGGGGCGGGCGGGGCTGGGTCCTGGCGCAGGTTTACGGGCTCTGCGGCGGGTACGGTGGTGGGTTCGGCGATGGGTTCGGCAGGTGCCGGTGCCGGCAAGGCCGGCACCGGCACAGCCGGTGGCAGCGGCGACGCCACGACCAGCGGCGGCTCATCGGCCGGCGGCGGCAGGCTGGCGCAGCCAGCGCCCAGCGCCAGCCACAGCAGTGCGGCCAGGGTGCGCCAGGGGCGCGGGCGGGTCAGCAGAGGTTTCATCGAAAGCGGTTCTTCCACTCGCGCAGGGCGGTGAACACGGCCAGCGGGTCGCTGCCGCTGGCGCCTTCGGCGCGGGCCGAGGCCACGACCTCGGGCTCGGTGCAGCGCAGGAAAGGGTTGACCTGGCGTTCCAGGCCGATGGACGACGGCAGGGTGGGCCGACCGGCGGCGCGCGCCGTGGCGCACTGCGCTGCGTAGTCGGCCCGGCGCGCATTGCCCGGCTCCACCGCGGCGGCAAAGCGCAGGTTGGACAGCGTGTACTCGTGCGTGCAGCAGACCTGGGTGTCTTCGGGCAGGGCCGCCAGCCGCGCCAGCGATGCGGCCATCTGCGCCGGCGTGCCCTCGAACAAGCGGCCGCAGCCGGCCGAGAACAAGGTGTCGCCGCAGAAGAGAAGCGGCGCGGCGGCGGCATCGGTATCCGTGCTGGCCTGGGCGTAGGCGATATGACCGGCCGTGTGGCCGGGCACGTCCAGCACCTCGAAGCGCAGTCCCAGCACCTCGATCTGCTCGCCATCGGCCAGGCGCTGCACCGGTTCGGGCAGGTCCTCACCCACGGGGCCGAAGACCGGGCCGCGCAGCCGCGGTCGCAGTTCGTCGACGCCGCCGACGTGGTCGGCATGGTGGTGCGTCACTAGAATGGCGCGCAGTTCCAGCCCCAGGCGGTCCAGTGCTTCGAGCACCGGGCCGGCGTCGCCCGGATCGACCACCGCGGCGCTGGTGCCGTCGTGCAGCATCCAGATGTAGTTGTCGGCGAAGGCGGGCAGCGCTAGGAGAATCATGACGCGGGAAGAGTCGATTATAGAGTTGGGGGCCTGGTTGAAGACCGCCCCCGGCCAGTACCTGCTGGCCTGGGAGCAGCAAAGGTTGGATCAGGCGGTGACCGATGCGTTCGGTTTCCACGCCGTGCAGCTGGGCCTGCCCGAGCTCGACGGCCTGCGCGCCAACCGCATGCCGCACCGCTGGGTGGCCAGCGATTCGCTGCACGTGCCCGAAACCCTGGCCTTGCCGCCGCCGCTGGATTCATTGATCAGCACGCAGCCGGCGCTGGAACCGGTGAGCCTGCACTGCGAGTTCGACGCGCTGCCCTTTCCCGACGCCAGCATCGACCTGGTGGTGTTGCCGCACGCGCTGGAACTGGCGCGCGACCCGCACGAGACGCTGCGCGAGGTCGAGCGCGTGCTGGTGCCAGAGGGCCGCGTGGTCATCGCCGGCTTCAACCCTGCCAGTCTGTGGGGTCTTCGCCAGAATGCCGGGCGCTTGCGCCGCAGCCTGGGCTTCGGCTGCGACCGCAGCCCCTACCTGCCGCGCGCCGGCGACTTCATCGGCTACTGGCGGCTGCGCGACTGGCTGCGCCTGCTCAGCTTCGAGGTCGAACAGGGGCGCTTCGGCTGCTGGCGCCCGCCGGTGAGCAGCGCCGCGTGGCTCGAGCGCTTTGCCTGGATGGAGCCCGTCGGCGACCGCTGGTGGCCGGTGCTGGGTGCGGTGTATTTCGTGGTGGCCGTCAAGCGCGTGCGGGGCATGCGCCTGGTGGGCATGGTGCGCAAGCAGCGGCGCCAGCCGCTGGCTGCGCCTGCGGTGGTGGCCAACCGCCGCCGCGACGCCGTGGAACTGGAGCACTGATGTCGACCGTGGTCATCTACGCCGACGGCGCCTGCCGCGGCAACCCGGGGCCGGGCGGCTGGGGCGCCTGGCTCAAGAGCGGCGAACATGAGCGCGAGCTGTTCGGCGGCGAGACCCTCACCACCAACAACCGCATGGAGCTGACCGCCGTGATCGAGGCGCTGGCCTCGCTCAAGCGGCGCTGCGCGGTGACCATCTACACCGACAGCGAATACGTCAAGAACGGCATCACCACCTGGATCCACGGCTGGAAGGCGCGCGGCTGGAAGACCGCCGACAAGAAGCCGGTGAAGAACATGGAGCTGTGGCAACGTCTGGACACATTGAACGCCGCGCACCAGGTGCAGTGGCGCTGGGTCAAGGGCCATTCCGGCGACCCCGGCAACGAGCGCGCAGACCAGCTGGCCAACCGCGGGGTCGATTCGGTACTGGCGTGAGGCCGTTGCAGCACGGCGGTGCCGAGATCGTTACAGTCTGCCTTCCGCCCAACCCCGCCAGGAACCGTTCTTGAAGAAGCTGCACACCCTCGTTGCCGTGGTCGGCATTGTCGCTGCCGGTGGCGCGGCATGGTGGTGGCAGCAAGGAGCGCAGTCGTCCCCCAAGCCCGTGGTGGCCGGACCCGGGGCGCCCGCTGCGCGGCCAGGCCCCGGCGGCCCCGGCGGCCCCGCCGCCGTGGAGATTGCCCGCGCCGAGAGCGCACGCCTGGTGGACGACGTGCAGGCAGTGGGCTCACTCAAGGCCAGCCAGGGCGTGATGCTGCGGCCCGAGGTCTCGGGCCGCATCGCCCGGCTGGGCTTTGCCGATGGCGCGCAGGTGCGCCGCGGGCAGCTGCTGGTGCAGCTGGACGACACCCTGCAGCAGGCCCAGCTCAAGCAGGCCGAGGCCCAGGCCAGCATCGCGCGCAGCAACCTGCAGCGCAGCCGCGAACTGCTGGCGCAGGGCTTCATCAGCGCCAGCGCGGTCGACCAGAACCAGGCGGCGCTCGAAGTGGCCGAAGCCCAGGTGGCGCTGGCCCGCGCCCAGGCCGGCCGCATGCAGGTGCTGGCGCCCTTCGACGGCACCGCCGGGCTGCGCGCCGTCAGCCTGGGCGACTACGTCAAGGACGGCGCCGACCTGGTCAACATCGAGGACCTGCGCTCGCTCAAGGTGCAGTTCGCCGTGCCCGAGCGCGTACTCGACCGCCTGCGCCCCGGCCAGCCGGTCGAGGTGACACTGGACGCGCTGCCCGGCCGCAGCTTCAAGGGCCGCGTGCTGGCGCTGGATTCGCAGGTCGACGCCAACGGCCGCGCGCTGCAGGTGCTGGCCCAGGTCGAGAACCCGGGCTCGCTGCTGCGCCCGGGCATGTTCGCGCGGCCGCGCGTGATCTTCGCCGTGCGCGACAACGCCGTGCTGGTGCCCGAGGAAGCGCTGGTGCCGCTGGGCGGCAAGCAGTTGCTGTTCAAGGTGGTGGACGGCGCGGGCGGCCAGAAGGTTTCGCAGCGGCTGGAAGCGCGCATCGGCTTGCGCGTGCCGGGCAAGGTGGAGATCCTGGAAGGCATCAAGCCGGGCGATGCCGTGGTCACCGCCGGCCACGCGCGGCTGCTGCGCGGCGACCAGGTGCCGGTGCGCGCCATCGACCTGGCCGCCGTGGGCAAACCCGCGGCGCGCGGACCCGGCGCCCCGGCCAGCGGCGG
>JALHPY010000036.1:0-11486 GCA_022842305.1 Rubrivivax sp.
CTGTTGCGCGGCGACGCCGCGGGCGCGCGCGCCCTGGCCGAGGCCACGCTGGCGCGCCTGCAGGGCGACCGCCTGGGCGACGATCCCTACGACAGCATGCAACTGCACCGCGTGCTGGCCGACGCCTGCGAGGCCACCGGCGACACCGCGGCCGCGCTGCGCTGCATGCACCAGGTGCACGCGCTGTACGAACAGTTGGTGGGCCGCAGCGCGCGCGCGCGCTACATCGCGCTGGAGATCGCGCACCAACTGGCCTGCGCACGGCGCGAGCGCGACAGCGCCCTGGATTCGCACCGCTCGGCCGAGGACGACCGGCGCCGGCTGGAGCAGCTCAACGCCGACCTGCAGGCGCGCATCGCCGAGACCGAGATGCTGCACGCCCAACTGCGCGAGCAGGCCCTGCACGACCCGCTGACCGGCCTGCACAACCGGCGCTACCTGTTCGAGATCGCCCCCGGCCTGCTCGAGCTGGCGCGGCGCAACAGCCGCCCGCTGTGCGTGGTGCTGATCGACCTGGACCACTTCAAGCTCATCAACGACACCTACGGCCACGACGCCGGCGACCGCGTGCTGCAGCAGTTCGCCACGCTGCTGCAGCAATCGCTGCGGCGCAGCGACATCGTGGCACGCCACGGCGGCGAGGAATTCGTGGCCGTGATGCCCGAGATCGACGGCGAAGGCGCGCAGACCATGCTCGACCGCCTGCTCGGGGCCTTCCAGGCGCAGCGCAGCATGTTCGGGCGGCGGCGCCTGCCCAGCGTGTCGTTCTCGGCCGGCATCGCCCTGTTTCCACGCCACGGCGCCACGCTGGAACAACTGCTGTCGCGCGCCGACCGGGCCCTGTACGCCGCCAAGCAGCACGGCCGTGCGCGCATCGAACTGGCGCCGCGCACCGGCTTCGGCACGCTGGTGTGAAGCCTCACAAGGTGTGAAGGAACCGTCGCGAGCGGCCCGAGGTCAGCTCGAGCACCGCAGCCGTACACCCGTACGGCGAGGAGCTGAGCCCGGACACAAACAGTCCTGAGGACTGTTTGTGCCTGGCGAAGGACATGGGCCTCCGGCCCATGGCGCAGGGCTGAGATCGGGTCGCGCAGCAGGTTCATTCGCGCCTTGTTAGCGCTTGCCCTTGCTGCCGCTGGTAGCCGGGCGCGTCAGCACCGTGGGAAAGCTGATGGGCAGCGTGTCGGGGAAGTCGCGGCTGTAATGCAGGCCACGGCTCTCATGCCGGCGCAGCGCCGAACGCACGATGAGTTCGGCGCAGACCACCAGGTTGCGCAGCTCCAGCAGGTCGCGGTTGACGCGGAAGTTGGCGTAATAGTCCTCGATCTCGTCGCGCAGCATCTTGATGCGGTGCAGCGCCCGCTCCAGCCGCTTGGTGGTGCGCACGATGCCCACGTAGTTCCACATCAGCAGGCGCAACTCGTCCCAGTTGTGGGAGATGACCACCTGCTCGTCGGCGTCCTCGACCTGGCTCTCGTCCCAGGGCGGCAGCGGGGTCTCGGCGCCCGGCTTCTGCTGCACGATGGCCGCGGCGCAAGTGCAGCCCACCACCACGCATTCGAGCAGCGAGTTGCTGGCCAACCGATTGGCGCCGTGCAGCCCGGTATAGGTGGTCTCGCCCACGGCGTACAGGCCGGGCAGGTCGGTGCGGCCGTCCAGGTCGGTGACCACGCCGCCACAGGTGTAGTGCGCCGCCGGCACCACCGGGATGGGGGCGCGCGCGATGTCGATGCCCAGTTCCAGGCAGCGCGCGTGGATGGTGGGGAAGTGCGACTTCAGGAAGTCCTCGCCCAGGTGGCGCGCGTCCAGCCAGACATGGTCCAGGCCGTGCTTCTTCATCTCGAAGTCGATGGCCCGCGCCACGATGTCGCGCGGCGCCAGTTCCAGGCGCGCATCGTGCGCCGCCATGAAACGCGTGCCGCCGGGGTCTCCGGGGCCGCGCGAAGGCAGCGTCAGGTGGCCACCCTCGCCGCGCAGCGCCTCGGTGATGAGAAAGCTGCGCTCCAGCGGGTGGTACAGGCAGGTGGGGTGGAACTGGATGAACTCCATGTTGGCCACGCGGCAGCCGGCGCGCCAGGCCATGGCGATGCCGTCGCCAGTGGAGGTCTCGGGGTTGGTGGTGTAGCGGTACACCTTGCCGGCGCCTCCGGTGGCCAGCACCACGGCCTGGGCCGGCAGCGTCTCGACCCGGCCGCCGTCCATGTCCAGCGCGTAGACGCCGTAGCAGCGCGGGCTTTCGCGGCGCTTGAGGTGGCGCGAGGTGATCAGGTCCACCGCCATCCAGCGTTCGCGCAGGTCGATGTTGGGGTGCTCGCGCGCGCGGTCGAGCAAGGCCTCGTGGATGGCCTTGCCGGTGGCGTCGGCGGCGTGGGCGATGCGCCGCACCGCGTGCCCGCCTTCGCGCGTGAGGTGCAGGCCCAGCGGGCCGGCGGGGTCGGGCGAGAACGGCACGCCGGCGTCCACCAGCCACTGCACCGCCTGCGCGCTGTGCTCGGCGATGAAGCGCGCCGTGACCTCGTCGACGATGCCGGCGCCGGCATTCTGGGTGTCGCGCACGTGCGACTCGATGCTGTCGTCGCTGCCCAGCACGCCGACGATGCCACCCTGCGCCCAGGCCGTGGCGCTTTCGCTCAGCTCGCGCTTAGCCAGCACCACCACCTTGTGCTGGCGCGCGAGTTCCAGGGCCACCGCCAGGCCGCCGAGGCCGGCGCCGATGACCACCATGCGAGCGGTCGGACTGGGACGGGGTGCGCTGGTGCTCATGCGGTGGGCGTTCTCTGGCAGGTGGTCGACACGACTGCGCCGCCCGGTGTGACCGTTGTCGTCGATTCTAAGGATCGCCCCCGCCCAGGCGTTCTGGCCGCGGGCGGGACGACCTATGATGCACCCGAAACCAACCACGACGAGCAGTCCATGATGCAAGGCCGCGACGACCCGACCTGGCCCGATACGGCGCGCATTCCCAACCGCGCCGAGTTGCTGGATCCACGCACGCAGTTCGTCGCCGACCGCGACGTCTATCTGGGCCAGGGCAGCCGCGACATCGGCCGACGCATCGCCGACGACCATGTCGAGCTCTTCGTCGCCGGCGATCTGGTCGGCTCGCTGCAGCTCGAGTTCACGCAGCACCAGCCCGATTTCATCGCGCTGCACGACGTGGGCACCAGCGCATCGCTGCGCCTGCTCACGGCGATGACCGGCGCCGCCGGCGCGCGCGTGCAGCGGCTGTCGGTGCGCAAGCAGGGCCAGGGCGTGCCGCTGGCCGTGCTGCAGTTCGTCGAAGTACCCCTGGCAGACGGCTCGCCGGTGCGCGTGTATTCCACCGACATCAGCGCCGACGGGGCGCTGCGCGCGCAGCTGGCGCGGGTGCTGCTGGGCAACAGCCGGCTGGGCGTGCTGATGGTGGGCGAACTGCCGGCGCGCGCTCTGGGCGCGCAACTGGCGCCGCTGCAGGAGGCCATCGCCAAAGGCCCCTGGACCAACCGCGACCTGCTGCTGGTACCGCTGGGCTCGAGTTCGGCGCTGGCCACGCAGGGCTCGCAGCTGGCGCGCCAGAACACCGTGGCGGTGCAGGTCACCCCGCAGGCGGCGCAGCCCAAGGACGTGTGGAACTTCATCGGTGGCGCCTGGAACCGCGTGCACGACAAGCCCGGCGCCGCGCGCGCCCTGCCCACCGACATGCACCGCGCCGTGCCCAAGCCGCGCGTGCCCACCCCCGAAGCCGACACGCAGCCCATGGGCCTGCCCACCGCGGCGCCGGAGCCCGCGCCCAGCAGTTCACCGCCGCGGATGCCTGCGCCAGTGCAGGCCCCCAACCCCATGCCCGTGCCCGGCGCCACGCGCTGGCAGGCCTATGCAGACCGCTGCGCGGTGATCAAGGGCGCGGTGGCCTGCTGCGTGTTCGACACCCACTCGAAGCTGCCCTTGGCCATGGCCGGCGGCCCGCCCTCGGCCGAGCGCCTGGCCCAGCAGGGCACCGCGCTGCTGGACGCCATGAACGAAGCCTCGCGCGCGCTGGGCCTGGGGCCTGCGCGCTCGGAGTCCACCGTCAGCACGCAGGCGCACCACCTGCTGCTGCGCCCGGTACCCGGCCACCCGGGCGTGGCCGTGCACCTGGTGATCCAGGCCAGCACCGGCAACCTGACGCTGGCCCGCATGCAGCTGGAGCGCATCGAAGCGCCCAGATGAAAGGCCCGCAGGCCTTTCAGCAGTTCAGAAGCTGTAGCCCACGCCGATGCTCAGCTGCGGGATGGCCCGCACCTTGCCCACGCCTTCGCGCAGTTCGGCCAGTTCCTTGTCGATGTCGGCCTCGATGCCGGTCTGGCTGGCGAGCGCGCCGCGCGGCGTGGCGGTGACCTTGGCGCGGCCGATCGCCGCACCGATGTCGAAGGACCAGCGCAGTCCGCTGCCCGCCTGGTGGCCCCAGCCGATGCCCAGGTAGGGCGTGGTGTCGGGGAACTTGATGTCCACGTTCAGGCCGTCGTTCGCGGAGGTGGCGTAGGTGGTGTCGCCGATGGTGATGGAGCCGCTGGCGCCCGATGCGTCCAGGTTCACCTTGTAGGTGCTGAGCACCGCGCCGCCGGTGAAGCGGAACCTGCCCGAGAACGGAAACAGGTCCAGCAGCAAGGCCGTGCGCTGCAGCTTGTAGCGGCCCTGGTAGCTGATGCCGTCTTCGACGGTGTTCTTGCTGCGCGAGCCCAGGGTCATGAAGTCGGCGCGCACGCCCAGCATGTCGTTGATCGGGTGGGCATAGCCCACGCCGATGCCGGGCATGCCCAACGGCACGTAGACCTCGCCCGCCTGGGCCTGCGTGGCGGCCAGCAGGGGCAGCAACAGGGCGCCGCAGGCGAGTGAACGTTGGACGCGGCTTGCAGTGATCATGGGGTTCCTTGGTGGATGGTTGTTGGTCGCGGCGCACAGCGCCAGCATCCATCTTCGGCACCGCGGGCCCGAACTTTCGCAAGCAAGCGCAAAGCGTCGCCCGGACGCAACAGCGCCCCGTGCCGTATCACCGGCACGGGGCGCTGGCACGGCGGTCGCTCAGTGGACGACGCGCGAGAAGGAGAACTGCCCGCCCTCCACGTCCACCGGGATCACGCTGCGCGGACCGAAGCGGCCCTGCAGGATGAGCTTGCTCACCGGGTTCTCGATGCGCTGCTGTATCGCCCGCTTGAGCGGCCGCGCGCCGAACACCGGGTCGAAGCCGACCTTGGCCAGTTCGGCCAGCGCCGCGGGCGACACCTCGAGTTTCATTTCGAGCTTCTCCAGCCGCCCCTCGAGCAGCTTGAGCTGGATGCCGGCGATGCGCTCGATGTGCTGCGCGTCCAGCGCGTGGAAAACCACGGTCTCGTCGATGCGGTTCAGGAACTCGGGCCGGAAATGCGCCTTCACCTCGGCCCAGACGGCGTCGCGGATGTCGGCAGTAGGCTGGCCGCTCATCTGCATGATCATCTGGCTGCCCAGATTGCTGGTCATCACGATCACCGTGTTCTTGAAGTCCACGGTGCGGCCCTGCCCGTCGGTCAGGCGGCCGTCGTCCAGCACCTGCAGCAGAACATTGAAGACATCCGGGTGCGCCTTCTCGACCTCGTCCAGCAGCAGCACGCTGTAGGGCTTGCGGCGCACGGCCTCGGTCAGCGCCCCGCCCTCGTCGTAGCCCACGTAGCCCGGCGGCGCGCCGATCAGGCGGCTGACGCTGTGCTTTTCCATGTACTCGCTCATGTCGACGCGGATCATGTGGTCGTCGCTGTCGAACAGGAAACCGGCCAGCGCCTTGCACAGCTCGGTCTTGCCCACGCCGGTGGGGCCCAGGAAGAGAAAGCTGCCCAGGGGCCGGTTGGGGTCGGAGAGACCCGCGCGGCTGCGCCGGATGGCGTCGGCCACGGCGCTGATGGCCTCGTCCTGGCCCACCACGCGCTCATGCAGCTTGGATTCCATCTGCAGCAGCTTGTCGCGTTCGCCCTGCATCAGCTTGCTCACCGGGATGCCGGTGGCGCGCGAGACCACCTCGGCGATCTCTTCGGCGCCGACCATGGTGCGCAGCAGTTGCGGGCCCGTCTGGCCGTTCGCACCGACCTTCTTGCCCACCTCCTTGGCCTGCGCCTGGCTCAGGCGCTTTTCCAGCTCGGGCAGGCGGCCGTACTGCAGCTCGGCCACGCGGTTGAAGTCGCCCTTGCGCTTGAGATCCTCGATCTGCGAGCGCATGCGGTCGATCTCTTCCTTGACGTGCGCCGAGCCCTGGGCCGCGGCCTTCTCGGCCTTCCAGATCTCTTCCAGGTCGGCAGCTTCGCGTTCGAGCTTGACGATCTCTTCCTCGATCAGGCCCATGCGCTTGATCGAAGCCTCGTCCTTTTCCTTGCGCACCGCCTCGCGTTCGATCTTCAGCTGGATCAGCCGGCGGTCCAGCCGGTCCATGGCCTCGGGCTTGGAATCGATCTCGATCTTGATCTTGGCCGCGGCCTCGTCGATGAGGTCGATGGCCTTGTCGGGGAGGAAGCGGTCGGTGATGTAGCGGTGGCTGAGCTCGGCCGCGGCCACGATGGCCGGGTCGGTGATCTCCACGCCGTGGTGGACTTCGTACTTTTCCTGCAGACCGCGCAGGATGGCCACCGTGGCTTCGACGCTGGGCTCGTCGACCAGCACCTTCTGGAAGCGGCGTTCGAGCGCGGCGTCCTTCTCGACGTACTTGCGGTACTCGGCCAGCGTGGTGGCGCCGATGCAGTGCAGCTCGCCGCGCGCCAGTGCCGGCTTGAGCATGTTGCCGGCGTCGATGGCGCCCTCGGCCTTGCCGGCGCCCACCATGGTGTGCAGCTCGTCGATGAACAGGATGATGCGGCCCTCGTCGGCGGCCACTTCCTTGAGCACCGACTTCAGCCGCTCTTCGAATTCGCCGCGGTACTTGGCGCCGGCCAGCAGGCCGGCCATGTCCAGCACCAGCACGCGCTTGCCCTTGAGCGAATCGGGCACTTCACCGTGCACGATGCGCTGCGCCAGGCCTTCGACGATGGCGGTCTTGCCCACGCCGGGCTCACCGATCAGCACCGGGTTGTTCTTGCTGCGCCGCTGCAGCACCTGGATGGCGCGGCGGATCTCGTCGTCGCGGCCGATCACCGGGTCGAGCTTGCCCTGGCGCGCGCGCTCGGTCAGGTCCAGCGTGAATTTCTTCAGCGCCTCGCGCTGGCCTTCGGCCTCGGCCGAATCGACCTTCTGGCCGCCGCGCACGGCTTCCACCGCGGCCTCGAGCGCCTTGCGCGTGAGGCCGTGGCCGCGCACCACGCCGCCCAGGTCGGTCTTGGCATCGGCCAGGGCCAGCAGGAACATCTCGCTGGCGATGAACTGGTCGCCGCGCTTGGTGGCCTCCTTGTCGGCGGCCTGCAGCAGCAACGTCAGGTCGCGGCCGGCCTGCGAGGGCTGGCCGCCCCCTTGCACCTGCGGCAGGTTGCGCAGGGCGGTTTCCATCGCCACGCCCAGCGCCGCGGTGTCGGCGCCGGCGCGGTCGAGCAGCGCCTTGGGCCCGTCCAGCTGCGCCAGCATGGCTGCCAGCACGTGCTCGGGCTCGATGTAGGGGTTGTCGCGCGCCGCCGCGGCGCTCTGGGCATCCTGCAAGGCCTGCTGGAAGGCCGTGGTGAGTTTCTCGAAACGCATGGTGGTGCTCCCGCTATGCCTCTTGAAGTGGGGCGCGGAACGGCCCTTTCAAGAGCGCGGGATTGCTCGATCGCCGCGTCTCCCCGCGGGATCACCCAGGCGTCAGAGCACCTCGCCCAGGAGCCGGTAGTGGCCGGCCTGGAACAGCAGCGGCGGCAGGCTGGATTCGGCGCAGGCCAGCACGCGGCCGATGAACAGGCGGTGGTCGCCCGCCGGCTGCTGCGACAGCGTCTGGCATTCGAACACCGCCGCGCAGCCGGCCAGCACCGGCGCACCCTGTTCGCCCAGGGCCCAGGCGCCTTCGGCAAAGTGATCTTCGCTGGCCCGGGCAAAGCGGCGTGACAACTCCACCTGGTCCTCGGTCAGCACATTGATGGCAAAGCTGGGCGCGGCCAGAAAGGCCGCCAGCTTGGGACTGTGCTCGCGCAGCGACCACAGCACCAGCGGCGGGTCCAGCGACAGCGAGCTGAAGGAATTGGCCGTGAGGCCCACGTAGCCGCCCTGCGGGTCGCAGCAGGTGATGATGGTCACGCCGGTCGCAAAGCGGCCGAGCGCGCTGCGCAGTTGCTGCGGGTCCATGGCTGCGGGGCCGGTCAGGCGTTGGGGGCTTTGATGCCCCAGCGCGCCAGCGCCTGGTCATCGGCCACGCGCGCATCGACCCAGTGCGCGCCGGCCGGCGTGGTTTCCTTCTTCCAGAACGGTGCCTGGGTCTTGAGGTAGTCCATCAGGAATTCGCAGGCCTGGAAAGCCTGACCGCGGTGGGCAGAGGTGACGGCCACCAGCACGATCTGCTCCAGCGGCTGCAGCAGGCCGACGCGGTGCACCACGCGCGCGCCGCGGATGTCGAAGCGCGCCAGCGCGGCATCGATCATGGCTTCGATGGCGCGCTCGGTCATGCCGGGGTAGTGCTCGAGCTCCATGGCGCTGATGGACGCATCGCCGCTGCGCTGGCGCACGGTGCCGGTGAAGCTGACGATGGCACCCACGCCGCCATCGCCCGCGTGCAGTGCGGAGACCTCGGCCGCGAGGTCGAAGTCGGCGGTCTGGATGGATACGCGGGGCTGCAAGCTCATCCCCCGGTCACGGGCGGAAAGAAGGCGACCTCTGCGCCCTCTTCCACCACGGCCGATTCTTCGGCCAGCACCTGGTTGAGTGCGCAGCGCAGCGCACGCCCGCGCGCCAGCGCCTCGGCGTGGCGCCCGCCGCGTGCCAGCAGTTGATCACGCAGTTGGGCCAGCGTGCTGCCAGCAGCGATCTCGACCTGCTCGCCCGCGCCCAGGGCCTCGCGCAGTGCGGCGAAGTAGCGCACCGAGACCTTCATCGCCACACCAGCGCGTCCAGCGACAGAAAGCGTACCAGGTCGCCGCGGCGCACCACCTGGCCGGCCGGGTTGTCCACCAGGCCGTCGGCCCACACCGTGGAGGTGAGCACGCCCGAGCTCTGGTTGGGGAACAGCGCCAGCCCGCCTTCGGCATTGAAGCGCACGCGCATGAATTCGCGCCGCCGGTCGGGGCGCGGCCAGTCGAAATCGGCGCGCAGCAGCAGCGGCGCGGGGCGGGCCGCGTCCATGCCCTGCAGCGTGCGCAGCACCGGCGCCACCGCCAGCAGGAAAGTGATGAAGCTGGACACCGGGTTGCCCGGCAGGCCCATCACCAGGGCCTTGCCGACGCGGCCGAAGGCCAGCGGCTTGCCCGGCTTCATGGCCACCTGCCAGGACTGCAGTTCGCCTTCGGCCTGCACGGCAGGTTTGAGGTGATCTTCCTCGCCGACAGAGACACCGCCCGAGGTGAGGATCAGGTCACTGGCCTCGGCCGCCTGGCGCAGCGCGGCGCGGGTGGCGTCCAGGCGGTCGGGCACGATGCCCAGGTCCTGTACCTCGCAGCCCGCGGCCTGCAGCAGCGCGCGCAAGGTGTGGCGGTTGGAGTTGTAGATGCCGCCCGGCGGCAGCGGCTGGCCGGGCAGCACGAGCTCGTCGCCGGTGGAGAACAACGCCACCCTCGGGCGTCGCCAGACCACCAGCGTGGCCGCGCCGATGGTCGCCGCCAGACCCAGCGCCTGCGGCGTGAGCCGGGTGCCGGCAGCCAGCACGGTGGTGCCGCGCTTCACGTCTTCGCCGCGGCGGCGTATCCACTGGCCGGGCTGGGGTACGGCGTCGATGCGCACCTGGCCCAGGCCCTCGCCCGCCAGGGCTTCGCACTGCTCCTGCATGACCACCGCGTCGGCGCCCTCGGGCAGCAGGCCGCCGGTGAAGATGCGTGCCGCCGTGCCCGGCTGCAGTGCCGTACCCACGTGGCCGGCCGGGATACGCTGCGACACCGGCAGCACGCCGCCCGCCTGCGCCAGGTCGGCGGCGCGCAGCGCATAGCCGTCCATCGCGGTGTTGTCGGCCGGCGGCACGTCGATGGGCGAATCCAGGTCGACGGCCAGCACGCGGCCCAGTGCGTCGAAGCTGGAGACGGTCTCGGCCTCGAGCAGGGTGTGGCGCGCCGCGCCGGCGGCCAGGCGTGCCAGCGCCTCGTCCAGGCTGAGCAGGGTGCGGGGGTCGTTCATCAGGCGCAGTGCATGGCGATGAAGCGCTTGACCGTGTCGACCTCGGGGGCCATCACGGTAAAGCGGCGGGGCAGGTCCTCGATGCCTTGCAGCGCTGGGGGCACCGTGGGCGCCACGCCGGTGGCCTCGAGGATGGTGGCGGCAAACTTGGCCGGCAAGGCGGTTTCGAGCACGATCATCGGGATGCCGGGGTCACGGTGCGCCAGCCCCACCTTCAGGCCGTCGGCGGTATGGGTGTCGATCATGACGCCACTGCTTTCCCAGGTGCGGCGTATGGTGGCCAGCCGGTCGGCATGGCTGCTGCTGCCCGAGACGAAGCCGTAGCCTGCGGCCGGCGCAAAGCTGGCCGCATCGAGCGTGAAACCGCCGTCGCGCGCCAGCGCCGGGCCGAACAAGGCGGCCGTGCGCGCGGCGTCGCGGCCCAGCAGGTCGAAGACGAAACGCTCGAAGTTGCTGGCCTTGCTGATGTCCATGCTGGGGCTGGACGTCTCGTGCGTCTCGGCCGTGGCGCGCACGCGGTAGGTGCCGGTGCGGAAGAACTCGTCGAGCACGTCGTTCTCGTTCGTGGCCAGCACCAGCCGGCGGATGGGCAGGCCCATGCTGCGCGCCACGTGGCCGGCGCAGATGTTGCCGAAGTTGCCGCTGGGCACGGCAAAGTCGACCTGCTGGCTGTTGGACGTCGTCGCCTGAAAGTACCCCGCGAAGTAGTACACCACCTGCGCCAGCAGCCGCGCCCAGTTGATGGAGTTGACGGTGCCGATGCTGTGGCGGCGCTTGAACTCCAGGTCGTTGCTGACGGCCTTGACGATGTCCTGGCAGTCGTCGAACACGCCCTCGATGGCGATGTTGTGGATGTTGGCGTCGTGCAGGCTGAACATCTGCGCCTGCTGGAAGGGGCTCATGCGGCCGTGCGGGCTGAGCATGAACACGCTCACGCCGTGCTTGCCGCGCATGGCGTATTCGGCCGCGCTGCCGGTGTCGCCGCTGGTGGCGCCCAGGATGTTGAGCTCTTCGCCACGGCGGCCCAGCTCGTACTCGAACAGGTTGCCCAGCAGTTGCATCGCCATGTCCTTGAAGGCCAGCGTCGGGCCGTTGGACAGGGCTTGCAGGTACAGGCCTTCTTCCAGCCGCTTGAGCGGCGTGATCTGCGGCGTGCCGAAGGCGGCTTCGGTGTAGGTGGCGTCGCACAGGCGCTTCAGATCGGCCGGCGGGATGTCGGTGATGTACAGCGACAGGATCTCGAAGGCCAGATCGGCATACGGCAGGCCGCGCCAGCGCTGCAGCGTGGCGGC
>JALHPY010000036.1:11586-32820 GCA_022842305.1 Rubrivivax sp.
AAGGCCAGGTGCGGCACGCGGTGATCGGGGTCGGCGGTGTGCAGCCGGGTGATGTCCACCAGGTCGGCGATCACGGCGCTGGCGGTGGGCTCGCTGCCCGCGCCCTTGCCGTAGTACAGCGTGGTGCCGACGGCGTCACCGTGCACCACCACGGCGTTCATCGCGCCCTCGACATTCGCGATCAGGCGCTGCGTCGGGATCAGCGTGGGGTGCACGCGCAGCTCTATCCCACCCGCGGCGTGAGCCGCGGTCCTGAGGTCATCGCGGCGCCGCGCAATGCCCAGCAGCTTGATGCGGTAGCCCAGCTGCTCGGCGTAGCGGATGTCGGCCGCCTGCAGCCCGGTGATGCCCTCGACATAGGCCTTGTCGAACTGCACCGGCACGCCGAAGGCGATGGCGCTCATGATGGTGGCCTTGTGCGCCGCGTCGATGCCCTCGATGTCGAAGGTCGGGTCGGCCTCGGCGTAGCCCAGGTCCTGCGCCTGCTTGAGCACCACGCCGAAATCCAGCCCCTTGGCGCGCATCTCCGACAGGATGAAGTTGGTGGTGCCGTTGATGATGCCGGCCACCCAGGCAATGCGGTTGGCGGTAAGGCCTTCGCGCAGCGCCTTGATGATGGGGATGCCGCCGGCCACCGCGGCCTCGAAGGCCACGACCACGCCCTTGGCGCTGGCGGCCTCGAAGATCTCGGTGCCGTGCACCGCCAGCAGCGCCTTGTTGGCGGTGACGACATGCTTGCCGGCGGCAATGGCTTCGAGCACCAGCGTGCGCGCGATGCCGTAGCCGCCGATGAGCTCGACCACGATGTCGATGTCGGGGTTGGCGATGACCTGGCGCGCATCGGCCACCACCTGGGCGCTGTCGCCGACGATGGCGCGCGCACGCGCCACGTCGAGGTCGGCCACCATGGTGATGGCGATGCCGCGGCCGGCGCGGCCGCGGATGTCTTCCTGGTTGCGCTGCAACACCTTGAAGGTGCCGCTGCCGACGGTGCCGATGCCGAGCAGGCCGACTTGGATGGGTTTGGCTTCGACGTCACGTCGCTGCGCGACATGAGTCTGCGCCGAAACACTGCGTGTTTTCATGCGGAGTGGCGTTTGCGGTAGTTGGAGAGGAATCGCTCGATGCGCTTGATGGCCTCGGTCAGGTCATCGACATTGGGCAGGAAGACCAGGCGGAAGTGGTCGTGCGCGATCCAGTTGAAGCCCGTGCCCTGCACGATCAGCACCTTCTGCTCGGCCAGCAGTTCATACGCGAACTGCTGGTCGTCGGCGATGGGGTAGACGGCCGGGTCCAGGCGCGGAAACATGTACAGCGCCGCCTTGGGCTTGACCACGCTCACGCCCGGGATCTGCGACAGCAGCTCGTAGGCCAGGTCGCGCTGCTTGCACAGGCGCCCGCCGGGCGCCACCAGGTCTTTGATGCTCTGGTAGCCGCCCAGGGCGGTCTGGATCGCCAGCTGGCCCGGCGTGTTGCTGCACAGGCGCAGGCTGGCCAGCATGTTCAGGCCCTCGATGTAGTCGCGCGCATGGCGCTTCTCGCCCGACACCACCATCCAGCCGGCGCGGTAGCCGCAAGAGCGGTAGTTCTTGCTCAGGCCGTTGAAGCTGATGAAGAGCACGTCGTCAGCCAGGCTGGCCATGGCCGTGTGGGTGTTGCCGTCGTACAGCGTCTTGTCGTAGATCTCGTCGGCAAAGATCACCAGCTGGTGCTGGCGCGCCAGCTCGATGATCTGCAGCAGCAGCGCGTCGGGGTACAGCGCGCCAGTGGGGTTGTTGGGGTTGCAGACGATGATGCCGCGCGTACGCGGGCCGATCTTGGCGCGCATGTCGGCGATGTCGGGCAGCCAGCCAGCCGCTTCGTCACAGACATAGTGCACCGGCACCCCGCCCGACAGACCCACCACCGCGGTGTACAGCGGGAAGTCGGGCGCCGGGATGAGGATCTCGTCGCCGTCGTTGAGCAACGCGCTGATGCTCATCTGGATCAGCTCGGACGCGCCGTTGCCCAGGTAGACATCGTCCACCGTGACGCCCTTGACGCCCTTCTCCTGCGTGTAGTGCACCACCGCCTTGCGCGGGGCAAACAAGCCCTTGCTGTCGGTGTAGCCGGCAGCATGCGGCAGGTTGCGGATCATGTCCTGCACGATCTCTTCGGGCGGCTCCAGCCCGAACGCGGCCACGTTGCCGATGTTCAGCTTGATGATCTTGTGGCCTTCGTCCTCCATCTGACGGGCCTTGTCGAGCACCGGGCCGCGGATGTCGTAGGCCACGTTGGCGAGCTTGGCCGACTTGGTCAGCGGCTTGATGGTGGGACTCAAGAAGTCTTCTCCTGTGCGGGGAACCTAGAATTATCCACGCATGAAGTTCCAACCCGACACGCTGGACGGCGTCAACACCATCACCCGCCACGAGGCCGGCCGCCTGTGGGTGGGCAACACCCCCTTCGCGCACAGCGTGCTCGTGCCCTGGGTGGGCACGGTGCGGCCCTGGGCACCGCGAGAGTTTGGGCAGCTGGGGCCGGCCGACTTCGAGGCCATCGTGGCGCTGCAGCCGGAACTGGTGATTTTCGGCAGCGGCCTGCGCATGCGCTTCGTGCCGCCGGCCTGCCTGCGTGCGCTGATCGAGCGCCGCATCGGCGTCGAGACCATGGACAGCGCGGCCGCCTGCCGCACCTACAACGTGCTGGTCAGCGAGCGCCGTTCGGTGGTGGCCGCGGTGCTGCTGGAAGTACCCGAAGCGGCCCGCTGACGGGCCCGGGCGGCGATGACTTTATAATTCGAGAACAGGCCGGCTCCGGCTCTTGCGCAGTCCGAGAACCCCATCCATGACGCCAGTCATCAATAAATCACTCCCGGAATTCGAAGCAATGGCCACCGGCGGCGTGAAATTCACGCCGCAATCCCATCTGGGGCAGGCCGTTGTACTGTACTTTTATCCCAAGGACAACACCCCCGGGTGCACCACCGAGGCGATGCAGTTCCGCGACCAGCACAAGGACTTCCTGATGGCTGGCGCGGTGGTGTTCGGCGTGTCGCGCGACAACATGGCCAGCCACGACAAGTTCAAGGCCAACCTGGGTCTGCCCTTCGAGTTGATCGCCGACACCGAAGAAAAGCTCTGCCACATGTTCGGCGTGGTCAAGAACAAGATCATGTACGGCAAGAAGGTCAAGGGCATCGAGCGAAGCACCTTCCTGATCGACGCCGAGGGCGTGATGCGCGCCGAGTGGCGTGGCATCAAGGTGGCCGGCCATGTCGAAGAGG
Organism: Rubrivivax sp.; assembly: GCA_022842305.1. GTDB lineage: Bacteria > Pseudomonadota > Gammaproteobacteria > Burkholderiales > Burkholderiaceae_C > Rubrivivax. The sequence goes on from JALHPY010000036.1 coordinate 14,852, forward strand.
TGCTCAAGGCAGTGAAGGCGCTGAAGAAGGCCGCTTGAGCAACCCCACGCACCGCTGCCTGTGCCAGGCCGCCGCCGCGCGCACCGCATCCCCAGCCGCACAGCAGCCTGTGCGGCTTTTTTACTTTCCATGATCGTTCCGCACCATGCCGCTGCCCAAACCGCCCTCCAAGAAGGGTGACCTGCTGAAGAGCGCCGACTACGAGGCGCAGGCCGCGCCCCGGGCCGAGAAGCGCTCACTCAAGACCCGCGCGCCTGAGGCCCCCGCGCAAACCGCGCTCGACCTCAGCGACGGCGCCGCCGCCAGTGCTGCTGCGGCGGCCAGCACTGCGCTGGCCCCGGCCGCCGCGCGCACCCCGCACCCCGTGGCACCTGCACTCGCCGCCGCCCGCCCGCCCACCCTGCCCGCGCCCAAGGCGCGCAAGCCGCGCGGCAACGGCCCGGCCAAGCTGTTCGTGCTCGACACCAACGTGCTGATGCACGACCCGATGAGCCTGTTCCGCTTCGAGGAACACGACGTCTTCCTGCCCATGATCACGCTGGAAGAACTGGACGGCCACAAGAAGGGCATGAGCGAGGTCGCGCGCAGCGTGCGCCAGGTCAGCCGCGAGCTCGACCAGCTGGCCAGCCTGTCGGCCAAGGACGGCACGCTCGACGCCCAGGCCGGCATCGAGCTGGCGCGCACCGGCCACCGCGAAGCCGGCGGCAAGCTGTTCTTCCAGACCACGCTGCTCGATTTCAAACTGCCCGCCGGGCTGCCGCAGGGCAAGGCCGACAACCAGATCCTGGGCGTGGTGCAGAGCCTGCGCGAGCAGCACCCGGGGCGCGAGGTGGTGCTGGTGTCCAAGGACATCAACATGCGCGTCAAGGCGCGCGCCCTGGGCCTGCCGGCCGAGGACTACTTCAACGACAAGACGCTCGAAGACGGCGACCTGCTCTACACCGGCGTGCTGCCGCTGCCGGCCGACTTCTGGGACCGCCACGGCAAGACCATGGAAAGCTGGCAGCAGGGCGGCGCCACGCTCTACCGCATCAGCGGGCCGCTGGTGCCGGCGCTGCTGATCAACCAGTTCGTCTACCTCGAGGTACCCGGCGCCGCGGCGCTGTACGCCCGCGTGACCGAAATCACCGGCAAGAGCGCGGTGCTCAAGACCCTGCGCGACTACACCCACGGCAAGAACGCGGTCTGGGGCGTGACGGCGCGCAACCGCGAGCAGAACTTCGCCCTCAACCTGCTGATGGACCCGGAGTGCGACTTCGTCACGCTGGCCGGCACCGCCGGCACCGGCAAGACGCTCATGACCCTGGCCGCCGGCCTGGCGCAGGTACTGGACGAGCGCCGCTACAGCGAGATCATCGTCACCCGCGTCACCGTGCCGGTAGGCGACGACATCGGCTTCCTGCCCGGCAACGAGGAAGAGAAGATGGGCCCGTGGATGGGCGCACTGGACGACAACCTCGAAGTGCTGGCCCGCACCGACGCCAGCGCCGGCGAATGGGGCCGCGCCGCCACCAACGACCTGGTGCGCAGCAAGATCAAGATCAAGAGCCTCAATTTCATGCGCGGGCGCACTTTCCTGAACAAGTTCGTCATCATCGACGAGGCGCAGAACCTCACGCCCAAGCAGATGAAGACGCTGATCACCCGCGCCGGCCCGGGCACCAAGATCGTCTGCCTGGGCAACCTGGCGCAGATCGACACGCCATACCTCACCGAGGGCAGTTCCGGCCTGACTTACGCGGTCGACCGCTTCAAGGGCTGGCCGCACGGCGGCCACCTGACGCTGGCCCGCGGCGAGCGTTCACGCCTGGCCGACTACGCCAGCGAGGTGCTTTGACAACGAGGTGACAGCATGCGCCGCACCACCCCCCTGCTCTGCCTGCTCGTCTTGCTGGGCGCCTGCGCCAGCCCATCGCCGACCGTGGGCACGTCGGGCGATGCCGTGCTGCAAGCGCGCGGCCAACCCACCGGCCGCTACGCGCTGCCCGACGGCGGCCAGCGTCTGGAGTACGCCACTGGCCCCTATGGCCGCGAGACCTGGATGATCGACCTCGACGCCGCTGGCCGCGTGGCCGCGGCGCGCCAGGTGCTGAACGAGGCCGAGTTCGAACGCGTGCAGACCACCCCCGGCCTGACGCGCGACGCGCTGCTGCGCTGGCTGGGCCGGCCGGGCGCGCGCCGCCACGGCGGCTGGCAGGGCGGCGAGGTCTGGTCCTGGCGCTACCCCACCAACGACTGCCTGTGGTTCCAGATCTCGATCGCCGACGACGGCAGCATGGGCGGTGCGGCCTACGGCATAGACCCGGCCTGCGACCGGGGCGACGACCGCAACCCGTAGAACGTGTTCAGTCCCAGCGCTTGAGCGCCAGCACCGCGTTCAGGCCGCCGAAGGCCAGGCTGTTGGACAGCGCGGCGCGTACCGGCTGCGCGCGCGCCACGTTGGGCACCACGTCCAGGTCGCACTCGGGGTCGGGGCCCAGGTAGTTGATGGTGGGCGGCACCAGGCCTTCGCGCAGCGCGCCGATCACCGCCACCAGTTCGATGGCCCCGGCCGCGCCCAGCGCGTGGCCGTGCATGGACTTGGTGGACGACAGCGCCAGGCGCCGCGCGTGCTCGCCGAACACCGCCTTGATGGCGCGCGTCTCGGTCGCGTCGTTGGCCGGCGTGCCGGTGCCGTGGGCGTTGATGTAGTCCACGTCCTGCGCGTCCAGGCCGGCCTGCGCCAGCGCGGCGCGCATGGCGCGCGCGGCGCCGCCGGCGTCGGGCATCACGATGTCGGCGGCGTCGGCCGTCATGCCCGCGCCGGCCAGTTCGGCCAGGATGGTGGCGCCGCGCGAGCGCGCGTGCTCCAGCGTCTCGAGCACGAAGATGCCGGCGCCCTCGCCCAGCACCAGGCCGCGCCGGCCTCGGCTGAAGGGGCGGCAGGTGTCGTCGGCGAGCACGCGCATGGCCTCCCAGGCCTTGACCGTGGCCAGGGTGAGGCAGGCCTCGCTGCCGCCGGCCAGCGCTACATCGGCGGCGCCGCACTGCAGCAGCATCAACGCCTGGGCCAGCGCGTGGTTGGACGAGGCGCAGGCGCTGGTGACTGCGAAGGTGGGGCCGCGCAGGCCGAACTCGAGCGAGACCTGCGATGCCGGCGCATTGGGCATGACGCGCACGATGGTCATGGGGTGCACGCGCGGATTGCCTTCGCCGTACAGGCGCCGTGCCATGCTGTCGTGCGAAGTGGCGCCACCGATGCCGGTGCCGATGACCACGGCGGCGCGCTCGCCGGTGTCACCGCGGGTGTCCAGGCCCGCCTGGGCCAGCGCCTCGCGCGCGGCCACCAGGGCGTACTGCGAGACCGGATCCAGCAGCACCAGGCGCCTTTCGTCGAAGTGCGCCGCCGCGTCGTAGCCGCGCAGCTGCGCGGCAATGGTGGGGCGCAGTTCGAGGCCGGCAAGGCCAGCAAGGCCGGCAAGCGGCCCAATGCCGGCGCGACCTTCACGCATGCCCTGCCAGGTGGCGCCGGCGCTGAGGCCCAGCGCGCTGACGCAACCCATGCCGGTGATGACGACGCGCCGCATCGCGCCGCCCACGCTGCTCAGGCCGCCTTCGCCTTGGCCGCGAGCAGTTGCTCGACGCCTTCGACCAGGTCGCGCACCGTGCCGACCGCAAAGCGGTCCTGGCGGTCGGGCACGGTGACGTCGAAGCGGTCCTCGATCTCGAACAGCACCTGCACCGCGTCCAGCGAATGCACGTCCAGATCCTTGAGCGTGGCGTCGAGCGAGATGCGCCCGGGGTCGACCCGGCAAGTCGTGGCGATGATGTCGTAGATGATCTGTTGCGTGCTGCTCATAGCCGTATTCCCGGTCGCGCTACCCCGATGGACAGGGCCTTCCGCGCACTTTGCAGCCCATTATCGCGTGCCGCAGGGCGAGCCTGCGGAACCCTCATGCCCAGTGCATCACACGCGGCGCTGCCGCGAAAGCTGCCGGCCGCGCGCCCGACGCGCGACCCACAAGAAAACGTCCCGGCGCACCGGGACGTTGGCGGTCGGCGCGCGCTGCGCCGGATGATCAGCCCGGGTTGACCAGGTCCTTGATCTGCTGCAGCGCGGTCGGGTCCTCGATGGTGGTCAGGTCGCCCGGGTCGCGCAGTTCGCACACCGCCTGGATGGCGCGACGCAGGGTCTTGCCCGAGCGCGTCTTGGGCAGCACGGTGACGAAGCGCACGCGCGCCGGCCGGGCCACGGCCCCCAGTTGCTCGTCCACCAGCTTCATGATCTCGCCTTCGAGCTTGAGCGCGCCTTCGGGCGTGGCGGCGCGCGCCACGTCCTTGAGCACGGCGAAGGCCATGGCCACCTGGCCCTTGAGCTGGTCGGCCACGCCCACCACCGCCACCTCGGCCACGGCCGGGTGGCTGGAGATGCTTTCCTCGATCTCGCGCGTACCCAGGCGGTGACCGGCAACGTTGATCACGTCGTCGGTGCGGCCCAGGATGAAGTAGTAGCCGTCTTCATCACGGATGCCCCAGTCGAAGGTGCTGTAGACCAGCTTGCCGGGGATGCTCTTCCAGTAGGTGTTGACGAAGCGCTCGTCGTCGCGCCACACGGTCTGCATGCAGCCCGGGGGCAGCGGGCCTTCGACCACGACCACGCCCTTCTGGCCGGCACCGATCAAGGGCTCGCCCGTCGCCTCGTCGAGCAGCTTGACGTCATAGCCGTACACCGCCTTGCCGGGCGAGCCGAACTTCGTATTCGCGTTGTCGACGCCCTTGCAGATGCTCAGGATGGGCCAGCCGGTCTCGGTCTGCCAGTAGTTGTCGACGATGGGCTTGCCCAGGGATTCCGAGATCCACTTGGCCGTGGGCTCGTCCAGCGGCTCGCCGGCCAGGAACAGCGCGCGCAGGCTCGACAGGTCGTGGCGGCTCAGCGCCGTCGGATCCTGCTTCTTCAGCACGCGCACCGCGGTGGGCGCCGAGAACATCACCGAGACCTTGTACTTCTCGACCAGGCTCCACCAGATGGCGGCGTCGGGGCGGATGGGCAGGCCCTCGTACATGATGGTGGCCATGCCGGCGATCAGCGGGCCGTAGATGATGTAGCTGTGGCCCACGACCCAGCCGATGTCGCTGGTGCTGAAGTAGGTCTCGCCCGCGTTGCCGCAGTAGATGTGCTTCATGCTGGCGGCCAGCGCGACGGCGTATCCGCCGGTGTCGCGCTGCACGCCCTTGGGCTTGCCGGTGGTGCCGCTGGTGTACAGCGTGTAGCTGGGGTGGGTGGCGTCGACCCACTCGCAGGGCACGACCGTGCTCAGGTGCTTGGCGCGCAAGCCGGCGTAGTCTTCGTCGCGGCCGTCGACGCGCTTGAAGGGCGCCAGGCCGCGGTCGACCATCAGCACCTTGGCCGGCTTGTAAGTGGCCAGGTTGATGGCTTCATCCAGCAGGTGCTTGTAGGGCACGACCTTGCCGCCGCGGCTGCCGGCGTCGGCGCTGACGATGACCACGGGCTCGGCGTCGTCGATGCGCGTGGCCAGGCTGACCGAGGCGAAACCACCGAACACCACCGAGTGAATCGCACCGATGCGCGTGCAAGCCAGCATGGCGAACGCGGCCTCGGGGATCATGGGCATGTAGATCAGGACGCGGTCGCCCTTCTTCACGCCCAGGCTTTGCAGCGTGGCCGCCATGCGCTGCACTTCGGCGTGCAGTTCACGGAAGCTGTAGGCGTGCTCCTGGCCGGTCTCGGTGGAAACGAAGATCAGCGCGTTCTGGTCGGGCCGGGTGGCCAGGTGGCGGTCGACCGCGTTGTGGCACAGGTTGGTGGTGCCGCCGACGAACCAGCGCGCAAACGGCGGGTTGCTGTAGTCGCACACCTGCTGTGGCGGCGTCTTCCAGTCGATCAGGGCGGCTTGCTCGCCCCAGAAACCTTCGCGGTCGTTGATCGAACGCTGGTGGAAATCGGCGTAACTCGTCATTCATGTCTCCTGGGCTGCTGGGGGGCGCGATCGCTGCACGCCAGCGGAAGATTGGGCCGTCAGGGTCTGACGGGCTGCTGACTCAAATGCGCACGACTACCCGCCCCTGTACCTGCCCCGCCATCAGCCGACCGGCGGCGGCCACGGCGCCATCCAGCGCGACCTCCTCGACCATGGTTTCCAGCAGCGCCGGGTCCAGGTCGCTGGCCAGGCGCGCCCAGGCTTGTTCGCGCAGGGCGCGCGGGGCCATCACGCTGTCCACGCCGGCCAGGGTGACGCCGCGCAGGATGAAGGGTGCCACGCTGGACGGCAGGTCCATGCCCTGGGCCAGGCCACAGGCGGCCACGACGCCGCCGTAGCGCGTCTGCGCCAGCGCGTTGGCCAGGGTGTGGCTGCCCACGGCGTCCACCACCGCGGCCCAGCGCTCCTTCTGCAGCGGCTTGCCGGCGGCGGCCAGTTCGGCCCGGTCGATCACGGCCGCGGCCCCCAGCGTCTGCAGGTAGCCGGCCGATTGGGGCTTGCCGCTGGCCGCCACCACGCGGTGGCCCAGCCGCGCCAGCAGCGCGATGGCCACGCTGCCCACGCCGCCGCTGGCGCCGGTGACCAGCACCTCGCCACTGCCCGGGTGCAGGCCGTGGCGCTCGAGCGCCAGCACGCAGAGCATGGCGGTGTAACCCGCGGTGCCGATGGCCATGGCCTGGCGCGGCGTGAAAGCCGCCGGCAGGCGCACCAGCCAGTCGCCCTTGAGCCGCGCGCGCTGCGCCAGGCAACCCCAGTGCGTCTCGCCCACGCCCCAGCCGTTGTGCACGAAGCGGTCGCCGGGTTTCCAGTCGGGGTGGCTGCTTTCCAGCACCGTGCCGGCGCCGTCTATGCCCGGCACCATGGGCCAGTTGCGCACCACCGGCGCGCGGTTGGTCAGCGCCAGGCCGTCCTTGTAGTTGAGCGTGGAGTATTCCGGCGCCACCAGCACGTCGGCCGCCGGCAGGCGCGCTTCGTCGAGCTCGGTGACGCTGGCACGGAAGCCGGCGTCGTCCTTTTCCAACAGCAAGGCCTTGAACATGGTGTCTGCTCTGTTACTTGGGGATGCCATGCTGCCACGGGTTTGCCGAGTTGACGCCAGGGTCACCGCTGATAATCTGCGTCGCCGATGCGACCGCCTGCCGCCCTGCTTGCCCTGATCACCTGCCTGGCGCTGGCCAGCGCGCCGTTGCATGCCGCGCCCGATGCGCCCGCCGGCGACGCCGTGCTGCAACTGCTGCAGGACAAGGGCCTGCTGCCTTCGGCCAGCCAGATCGAAGCCAGCCCGCTGGTGCAGCAGGTGCGGGACGTCGCGTCCGACCTGGTGCTGTCGGCCATGAACTTCCTGGGCGTGCGCTACCGCCGCGGCGGCAACAGTGCCGAGACCGGCTTCGACTGCAGCGGCTTCACGCGCTACGTGTTCGAGCACAGCGTGGGCCTGGTGCTGCCGCGCCGCGCCGACCAGCAGGCGCAGCAGGCCGGCCTGCTGCCGGTGCCCCGCGAAGAACTCAAGCCGGGCGACCTGGTGTTCTTCAACACCATGCGCCGCGCCTTCTCGCACGTGGGCATCTACGTCGGCGACGGGCGCTTCATCCACGCCCCGCGCACCGGCGGCGAGGTGCGCATCGAGGACATGCGCCAGTCTTACTGGGCGCGGCGCTTCAACGGTGCGCGCCGCGCCGACATGCCGGTGGCGCCGATGCCGACCACCTCCGAAAATGCAGGGGGGTCTGGTACACCCCAATGAGTATTCACCCCTCGGTCGCGACACAATCGCGGCATGGGTGAAACCTTCATTCCGCTGGCCGACCTGCGCTACGCCGCAGACCTGCCGCGCGTGCCCGAGGCGCTGACGGCGCCCACGGGCCTGCTGTCCGATCGCCTGGGGCGGCCGCTGCGCGACCTGCGCATCTCGGTGACAGACCGCTGCAACTTCCGCTGCAGCTACTGCATGCCGAAAGAGTTGTTCGACCGCGACTACCGCTTCCTGCCGCACAGCTCGCTGCTGAGCTTCGAAGAGATCACGCGCGTGGCGCGGCTGTTCGTGGCCCACGGCGTGGTCAAGCTGCGGTTGACCGGTGGCGAACCACTGCTGCGCAAGGGCCTGGAGGTGCTGATCGCCCAGCTGGCGGCGCTGCGCACGCCTGAAGGTGCGCCGCTGGACATCACGCTCACCACCAATGGCTCGGTGCTGGCGCGCAAGGCGCAGGCGCTGCGCGACGCCGGCCTGAAGCGCGTGACAGTCAGCCTGGACGGCCTGGACGACGCCGTGTTCCGGCGCATGAACGATGTCGACTTCCCGGTGGCGGACGTGCTGGCCGGCATCGACGCGGCGCTGCGCGTCGGGCTGGCGCCGGTGAAGGTGAACATGGTGGTCAAGCGCGGCACCAACGACGACCAGATCCTGCCGCTGGCGCGCCACGTGCGCACCCATTACGGCCCGCAGGTGGTGCTGCGCTTCATCGAGTACATGGACGTGGGCAGCAGCAACGGCTGGCGCATGGACGAGGTGCTGCCTTCGGCCGAGGTGCTGCAGCGCCTGGACCAGGCTTTCGGCCTGGAGCCCCTGGCAGCGGCCGCCGCCGGCGAGACCGCGGCGCGCTGGCGCTACCGCGACGGACGCGGCGAGATCGGCGTCATCAGCAGCGTCACCCAGGCCTTCTGCAGCGACTGCAACCGCGCCCGCCTGTCCACCGAAGGCAAGCTCTTCCTGTGCCTGTTTGCCAGCCGCGGCCACGACCTGCGCGCGCTGCTGCGCGGCCGCACGCCCGACGGCCAGGCCTGGAGCGACGCGCAGATCGCCGCGGCCATCGGCCTGGTCTGGGCCGAGCGCGAAGACCGTTACTCCGAACTGCGTGGCGCGCTGCAGGCCGAGCCCGGCAGCGGCGAGCGGCGCGTAGAGATGCACTACATCGGCGGCTGAGCCCGGCCGCCATACCCCACTCAAGGATCAGGACCCGATGCAGACGCTCGCCACCATGCTGGGCAAGGCCGCCGCCGACGCCCCCGCCATCGCCGCCCCCGGCCGGCCCGCCCTCAGTTACCAGGGCCTGCACGCACTGATGACACGCACGCTGGCCAGCCTCAACGGCCTGGGCATAGGGCGCAACGACCGCGTTGCCATCGTGCTGGCCAACGGCCCCGAGATGGCCACCTGCTTCATCAGCGCCGCCTGCGGCGTGGCCACCGCGCCGCTGAACCCGGCCTACCGCGCCGACGAGTTCGAGTTCTACCTGTCCGACCTGCACGCCAAGGCGCTGATCGTCGAGCACGACAGCACCTCGCCCGCCATCGCGGTGGCGGGCAAGCTGGGCGTGCGCATCATCGACCTGGTGGCCGGCGCCACCGCGGGTGATTTCGAACTCAAGCCGCGCGATGGCGCCGGCGGCACCCCCGCAGCCCAGGGCGGCCTGGCCCAGCCGGGCGACGAATCGATGGTGCTGCACACCTCGGGCACGACCTCGCGGCCCAAGATCGTGCCGCTGTCGCAGGCCAACCTTTGCGCCTCGGCCCGCAACATCGCCGCCACGCTGCAGTTCAGGCCGGGCGATTGCGGGCTGAACATCATGCCGCTGTTCCACATCCACGGCCTCATCGCCGGGGTGCTGGCGCCGTTGGCGGCGGGCTCGCAGGTGTTCTGCACGCCCGGCTTCAACGCGCTCAAGTTCTTCGGCTGGATGGACGAGGCCAGGCCCACCTGGTACACGGCCGTGCCCACCATGCACCAGGCCATCGTCGGCCGCGCCGGCAAGAACACCGAGATCATCAAGCGTCACCCGCTGCGTTTCATCCGCAGCAGCAGCAGCTCGATGCCGCCGCAGGTGATACGCGAGCTCGAGGAAGCCTTCGGCGCGCCCCTGATCGAGGCCTACGGCATGACCGAGGCCACGCACCAGATGGCCAGCAACCCGCTGCCGCCGGCGGTGCGCAAGCCCGGCGCAGTGGGCCTGCCGGCCGGGCCCGAGATCGCCATCATGGGCGAGGACGGCGGCCTGCTGCCGCGCGGCGCCATCGGCGAGATCGTGATCCGCGGCGACAACGTCACCGCCGGCTACGAAAGCAACCCCAAGGCCAATGCCGAGGCCTTCACCAACGGCTGGTTCCGCACGGGTGACCAGGGCCAGATGGACGCCGAGGGCTATCTCAGCCTGACCGGCCGCCTGAAGGAGATCATCAACCGCGGCGGCGAGAAGATCAGCCCGCGCGAAGTCGACGAGATCCTGATGGACCACGCCGCGGTGGCGCAGGTGGTGTGCTTCGGCATGCCCCATCCCAAGCTGGGCGAAGAAGTGGCCGCGGTGGTGGTGCTGCGCGAAGGCCAGGCCGCGACCGAACGCGAACTGCAGGACTTCGTCAGCAAGCGCGCCGCCGATTTCAAGGTGCCCAAGAAGATCCTGTTCATGGACGAGATCCCCAAGGGCGCCACCGGCAAGCTGCAACGCATAGGCCTCGCAGCCAAGCTCGGTCTCGGCTGAGCCGGGCGCATTGACGCCAGCCATCGACAGGCGTCCATCGTGCCCCGCCAGCACCCAGGGTAACTCTTAATTCTGAAACCATTCAGATAAGCAAACCCTGAAGATTGGCGCCAGAACTTGTGAATTTACGGGCCGTGGTGCCACGGCTACATTCGTTCGGTTGCACCTGCAAAGCGCCCGAAATGCAGCCGCCCGCGAGCGGCAGCGCCCTTCCACATGTGACTTCCCTCTGAATCTAGGAGACGACATGAGCTGGACCCTGAAGAAGACCCTGCCCTCTTTCCACAGCCGCCTTGGTGCGCTGATGGCCTGTGCTGCCGTGATGGCCGGCGCGCCTGCCGCGCATGCGTGGGAACCGGCCAAACCGGTGGAGTTCGTGGTGCCTGCCGGCACCGGCGGCGGTGCCGACCAGATGGCGCGCTTCATCCAGGGCATGGTGGCCAAGCACCAGTTGATGAAGCAGCCCGTCGTCGTGGTCAACCGGGGCGGCGGCGCCGGGGCCGAGGGCTTTCTGGACGTCAAGGGCGACAAGGGCAATCCGCACAAGATCGTCATCACCCTGTCCAACCTGTTCACCACGCCGCTGAGCACGGCCGTGCCCTTCAACTGGCGCGACATGACACCGGTGTCGATGATGGCGCTGGACCAGTTCGTGCTGTGGGTCAACACCGAGTCACCCTGGCAGACCCCCAAGGCCTTCTTCGACGCCGCCAAGTCGGGCGTCGACCGCAGCATCAAGGTGGGCGGCACCGGCAGCAAGCAGGAGGACCAGATCATCACCGTGATGCTGGAGAAGGCGGCGGGCAAGAAGATCACCTACATCCCCTACGGCGGCGGCGGCCAGGTGGCCACACAGCTGGTGGGCAAGCACGTGGACGCCAGCGTCAACAACCCGATCGAGGCTGAAAGCCACTGGCGCGCCGGCAAGCTGCGCGCGCTGTGCGTGATGGATGGGCAGAAGCTGCCCTACAACGACAAGGTCACCACCACCCAGAGCTGGAACGACCTGCCCACCTGCGCCTCGGCCGGCATCCCCATCGAATACACCATGCTGCGCGGCATCTTCATGGCCCCGGGCGTGACGCCGGACCAGCTGAAGTTCTACGTCGACCTGATGGCCAAGGTGCGCGCCCTGCCCGAGTGGAAGGAGTTCATGGCCAAGGGCGCCTTCCGCCAGACCACGATGAGCGGCCAGGAATACTTCGACTGGCTGGCCAAGGCCGAACAGATGCACCGCACGCTGATGCGCGACGCCGGCTTCCTGGCCAAGTAGGGCCGGGTCATGGAGCAGGCGCAAGAAGAAACCGGCAGCGCGCCGGTGGCCACGCGCTGGCCGGAGCTGGGCACGGCACTGGCGCTGATGGCGCTGGCGCTGCTGGTCATCACCGACAGCCTGCGCGTGGGCACCGGCTGGGGCGAGGACGGCCCGCGTTCGGGCTACTTCCCCTTCTACATCGGGCTGGCGCTGCTGCTGTCCAGCGCCTGGACCGCGCTGGTGGCGCTGTGGCGCTGGCGCAAGCTGCAGCCATTTGCCGAGCGGGCGCAGCTGCGCAGCGTGGCCGCGGTGCTGCTGCCCATGCTGCTGTACGCGGGCCTGATCCGCTTCAGCGGCATCTACGTCGCCTCGGCGCTGCTCATCGGCTACTTCATGCTGCGCCATGGCAAGCACCCCTGGCCGCTGACCCTGGCCGTGGCGCTGGCGGTGCCGCTGGCCTTTTTCGGCGTGTTCGAGCGCTGGTTCCTGGTGCCCCTGCCCAAGGGACCGCTCGAAGCCCTGCTGGGCCTTTAGGACGGCGATGGAAGAGTTCAACAACCTGATGCAGGGCTTCGGCGTCGCGCTGACGCTGCCCAACCTGGGCTTCATGCTGGTGGGCATCACGCTGGGCGTGCTGATCGGCGTGCTGCCCGGGCTGGGCGGGGCCAACGGCGTGGCCATCCTGCTGCCGCTGACCTTCAGCATGAACCCGACCTCGGCCATCATCATGCTGAGCTGCATCTACTGGGGTGCGCTGTTCGGCGGGGCCATCACGTCCATCCTGTTCAACATTCCGGGCGAGCCCTGGAGCGTGGCCACCACCTTCGACGGCTACCCGATGGCGCAGCAGGGTCGCGCGGCACAGGCGCTGACGGCGGCCTTCACCTCCAGCTTCGTGGGCGCCATCTTCGCGGTGCTGCTGATCACCTTCACCGCACCGCTGCTGGCGCGCTTTGCGCTGAAGTTCGGGCCGGCAGAGTTCTTTGCGGTGCAGCTGCTCACCTTCTGCAGCTTCGTGGGCATGAGCAAGGAGCCAGCGGCCAAGACCATCGCCGCCATGATGCTGGGCTTTGCCCTGGCCGCCGTGGGCATGGATTCGGTGACGGGCCAGCTGCGCATGACCTACGACGTGCCCGAGCTGTTGAAGGGCTTCGACTTCCTGATCGCGGTGATCGGCCTGTTCGGCATCGGCGAGATCCTGCTCACCATGGAAGAAGGCCTGGCCTTCAAGGGCAAGAGCGCCAAGATCAACTTCAAGGTCGTGTGGCAGACCTGGGGCGAGCTCATTCGCCACTGGAAGCTGTTCCTGCGCAGCGTGGCCGTGGGCTGCTGGATGGGCATCACGCCCGGCGGCGCCACGCCGGCGTCCTTCATGAGCTACGGCATGGCGCGGCGCCTCTCAAGCGACCCCGAATCCTTCGGCAAGGGCCGGATCGAGGGCGTGGTGGCGCCCGAGACCGCGGCCCACGCCGCCGGCACCGCCGCGCTGCTGCCCATGCTGACGCTGGGCATCCCGGGCTCGCCCACGGCCGCGGTGTTGCTGGGCGGGCTGCTCATCTGGGGCCTGCAGCCCGGGCCCATGCTGTTCATCGAGCAGAAGGACTTCGTCTGGGGCCTGATCGCCAGCATGTACATCGGCAACATCGTCGGCCTGATCGTGGTGCTGACCACCGTGCCCTGGTGGGCCGCCATCCTGCGCATCCCGTTCTCGATCATCGGGCCGGTGATCATCGTCATCTGCGCCATCGGCGCCTACACCGTGCACAGCTCGATGTTCGATGTGTACCTGATGCTGGTCTTCGGCGTCGTCGGCTACCTGTTCAAGAAGCTGCGCTACCCGATGGCGCCGATGGTGCTGGCGCTGGTACTGGGCGACATGGCCGAGTCCAGCTTCCGCCAGGCCATGCTGCTGAGCCAGGGCAGCCTGAGCATCTTCTGGTCCAACGGCCTGGTGGGCAGCATCACGGCGCTGGCGCTGGTGCTGTTGCTGTGGCCCTTGTGGGGTGCCGCCAAGAACCTGGCTCGCGCCCACGAGCGGCGCAGGCTGGAGGCCAAGGCATGAGGATCGCCATCGTCGGCGCCGGCGCCATCGGCGGCTACCTCGGGGCGCGGCTGTCGCTGGCCGGTGAAGACGTGGTCTTCATCGCGCGCAACCGCAACCTGGAAGCCATCAACGCCAACGGCTTCAAGCTGATCCAGGAGGATGGCAGCGAGCAGCACGCCAGTGCCGTGCGCGCCGTGCAACACTGCGCCGACGCCGGCCCGCAAGATGCCGTGCTGCTCACCGTCAAGGCGCACCAGGTGCGCGACCTGCTGCCCGAACTGCGTGGACTGTTCGGCCCCCACACCGTCGTGGTGACCATGATCAACGGCGTGCCCTGGTGGTACTTCCACAAGCTGGCCGGCCCGCACCATGGCCGCAGCCTGGCCAGCCTGGACCCCGACGGCCAGATCGCCGCGCACATCGAGCCCGAGCGCATAATCGGCAGCGTGGTCTACCCGGCCAGCGAGCTGGTGGCACCGGGCGTGGTGCGCGTGATCGAGGGCAACCGCTTCAGCCTGGGCGAACTCGACGGCAGCCGCAGCGAGCGCGTCGACACCCTGTCCAAGGCCCTGATGAAGGCCGGCTTCAAGAGCCCGGTGAGCCGCGACATCCGCGCCGAGCTCTGGGTCAAGCTCTGGGGCAACCTGAGCTTCAATCCGATCTCGGCACTGACCCACGCCACGCTGCAGGACATCTGCCGCTTCCCGCCCACGCGCGAACTGGCGGCACGCATGATGCGCGAGGCCCAGGCCGTGGCCGAGGCCCTGGGCGTGGTCTTCAAGATCAGCCTGGAGCAGCGCATCGCAGGGGCCGAGGCCGTGGGCGCGCACAAGACCTCGATGCTGCAGGACGTGGAGAACGGCCGTGCGCTCGAACTCGAGGCGCTGGTGGGCGCGGTGGTCGAGCTGGGCCGCATCGCCGGCGTGCCCACCCCCACCATCGAGGCCATCTACGCCACCACGGCGCTGCTGGCGCGCACGCTGCAGGCACAGCAGGGCCGGCTGGCGCTGTAATTCGAAGCCGGGTCTACTCGGCGCCGGCCTCGGCCAGCCCCGGCGTGGTGATCTCGCCGGGCACGCCGCGGCGCGCGAACAGCGTGTAGACCGTGGGCACGACGAAGATGGTGAGCAGCGTGCCGATGCTCATGCCGCCGACGATGACCCAGCCGATCTGCTGGCGGCTCTCGGCGCCGGCACCGCTGGCCAGGGCCAGCGGCAATGCGCCCAGCACCATGGCGCCGGTGGTCATCATGATCGGGCGCAGGCGCAGCGTGGCGGCCTCGATCACCGCGTCCATCACGTCTCGGCCCTGGCGCCGCAGCTGGTTGCTGAACTCGACGATCAGGATGCCGTGCTTGGTGATCAGCCCCACCAGCGTGATCAGGCCGATCTGCGAGAACACGTTGAGCGTGCCGCCCGATATCTGCAGGGCCAGCAACGCCCCCACCATCGACAGCGGCACCGCCAGCAGGATGACGAAGGGGTCGATGAAGCTCTCGAACTGCGCCGCCAGCACCAGAAAGATGAACAGCAGCGCCAGCACGAAGACCAGGCCCAGCGAGCCCGCCGACGCGCGGAACTCGCGGCTCACGCCGTTCAGTTCAGTCGCATAGCCCTGGGGCAGCACGCGCGCCGCGGCTGCGTCCATGAACGTCAGCGCCTCGCCCAGCGAATATCCCGGCGCCAGGTTGGCGGTGAGCGTGACCGAGCGCCGCTGGTTGAAGTGGTTGAGCTCGCGCGGGCTCACCGATTCGCGCACCGTCACCAGCGACGACAGCGGCACCATGGTCTCGTTGCGGCCGCGCACGAAGATGCGGTCGATGTCCTCTGGCGTGGCGCGGCCGGCGGCACTGGTCTGCACCAGCACGTCGTACTGCTCGGCGTCACGCTTGTAGCGCGTGACCACGCGGCCGCCCAGCATGGTCTCGACGGTGCGCGCCACGGCCTCCACCGAGACACCCATGTCGGCGGCGCGGGCGCGGTCGACGTCGATGAAGATCTCGGGCTTGTTGAGCTGCAGGTCGCTGTCGGGCTGCACGATGCCGGGGTTGGCCTGCATCTCGGCGATCATGGCCTGGGCCGCGCGCGCCATGTTGGGGTAGCTGTCGCCGCTGACCAGCACGTAGTTGATCGAGCGCTCGCGGAAGCCCTGCCCCAGGCTGGGCGGCGTGACCGGGAACGCGGTGATGCCGGGCAGCGCCATGATCTGCGGCAGCAGCAGCTGCGCCAGCTCGGGCGTGGTGCGCGTGCGCTCGCTCCAGTCGGTGGTGCGCAGCGCGCCGAAGGCGCTGGACACCTGGCCGCCGCCCATGAAGAAGAAGCGGCGGTCGAACTCGGGATACTGCGCGGTGATGGTCTCCAGCGCGTCGAGGTAGCGCGCCGTGTATTCGAGCGTGGCGCCGTCGGGCGCCCGTATGGGCATGGCGATGACGCCGCGGTCTTCCAGCGGCGACAGCTCGCTCTTGGCGTGCGTGAACAACCACCAGCTGCCCGCGCCCGAGGCCAGCATCACGCCCACCATCAGCCAGCGCCGCGCCAGCGTCCAGCGCAGCACGCGGCTGTAGCGCGCCACCAGCCATTGCAGCGAGGCCTCTCCCGTGCGGTCGAACCAGCCGGGCTTGGGGTTGTGGCGCAGCAGCTTGCTGCACATCATGGGCGTCAGCGTCAGCGCCACGAAGCCCGACACCAGCACTGCGCCGGCCAGCGTGAGCGCAAATTCGCTGAACAGCCGCCCGGTGCGCCCGGGCGTGAAGGCCAGCGGCGCAAACACAGCGGCCAGCGTCAGCGTCATGGCCACCACCGCGAAGCTGATCTCGTGCACGCCCTTGATGGCGGCCTGGAACGGCGTGAGGCCTTCCTCGATGTGACGGAAGATGTTCTCGAGCACGACGATGGCGTCGTCCACCACCAGGCCGATGGCCAGCACCAGGGCCAGCAGCGTGAGCGTGTTGACGGTGAAGCCGGCCAGCGCGATGAGCGAAAAGGCGCCGACCAGGCTTACCGGAATGGTGACCAGCGGGATGATGGACGCGCGCAGCGTGCGCAGGAACACGAACACAACCAGCGCCACCAGCACCACCGCCTCGATCACCGTGGTGTAGACGGCCTTGACCGAGCGGTCGATGAACACCGACAAGTCGTTGGCCTGGATCACGCGCACCGTGGGCGGCAGGTCGCGCTGGATCAGCGGCATGGCGGCGCGCACGCCGTTGGCCACCTCCAGCGGGTTGGCGGTGGCGTTGCGGATGACGCCGGTGCTGATGCTGGGCACGCCGTTCAGGCGCACGCGGCTGCGCTCGTTGGCAGCGGCCTCTTCGATGCGCGCCACGTCGGCCAGGCGCACGGTGTAGCCGGCCACGGTCTTGAGCGCGATCTGCTCGAACTGCGCCACGGTGTTGAGGTCGGTGCGCGCGGTCACGCTGAACTCGCGCTGCTGGCTCTCGATGCGCCCGGCAGGTACTTCCAGGTTCTGGCGGCGCAGCGCGTCCTCGACGTCCTGCACCGTGAGCCGGTAGCCGGCCAGCTTCTCGGCGTCCAGCCAGATGCGCATGGCGAACTTGCGGTCGCCGCCGATCTGGATGTCGGCCACGCCGGGAATGGTCTGCAGCCGCGGCTTGACCACGCGGTTGATCAGGTCGGTGAGCTGCAGCGGGCTCATGGTCTCGCTGGCAAAGGCCAGCCAGATGGTGGGCGTGGCGTCGGCCTCGACCTTGGCGATGACGGGTTCGTCGGCGGCCTCGGGGAGGCGGCCGCGCACGCGCGCCACGCGGTCGCGCACCTCGGCCGCGGCGGTGTCGGGGTCCTTGCTCAGGCGGAAGCGCACCGTGATCTGGCTGCTCTCGGTGCGCGACACCGAGGTCATGATGTCCACGCCGTCGATGCCGGCGATGGAGTCTTCCAGCGGCTTGGTGACCTGCGACTCGATGACCTCGGAGCTGGCGCCCAGCAGCCGCGTGCTGACGTTGACCAGCGGCTCGTCGATGCGCGGGTACTCGCGCAGGCTGAGCTGGTTGAAGGACACCAGGCCCAGCAGCAGCAGCAGCAGCGACATCACGCTGGCCAGCACCGGGCGGCGGATCGAGGTTTCCGACAGTCGCATCGCGGTCTCCGGTTCAGGGCTGCGTCAAGGCATGCCCGAGGGGCGGGCCGCCCCGAGCGCCGCGCCGGGTGCCGCCCCGGGTGCTGCACTGGCGCCGCCGCTGGCCGGGGCGCCGGGTCCGC
>JALHPY010000037.1:0-20134 GCA_022842305.1 Rubrivivax sp.
TACGACGACTTCATCGCCTTCAAGGGCGAACAAGGCGCCAAGGACCACGGCAAGATGCGCGCCGAAGGCAAGGAGTACGTGGTCAAGGACGGCGACGTGATGAATTTCCTGTTCAACGTGTGAAACCGGGGCACGGCGCCGGCGTTCGCCCTTGAGCAGCGCCTTGGTTTGCCCAGAGGGGTCGGCCTGGGCGGCCAGCGTGCAGACGTTCAGCGCAAGGGGCGCCGCAGACCCGGTGCGCCCGGGCGCGTCAGGGCCGAGGCGCGCGCCGCTGCCGCCACAGCTTGAGCAGCACCAGCAAGAGCGGTGTCGCGTGCAGGGCCAGATCGAAGATGTCCAGCGGGCGCACCAGTGCGCCCTGGGCCAGAAGGCGAAGTTTCTCGACCAGATGGGGCTCGGGCGTGATGGGCGCGATGGCCATCCAGGCCGCCAGCAACAGCAACCAGATCCACGGCAAGCGGTCGAGCCAGATCAGCATCGCCGTGCAGGCGCAAGCCGGCTGCGGCATCTCGTGCGGGCCGACCGTCGGGCAGATGCTGTTTCGAAGCTCATGGGGTGTTCTCGCGCGGCGATCGCCGGCAACCTGCCGGCCCGCGAGTTTATGCAGCCGTCCATCTCGTCGGTCGAGGCCCCACCCCGACGCCCGGCATTCCTTGCCGTCAGCCCCTACAGTCAGGCCCTCGGCCCCATCACCGCCACCCCGGAGTCGCCCATGCCGTTGCCCCGCCGGGCCATGCCCTTGCCGCAGGCGCCCTTGCTGTCGCACGTCCCGTCCCGGCGGGTCGCCGAAGCGGCAGCAGGCTCATCGGCCTGGCGCCGGCCATGAACTGCCCGGCACGCGGCGACTGCGCGGGCGCCTCGTGAGCCTCGGGGCACTGCGGCCGATGCTGTCGCGACGGCGCTGTCTGCTGCTCGCTGCCGCCGTGGCAGCGGCGCCGTCGGCACGGGCCGCAGGGGTGGTGCGCAGCATCGCGGCGACAGAGCCGCTGCGGCAGTTGCGCGCCGGCGGGCCGAGCGGCCTGCTGGCCGTGGGTGCCCATGGCACGCTGTGGGCGCTGTCGCCCAGCGGCGCCGCAGCGATCCGGCTTGGCGACGGGCTGGACCCGCTCACGCCGCTGGCCAGCGGCCACGGCCGCATCGCCGCGCGGCATGCCGATGGCGGCCTGTGGGTGTGGCAAGACGGCCAGGTCCAGCGTGGGCAGCGCGAAGCGCTGGCACCACAGGCCGGTTTGCTGGTGCTGCCGCTGGCGGTGATCGGCGTGGCCGCCGGCAGCCACCGCCTGCTGCGCCTGGAGCCCGGCGCGACCCCGGCATGGACGACGGTGGCGCGCTCGGCCGAGGCAGTGCTGCCCGACGCGCGGCCGCTGCTGGCCGACCTGGACGCGCGCGGCGACGGCGGCCATCTGGTGGTGCTGGCAGGGCCCGACAGCCAGCGCTACGGACACGGCGTGCTCGGCGACGGCGTCGAGGCCACGCGCGTGCTCTGGCTCGAACGCCACAGCCTGGAGCCCTTGCGCGAGTTGGAGCTGCCGGCCCCCCATGTGATCGAGGACATTGCGCCGCGCCCGGTGGCGCTGGGCCGCGGCAGCGCGCTGCTCACCGTGCGCGCCGGGCCGCAGGGCGGCCAGCTGGGGCTGGTGGCGGCGCATGCCACGCAGTCGCGCGCCCTGGAGTGGGCCGTATTGGGAAATCCCATCGGCACGCCCAACCGCTGGATGGCGCCCAGCACCGACGGCATGCGCATGCTCGCGGTGCACACGCCGCACATCGGCGGCGTGCTGCACGAGTACCGCGTCGAAGGCCGAAGTCTGGTCGGCCGCGTCGTGGCGCGCGGCGTCAGCACGCACCGCATCGGCTCGCGCGAACTCGACCTGGCGGCATGGCTGGGCCAACGCCTCGTGCTGCCGCAGCAGGACGGCCTGGCCCTGCGTGTGCTCGACGCCCGGGCGGACTGGGCCGAGCTGGCGTCCATCACGTTGCCCGCGCGCGTGGCGCAGACGGTGGCGCTGCCCGGCGGGCAGGCAGTGGCGGCGCTGCTCGACGATGGGCGTGTGGTGGCCGTGGCCGCAGCCGGGTTGTCATGAATGGTTCGCCGCACAACCACCTTCTGGTTTTCGTCGCCTTGCCCGCCGCGCCGCCCACAGCCCCTTGCCCAGGCCATACCTTGACTCCACGAAACGTGCCCTCCTTTCTGCCCCGCGTGATCGCGGCCGTCGGCCTGTTTGTCACCCTGTGCGGCGCCGCGCCGGCGCTGTGGGCCGCCGGCTTTCTGGGCGTCGACCTGCCCCCGCCCCTGGCGGCCCGGAACGTGGTGGACACCTACTGGGACACGCCGGTCGACGACCCCTACCGCTTCCTCGAGAACACCAAGGATCCGGCGGTGCAGACCTGGATGAAGGCGCAGGCCGACGCCACCGACGCCATCCTGGCCAGGCTGCCGGCGCGCGGCGCACTGCTGGCGCGCATCGCCGAGATCGACAGGGCTGCGCCCGCTGCCGTGAGCGACGTGCGACGCACCGCATCGGGCCGGCTCTTCTACCTGCGCCGCAATGCCACCGACAACCAGTTCAAGCTGGTCTACCGCGACACCGCCGCCGGGCCCGACGTGGTGCTGGTGGACCCTGAGGCGCTGGCCAAGGCCACCGGCCAGCCCCACGCGATCGGCGGCTTCACACCGTCGCCCGATGGGCGGCTCGTGGCCTACGCCATCTCCTCCGGCGGCACCGAGATCGGCACGCAGCACGTGCTGGACGTTGCCAGCGGCAAAGAGGTGGACAGGCCGATCCCGGCGGTGCGCGGCAATGGCGCCGTCAGCTGGCTGCCCAGCGGCAAGGGCTACTTCTACTTCCGCCTGAAGCTCGACTGGGCCAGCCTGCCGGCCACCGAGCGCTTCCAGGACAACCTGCGTTACCTGCGCATGCTGGGTGCCCCGGGCGAGGACCCGGCGGTGTTCGGCCCGGGCGTGCATGCCGATGTCAGCGTTCCGCGCTCGGCCTACGGCTACGTGTTCCCGATCGCCGACACGCCGCTGGCGGCATCGTTGGTGACGGACGGGGTCAAGCGCGAGCAGTCGCTGTACCTGGCGGACCTGGCCGAGGTGCTGGCCGGCAAGGCTCGCTGGCGCAAGGTGTTCGGCGAGGAAGCCCTGGTCACCGAAACCACGATCGCGGGCGGCTGGGTGTATGTCAAGACCGCGGCCCAGGCGCCGCGCTACCGGGTGCTGCGCATGCCGCTGGCCAGCCCCGATCTGGCCAAGGCCGAGGTGGTGGTGCCCGCCGGTGACGATGTGGTCATGCAAGCCGGTGCGGCACGCGACGCCCTGTACGTGACGCAGCGCCAGGGCCCGGTGACGCGGCTGCTGCGCGTCAGCCACCGCGCTGGCGCGACGCCGCAACCGGTGGAACTGCCCGGGCAAGGCCAGGTCGACCTGATGTTCACCGACCCACAGCAAGATGGCGCAGTGTTCCGGCTCAGCGCCTGGACCCGCGCCTCGACGCTGCACACCGCCGAACCCGCCAAGGCCGGCACGGGCGGCGCGGCGGCGGTGGCGGTGGTGGCGGTGCAGGCGCTGCCCTTGATCTCGCCGGCCCGCTTCGATGCGCCCGAAGGCTTGATGGCACGCGAGGTGCGCGTCAAGAGCCACGACGGCGTCGAGGTGCCTGTGTCGATCATCTCGCGCGCCGACCTCAAGCTCGACGGTCGCAACCCCACGCTGCTGTACGGCTACGGCGCCTACGGCAACACCGAGACCCCCGGCTGGAGCCCGCGCCTGCTGGCCTGGCTGGAAAGAGGGGGCGTGTTCGTCATCGCCCATGTGCGCGGCGGCGGCGTGTTCGGCGACGCCTGGCACCGTGCCGGCCAGAAGACCACCAAGCCCAACACCTGGAAGGATGGCATCGCCGCCGCCGAGTGGCTGATCGCGCAGCGCTACACGGCGCCGGACCGGCTGGCCATCATGGGCGGCAGCGCCGGCGGCATCTTCGTGGGGCGAGCCTTCACCGCGCGACCCGATCTCTTTGCCGCGGCGGTGGTGTCGGTGGGCAACACCGACCTGGTGCGCTCGGAGACCCGCGCCAACGGCATTGCCAACATCCACGAGTACGGCAGCGTCAAGAAGGAAGACGAGTTCCGCGCCCTGCTGGAGATGAGCCCCTACGCCAACACCCGCGACGGCGTGAAGTACCCCGCCCTGCTGTTCGAGCATGGTGTCAACGACAGCCGGGTAGACGTGTGGATGACGCTCAAGACCGCGTCACGGCTGGCGGCGGCCACCAGCAGCGGCAAGCCGGTGCTGCAACGCCTGGAATACGACGGCGGCCACGGTGTGGGCAGCACGCGTGAACAGGCGCAGCGGCGCACCGCAGACCGCTGGGCCTTCCTGCTGTGGCAGTTCGGGCTGGACAAGCCCGCTCCCTGACGCGGGCCAGGCGCGGCCGATGTCGGTTCGCATTTAACGCTGAACCGGGATGTCTAGAGCGACAAGTACTTGCAAGCGGTCACCTCGGCGAGTCCTTTCGGCACACCCACGTCGACGCAGTCCCACAGCACAACGCGCAGCCCGCAGATTCAACCAGGAGCTGCAACCGCCCATCTTGGTGACGACGCAGAGCCCAGGCGCTTTACTCCAAGAGGTGGATGAGCATGACCCGCCCTTGATCATCGACTCCTTGCGTCAGGCTCTGGAGGGCATCGAGCAGCAAGCTGCGGCCACCCGCGGACAACACGGCATCACCTCAGCGGTCCACGGCAAGGGCTGCAGACAGGGTCACGAAGCTTGCAGATGCGGCACACCGCGGCGGCAATCTCTCGTTCACCGTCGGAGTTTGGGCATTGCTCTCAGCCGATCTCGATGGCGCGCCCGAGTAGCCGAGCCGAGTTTCTGAGTTGAGCTGCCTCAGACCTGCCGACGACCGGTGCCCGCTGATGGCTGCTATGGCAAAACTTGCATGACGGCCAGTTGCGATCACACGAACTGCTCTGAGGGCCGTTACGGCATGGACTGCGCCGGGACACTGAAGTGTCCGCCGCGATTGACGTGGCAGCGCATCATGCCCTTTCATGCGCGTTCCCTGAAACTGAGCCTCCCGCTCACGGCAGAAGAACCAACGAAGGAAGTGCAGTGAACACCACCGCCGCCGTGGCCATGGCGATGGCCAAAGCTCCAGCCCGGGAGGCCGCCATGGGCGTGCTGAGCCTTCAATCGAACGAAATGCAGACCCACGGCCAGCAGCGCGATCGCAGTGAACCCCCACGCCAATGCGTTGGCAGTCCACTGATGCGGCCAGATCTCGCCCGCCGCCCAGAGCACCATGAAGTGCACGAACCAGATCACGAAGGCCGTGACGAGGGGCCGTCCACTCGACTTCCCGTTCGCCTGCTTGAGCGCCTTCACACGCCGCCCCAGGGCAGCAAGCGCGGCATCAGCAGGCCGGCAGCACCCTCGAGCGCGGCGTACATGAACAGGATGCGCAGCGCCTCCAGGGTCTTGTTGGCCGGGCCTGGCGCCAGGCCGCGCACCCAGCGTGCCAGGTAGTAGAAGGCCGACAGCACGACAGCCAGAACGATGGTGCCGTGCCACGCCAACATGGCGTAGATGGTGGCACCCTGCCCGCTGGCGTCCCCGCGCAGCCCGGCGTGCCACCAGTCGAGACCGTCCACCGCCAGCGCGGTAACCAGGCACACCATGCTCAGCGTCATGACCAAGGCGCTGAGCCCGCTGCCGCGCTTCAGCTTGGCCATCAAAGGCCGGGCCGCGTAGGCCAGGCCCGCGGCTGCGCCCAGCAGCAGCAGGCCGGGAACCAGCGCCCCGCGCGGCGCGGCGACCTTCCACCAATCGGGATGGGTACCGAACAGGTAGAGGTAGGAAAACAGCGCCATCAGGTAGACCATCCCCAGCACGATGACCAGCAGCACCGCGGCCCACCAGCCGTGCGATTGGGGGCCGGTCACGTAGGTGGGCAGCATGATGCCGGCGCCTGCATCGACCTGCTTCTGCGGCAGGTGGCGGTCGTTGGCCCAGACCCAGCGCATCAGGCAGAAGACGGTCAGCACGCCGCAGATCGCGCTCAGCGTCACGGCCTTCACCGTCAGCAGCAGGAAGAAGCCCGCAGTGAACAGCGCCGCCAGCAGCGGCCACCAAGTAGGCCCCGGCATGATCTGCACGTACTGCGGCTCCGCGCGCGAGCTGCTGGTGATCAGCGTCTCGCGTGCGCCGGTGGCGGTGCCGGGCAGGAAGTAGCGCCCGGCCTCGACGTCTTCCCGCAGCCGGGCATCGGCCCACAAGGGCTCGAGCTCGTTGACGACCGGGATCGAACGCACCGCGTAGTTGCCGGTGGCCAGCCATTCCAGCGTGCCGCCCTTGTACACGTTGCGGGCGTTCCCCTCTTCATTGCCCTTGCGGCCGTAGCAGCGGATGGCGTCGACCAGGAACAGCAGCACCCCCGCGGCCATGATGAAGGCGCCCACGGTCGAGACCAGGTTCGGCAGCTCCCAGGACCGCCCGGGCAGATAGGTGTCCACGCGCCTGGGCATGCCCATCAACCCGCTCAGGTGCATGGGCAGGAAGCAGACATGCACGCCGACGAAGCTGAGCCAGAAGACCCAGCGTCCGACCTTCTCTGACAGCTGCCGGCCGTTGATCATCGGCGTCCAGTAATAGAACCCAGCGAACAGCGGGAACACCATGCTGCCGATCAGCACGTAGTGGAAGTGCGCGACCACGAAATAGGTGTCGTGCGCCTGGCCGTCGAAGGCAACCATGCCCACCATCACGCCCGTGAGACCGCCCATCACGAAGATGAGGATGCCGCCGACGAGGAACAGCGATGGCACGTTGCGCTGCACCTTGCCCGACGCGAGCGTGGCGATCCACGCAAACACCTGGGCGCCCGCTGGAATGGCCACCGCCATCGACGCGGCCGAGAAGTAGCCGGCGGACAGCCCGGGCAGGCCCACCGTGAACATGTGGTGTGCCCAGACCCCGAAGCTGATGAAGCCGGTGGCGATCAAGGCCAGCACGACGATCTCGTGGCCGACCAGCGGCTTCTGTGCGACCGTGACGATCATCGTCGACACCATCGCCGAGGCAGGGATGAAGATGATGTAGACGTCGGGGTGGCCGAAGAACCAGAACAGGTGCTGGTACAGCAACGGGTCGCCGCCGCGTGTGGCGTCGAACAGCGGCCAGTTGAAGGCACGCTCGAGCTCCAGCAGGAAGGTCACCATGATCATCGCCGGGAAGGCCAGGATGATCATCACGCCGAAGATCAGTACCGCCCAGGCGTAGACAGGCATCTTGGCCAGTGTCATGCCCGGGGCGCGCGTGCGCAGCACACCGACGATGAGTTCGATGGCGCCGGCGATGGCCGAGATCTCGATGAAGCCAATGCCCAGCAGCCAGAAGTCGGCGTTGATGCCCTTGGAATAGACCCCATCGCTCAGCGGCGGGTACATGAACCAGCCACCGCTGGGTGCCAGGCTGAAGAAGATCGAGCAGAAGAAGACGACGCCGCCGATCAGGTAGGCCCAGTACGAGTACGCCGACAGCCGCGGGAACGGCAGGTCGCGCGCCGCAATCATCTGCGGCAACAGCATCACCGCGATGGCCTCGACCGCCGGCACCGCAAACAGGAACATCATCACCGAGCCGTGCATCGTGAACAGCTGGTTGTAGGTCTCCTGCGGCACGATGCCGGCCAGCGGCGCGGCCAGTTGCACGCGCATCACCAGCGACAGGACACCTGCAGCCACGAAGAAGCCGAAGGCCGTGACGATGAACAGGAAACCGATGAAGTTGTTGTTGACGGCGCTGAAGGCCCGCCATCCCGTCGGTGTTTCCCAGACCTTCTTCAGGGCCTCGAGTTCACCGGGCGGCCTGTTGCCTTGCGTCGGAAAGCGCTCGTAGAGCCGAGCGTCGAAGCCGGTCTCCGAAGGCGTGGTCGCTGCGTCGTCAATGGCACCCGCCACGCCCGGGGTTGCGCTGCGGGTCACTTCAACGACTCCATGTAGGCGGCCAGTGCGCCCAGCTCGGCAGCCTGCAGCGAGCGGTAGGCGGGCATGCGGTTGTTGGGCTTGATCGACTGGCTGTCCCCGATCCAGCCGATCAGCGTGCCACGGGTGTTGGGCAGGATGCCGGCGCCCAGCGACTGACGCGAACCGACGTGCGTCAGGTCGGGGCCGGACAAGCCTTGTGCGGAGGTGCCGGCGACGCGGTGGCAGGCGGCGCAACCGACCTCGGTGAAGAGCTGGCTGCCGCGCAGCACGTCGGCGCCAATGGGTGCCGCAGCCGGGGGCGGTGTCAGGCGCGCATCGAACCAGCGCTGCCATTCGGCGGGCTCGTGCGCGACCACCACGAAGCCCATCAGCGAATGCGCCCCGCCGCAGAACTCCGCGCACTGCCCGCCGTAGACGCCAGCCTTGTCGGCCTGCAGCTTGAGCCGGTTGGTGCGGCCCGGGATCATGTCCATCTTGCCGCCGAGCTTGGGCACCCAGAAGCTGTGGATCACGTCTTCCGAAACCATCTCGACGACGACGGGGCGACCCACCGGGATATGCAGTTCGTTGGCATCGGCATGGATCTCTTTGCCTGCCGCGTCGAGGTAGGACACGCGCCACCAGTAGATGTTGCCGGACACGCGCATGCGCAGCTCGTCGCCCATGATCGTCGTCATGCCGGCGACCATCGTCGTGCCCCAGGCCAGCAGCAGAAAGAGCACGCCTGCCGGGACGATCAGCCCGAACCACTTGACGACGCCTTCGCCGCCGAGCTTGGCGCGCAGTTCGTCGCTGCCGTACAGCGCCACCCACAGGGCGGCGCAGACGAGCACGAAGATCAGTGTGACAAGCGCGATCAGCACCCAGGCCAGCGTGGTGACCGTGTTCGAGAACGGACCGTGCGGGTCGAGCACCGGCGGTGGCCAGCCGCTGATTGCCGCAGTGAAGGCCTCAGCGGGGCTTGAGCGTGAGGAGGTAGGCTGTGACATCACGGGCTTCCTGGTCAGTCATTGGTATGGCCGGCATGGCTGTCCCGGGCACCAGCGCGGGGGCGTTCCTGACGAACTGCATCAGCACGCCGGGCTGGTTGGGCAGCCGCCCGGCGATCAGGCCCTGTCGCCCGAAGGCTTCCAGCGACGGGCCGAGCCCGCCGCGCGGCCACTTCACGTCGGGGAAGGCGTGGCATGCCACGCAGCCCTTGTCGGCAACGAGTTGCCGACCCTTTGCGGTACTGGCATCGCCCAGCGTCGGCGTGCGGTCGGGCGGGCCATCGCAGGCCATCAGGCTGGCGCAGGCCAGCATCAGCCAGCGGCCGGGTGTGCTTCGGCGTACAGCGGCGGACCGTTGCATGAAGGATGATCTAGACCCCATGCGTCGTCCACCATCGCTGCATCAACCGCGGCCCGCAAACATCGGCGGCCTGCTGCTGGCCCTGTGCGCTGCCGTGTTGTCGACAGCTTGTTCCGATCGCATGAACATTACCGACGACCGCTTCAGTGCCAGCGGCGAACTCATCGCGATGAGCGGCGGCGAAGGCGGCGCGCGCTACGCCTGCGTGACCTGTCACGGCGCGCGTGGCGAGGGCAATGGTTTCGACGCGCCGCGCCTGGCCGGCCTGCCGGCAGGCTACCTGCAAAAGCAGATGGAAGACTACGCGGTGGGCTTGCGCGCGCACGAGGTGATGCGCGACGCGGCGCGCTTTCTCGACAGCCATGAACGCGTGCGGGTAGCCAACTTCTATGCCTCGCTGCCGCCGCAGGCCTTTCCTTTTGAAACCCAGCCCGCCACCGAGGAAGCCATCGCCGCGGCGACCCCTGCGCTGTACGCCAGTGCCTGCGAGCAGTGCCATGGCGTCGAAGGGGTCGGCAGCGTGAACGGGCCGCCGCTGAACGCCCAGCCGGCCTTCTACCTGACCCAGCAATTGCAGGACTGGCAGGTTTCGAAGAGACGCAATGACGGCAATCATGTGATGTTGAAGGTGGCGCAGCAGCTCAAGCCTGACGAGGTCAGGCAGCTGAGCCTTTATCTGGCGCGTGTTTCTGTGGCACACCCTCTGGCCCAGATCCCATGACGCCCGGCACCTGCGGACCGTTGAGGTCGAACATCGAAGGCAGCACCTTGTCCCGCTTGATCAGGTAGTGCAGCACGGCCGCCCCGGCATGGCCGGGAATGGCCAGCGCCGTGATCCAGACCATCCAGAAGTGCGCCGCAGCGGCCCACTGCATCAGGCGGTGCTGCAGGCCTTCGGACAACTGGTCGAAGGGCAGGTTGGGAAACGGGATCACACCGGCGATCGACAGCGCCAGGTCGCTGGGCAACGTGGACCACATGACCCAGCCGCTGATCGGCAACGCAAAGAAGCTGACGTAGAACCAGGCCTGCAGCAGGCGGCTGGCCCGGCCTGCGAACGACGCCTCGTCGACGTTGCCGGGGCCGCTGAGCTGGCTGTGCCAGAAGAAGCGCAGCGTGCCCAGCAGCATGATCGTCAGGCCGACCTCCGTATGGGTCTGGTAACCGATGTACTTGTCCCCGCCCACGGGTTGCCAGCCCAGGTACCAGCCGTAGGCCAGCTGGAAGATCATCAAGGCCGCCATGACCCAATGGAAGGCGACGCCGATGGGCGAGTACAGGCCGCGCCGGTGGTAGCCCTCGGCCCACTCGATGGCGGCAATCAGATTCATGCCGGCCGGGTGCGCGGGCCACGCTTGCGCTCGGCGTCCATCCAGCACCAGCCGATCCACATCGCGGCGGCCAGGTAGGCGATGCTGCCCGGCGCCCACATCGTGATGCCGGCGAGTTGCTGGTCTTCCAGCGGCGAGACACCCCAGCTCAGCGTCGACGCGAAGTGCGGTTCATACATCGGCCGCCCGGCGAAGGTGATCAAGGCGCCCAGCAGCCCCATCGACACCGTCGTGGCCAGGATGGCACCCATGGCGGCAGTCGCGCCGGACCTCCGGACCGCGATCCAGAAGGTCATCGCGCTGGCCAGCAGCGTGAATTGCATCAGCGCGTAGATCAAGTCCGACGACAGCGCTGCCGCGTAGGGTGCCGGCGCATGCCAGATCCAGAAGACTGCGGCGGCGATGGCCGTAGAGCTCCAGAGCGAAGGCGGCAGCCGCCGCAGCCAGGGTTCCAGTCCGAACGCCAGCAAAGGCGCCATCGCCAACACGAGCGCGATGTGATGGATCACCCGCACCGTGAAGAATGCCGAGCTCAAGGCACACAACGGCGACACGTAGAGCACGACCGTCAGGGCCCACGCGCTACGCAGGCTCAGGAGCCGCCTGGGCGTGACGTCCTGACCCACCGACACGCGCCACAGCGCCAGCGCAAGCAACAGCAGGACGGCACCGAGCACCGGGTCGAGGTTCCAGCGGCTCAGCCAGATCTCGGGGCCAGGCGCCTCCCCGCAGTACGGAACCCACCTCCTTGGTTCGTCCATGCCATGGTCCTCCGCTTTGGGCGCAAGCCCAGTCCGAGGCGGCGATTCCCATCTGCATCACAACACGGCGAGACATGGCGCACTGTTCGGTGTCGTACAGACGTCTGCCCTGCAGCCGGCGATCGTGACCCCGTTGGCAGCACTGCCGGTGGAAGGTGTCGGGCGGCAGTGCGGTCTCAGTCAGCCCCAAGCGGATCGTGCATTCCGCAATGCGCCGACAGCCATTCGCACCCGCCACGTTCTCCAGGTCATCCGCTCAGCACGCGTCCCAACAGCTGTGAACACCCGAATGCATGCCGTCTTCGCCTTATCCTCCGTGCCGCTGTTCCTGGGCGCGCTGCTCAGCGACTGGGCCTACTCCAGCAGCCACCAGATCCAGTGGGTCAACTTTGCCGCATGGCTGATCGCGGGAGGCCTGCTGATAGCGGGCCCGGCGCTGCTGTGGGGTGCAGTGGATGTGCTGCGCTCGTCGGCTAACCGCCATCGTGGTGCACTGATCTATCTGGCCTTGCTCCTGGCGACCTTCGCCGTCGGCTTGATCAATGCCCTGGTACACGGCAAGGACGGCTGGGCCGCGATGCCGACCGGATTGATCCTGTCGGCCGTGGTGGTGGTGCTCGCCGCGACGGCCAGCGCAGTCGGCCTCGCAGGCTCTTTGCGGAGAGCGGCATGACGACCCGATGCCTGCGCGCTGCAGCGGCCTTCGCTGCAGTCGTGATGATTGGCACCCCGCTGAGCCTTGCCGCCGCGGAGAGCGAAGCGAACGGCGTGAACAACGCCAATCCGAACCTGCCGCCACCGCAGCGCGGTCTGTTGCCGAGCATGGGCATCGCAGAACCCGCAGGCTGGGGCGACCGCCGTCCCGCAGTGCCGCAAGGCTGGACGATCAAGGCCATCGCCAGCGACCTGAAGATCCCGCGCCAGACGCTGGTGCTGCCCAATGGCGACATCCTGGTAGCCGAAGGCAAGGGCGGAGGCGCCCCCGTCCTCAGACCCAAGGACTACATCGCCGGCATCATCAAGTCCAAGGGCACGTCGTCCGTCAAAGGCGGCAACCAACTGACCTTGCTTCGCGATGCCGATGGTGACGGCACCTACGAAGGACGTTGGGTCTACTCGGAGAACCTCAATGCGCCCTACGGCCTGGCCCTGGTTGGAAACCAGCTGTATGTCGCCAACCAGGACGCGCTGGTGCGGTTTGAGTATGTCGTCGGGCAGACACGGGCCACCGCGGCGCCTGTGACGGTGGCCAAGCTGCCTTCGGCGATCAATCACCACTGGACGAAGTCCCTCGCGGCCGATGCAGACGGCCGCTTTCTCTACGTTGGCATTGGCTCCAACAGCAACATCGGCGAGCGCGGCATGGCGGTGGAAGAGAACCGCGCCGTGGTCTGGCAGATCGACGCCGGCAGTGGCGCGACGCGGACGTTCGCCACCGGTCTGCGCAATCCCACGGCCCTGGCCTTCGAGCCGGCAAGCCGGCAGCTCTGGGCGGTGGTGAACGAGCGCGACGAACTGGGCCCCGACCTCGTGCCGGACTACCTCACTTCGGTACGGGAAGGTGCGTTCTACGGCTGGCCCTACGCGTACTGGGGCCCCAACGTCGACCGCCGCGTGCAGCCCCAGGACGACAAAAAGGTCCAGGCTGCAGTGCGCCCGGACTTCGCCTTGCAGTCGCATTCAGCGCCACTGGGCTTGTCCTTCGTGCAGCCGGGGTTCGCCGCCCCGTTTGCTGAGGGCGCCTTCATCGGCTTGCACGGCAGCTGGAACCGGGACGCGCCCGTCGGCTACAAGGTGATCTTCGTGCCCTTCGCCAACGGCCGCCCCAGCGGCCCGGCGGTCGACTTCGTCACCGGCTTCCAGGTCGACGGCAAGACCATGGGCCGCCCGGTCGGCGTGACCGTGGACCCCAAGGGCGCATTGATCGTGGCCGACGATCTTTCCAACACCGTCTGGCGGGTGACGCCGACGCGCTGAGCGGCAGCCAGTTCAACGCGCGACCGCCGCGCTGGTCTTCCTGGCGGCCCGGATGTTCAAGGCAGCCAGACAGAACTGCATGACCACCAACGCCGTCGCGCTGGTATGCGCGCCCCACGCCACCCACAAAACGTTGCTCAGCAAGAAGATCCAGAAGGACAGCTTGCGTCGGCCCGGTCGGGTCGATGCCACCAGCCACGACGCCACCACGGTCAAGACCATCGCAGGCCATTGCAGAAGCGCAAGCAGCTCATCCATCCGGACTCTCCCGAAATTGCGGGGCAGCAAGACGTAGCCGCGAACGACGTGAATCGCCGCTATGCGCGGCGGGTTGGGGCATCTTGTTCAGCCAGTGCATCCAGGGCCTGGCGCATCGCCGCGATGATCAGCCGCTGCGACAAGGCTTCATCGACCTCGGGCACATCCCATCCGAAGATCGCGCGGTACTTGTCGACCAGATGCCGGACATCCGATTCCAGCGCCGCGCGGTGCGCATTCATCTCGAGCACTTCGACCTGAACCATTGAAAGACTCCTTTGCGGTTTGCATTGACCTACGGGAACAACTCGCCAACACCGATGCTCACGACATCGCAGTACAGCGCCTGGGCGGTCGCCGTCGCTGACGCGGGCGGGCCTGCCTGCTGGGCCACCAGGAGTGCCGGGCCACCACCGAACCAGGGCAGCAGCGCGTCTTCTCCCACCCATGCGGTCACGCGCGCACAAGCGAAAGGCGCCGGGTTGCGCACGTAGGCGGCCGCCATCAGATCGAAGGGATAGAAGCCATCGAGCCCGGCTTCGCTGCGCCAGAACTCGAGCCACGCGCGGCTGCGCTCGGCGACCCATGCCCCCGCCGGGCCGTTGCGGGCGATGCGGTCGAGGTCGCTGCCGGTCATCAACACCTGCCGCGCCGCCGTGTACGGAATGAGCACTACGGGAACGCCCGAGGCCAGGACGACCGCGACCGCCTGGGGGTCGAGCACGGCGTTGAGATCCCGAAAGATCGGCCCGTGGCCGAAGAGCATGGCGCCGGTGGCGCGGTTCTCACTGGGATGGAAGCGATGGCCAGGCCGGCGCCCCATGACGGCAATGACGTGGGACACCCGAGCCGCCAATGCGGGCTCACGGGCAAGCACGGCCGCCAGGTTGGTCAGCGGTCCCAGCGCCACGACATCCAGGCTGCCTTGCTGCAGTGCACCCTGGGCGTCGAGGCTGCCGCCAGCTTCGAGACACGTCGATGCCGCAGCACCGCAGCCCTTGAAGACGGGCACGCTTGCGGACACGGCCCGCCCGGGGCGGCCTGCCCTGCCGCCCAGTGTCTGCACCAGCGCGCGAGTCACCTGGTCAGCTTCGGCAACCGGCGCGTTGCCGAAGACTGTCGAGACGCCGGCGATGTCGATGTGGGCTGCACCCGCCAGTGAGAGCAGTGCAAGGCAATCGTCCGGATCCCTTCTCTGACCGGTGCCACAGGCGGCATCGGTATCGATCCACACACGCCTGGGCTTCACGGTGTCAGGGGCCGGTGGCAGGTACTTCAGTCCGGATTGGGGCACTTCGCCGGTGCGCCACAGTTTCACCGGCACAGCCAGGGCCGTCGTGACCAGGATCGCGAGGATGCCGATCGCGATCAGTGCCCACTTCAACACTGTCTTGGTCATCGTGTGGATGGTTGGCGTTGGCGGACATGAAGCGGAGGCTGCCTGCTGACAGGATCCGTTGCAGATGTTGGTGATCCCGAGCGTCCGCACAAGCCTGCACCTTGCCGTGATCTGACGGGCGCAACCGTACGGTGCACAACAGACAGGACCGCGCCGTGCAACGGACATTCGATCGCCTGCGAATCAGGATTCGCGGGCTTGCCCGGTCCAGGGACTGGAGAAATGCTCATGCCACAGAAGACCTGGACCGCAAAGCGCGAGCGCCAGTACGTGCACATCAAGGAAAGCCTGCTCGAGCAGGGCAAGCCCCAGCCACTTGCCGAAGAGATTGCCGCACGCGTCGTCAACAAGGAGCGTGCGCAACACGGCGAGTCCGTTGAAGCCAGCCCTTCTTCCATCAACGACATGTCAGCAGGCCGGCGCGGTGGCCTGCGCTCGCACCAGGGGCCAGGCGGTCGGACCTTGCTTCAGCTTCGCAACGAGGCCCGACAGCATGGTTTGAAGGGGCGCTCCGCGATGAACAAGGCGCAGCTTGAAGCAGCCCTCAAGTCGTGACCGCAAACCCCCAGTGGAAGGCGGGTGTGCGTCTCTCCAACCCCGCACGGAGACCGACAGCTTCGGGCCCATCGAGGTGCCGGGCGATGCCCTGTGGGGTGCGCAGACCGCACGAAGCCTGCGCTTCTTCGCCATTGGGGAGCAGCGCATGGGTGGACATGCGTCACATGTCGATGCCGGGATGAGACGCGTGTACCAGCTACTGGCCCGGGTGCCGTCGATCGACCCCTTGTCCTACGTTGTCTCGGCGTGCAGGAGGACGGGGCCCCTGCTGTGCTGGCCGTAAAAGAAGCTTTGCCAATCATCGACTCTCTTGCTCGCTTCGAGGTCACCTTCCGGAGGAATACCCCATGAACGAATCCACTCTGCTGCCGCCGCGTGCTGCCCCTGCTGATCCAGACCTTGCCGAGCAGGCTCGGCCTGGGCACGGCGTTCCGTCGCAGGACCCGAACGCCGGGGCGCAAGTTGCGCTGTCGCCCGAGGAGGCCGAGCGCGAGGTCAAGTCTGTGATGATGGGTGGGGGCACGGTGGCCGGCATGGCCGCAGGAGCCGCCATCGGCGTCGTGGTGGCCGGTCCGGTGGGGGTGCTGGTAGGTGCCACGCTGGGCGCCGCTGCAGGCGCTCTGGGCGGTGCTGCTGCCGGAGCCACCGCGGACCTGGATCAGCAGAGCACGGTCGACGCGGTACGCGCAGACACCGTACGCCTGCACATAGAGGACAGTGGCGGCAGTGGTCGCCCTGTAGTGCTGATCCACGGTTGGCCCCTGTCGGCCCAGGCCTGGGAACCTCAGGTCTCGGTGCTGCGTGAAGCCGGCTATCGCGTCGTGGCCTATGACCGCCGTGGCTTCGGCCGTTCGGACAAGCCGGAATCGGGTTACGGCTACGACACGCTCGCCGACGATCTGCAGCGCGTGATGGACCAGTGCGATCTGCAGGATGTGACCCTGGTGGGCTTCTCGATGGGCGGCGGCGAAGTGGCGCGCTACATCGC
This sequence comes from Rubrivivax sp., assembly GCA_022842305.1. Classification (GTDB taxonomy): domain Bacteria; phylum Pseudomonadota; class Gammaproteobacteria; order Burkholderiales; family Burkholderiaceae_C; genus Rubrivivax. Next base: position 16,615 of record JALHPY010000037.1, read on the forward strand.
ACGCCATGGCGACTCGCGCTTGCACAGCGTGGTGTTCGCAGCGGCCGTGCCGCCTTACCTGATGAAGACCGCCGACAACCCCGGCGGCCCTCTCACGCCCGAGAAGGCGCAAGAGAAATCGGCGGCGTTCGAACGCGACCGCGGTGCCTACTTCGAACAGTTCACGACGGCTTTCTTCTCAGCCGACGGTGTGTTGCAAGTCACCGAGACTCAGCGCCACGATGCGATCACTTTGTGCGAGCAGTCTGCACAGCACGCGGCGTTGGCCTGCATGGAATCCTTCGCCACCACCGACTTTCGCGAAGACTTGAAGAAGTTGACGCTGCCGACACTGGTCATTCACGGCGAGGCAGACGCGATCGTGCCCATTGAAGGTTCGGGCCAACGCACCCACCGTGCGGTGCCCCAGAGCAAGCTGATCGTCGTGAGTGGCGCGCCGCACGGGTTGAATGTCTCTCACGCGTCGGCATTCAACGACGCCCTGCTGTCCTTCCTTCAGGACTGATTCATCGGTCGAGTGAGCGCGCACAGCATGTTCATGGCCGCGCCATGTGCCGCGCCAGGTGCCGCGCCAGGTGCCGCGGCGGCAGTATCCACGTCGAGCAACTCCGAAAGACACACATGGACCAGGAAGAGCACACAAGTTTCGGCGTCTTCAAGCCCGTAGGGCACACCGTCATCTCATTTCCCAGCGCCGAGCAGGCCGACGCGGCTCGCACGGCATTGGGCCGCCTGGGGGTCGCTGGCGACGCGATCCTCAGCTATACGGACCGAGAGATGCTGACGCAGATCGACCGCGACATCCAGGCGGCCAGTCCGCTCGCATCCATCGGCCAAGAGAAGAATCTGGTCCTGGCACACAAGGCGCTCGCCGAAAAGGGCTACCACTGGCTGATCGTGCACACGCCCGAAGACGAACTGGCACAGCAGGTTGCTGCATGCGTCAAGCCGCTGGGGGCCGAACGCGCACAACTGTATGGCCACTTCATCATCGAAGAGCTGATCACACACGCCGACGCACCACCCCAGGTGGCCGAATCGCCCGACCGCAAGCTGGATTCGGCCACGCCATCAGGGCGCGAGGAAGAGCGCGCAGAACTGCGGCCGGCGGAAACAAGACGACAGGACCCTCACTCAGCCTGAGGGCCGCGATGCCAGGATCGTCGCGGGACCGCCGCCGGTCGGTTGGCTGTCGCGGGCCGGGGCAGAACTAGAGGCTTGCTCCATGCGGACGGCTGGCGATCACAGCGCACCCCACTTGCATCCGGCGGGCGTCGTGGCCGCACCGCAGCGGTTTCAACAGACCGGTCTGCCCGCCTGCGCTTGGCATGGGCTGCGCTGGCGGGAGGAGCCCTGAGTCTGTACCGCTGCATCCTCGCGCCATGTTGAACACGCGGTGCGGTCCTACACCGGCGTGCGATGCCGGCCGCTGTGCAGGGGCGCCCGAAGCCGACAAGCTTCAGGCTTCGAAATCTGTACAGGGATGCTGAAATGTCTAGTACCAAGGCGCTAGTGATACTGGCGATTGCGGCGTCAGGCTTTAGCGGAGCGCTTCACGCACAGACAGTGCTGAACGTCTACGGGCCGGGTGGTCCGGCCCCGGCGATGTTGGAGGCCGCCAAGGCGTTTGGCACCACGCACAGCATCAGCGTGAATGTCGTCGCCGGGCCCACGCCCCAGTGGGTTGAAAAGGCGAAGCAGGACGCGGACATCATCTTCAGCGGTTCCGAGAACATGTTGGGTGACTTCGCCAAGGCCTTGCCGGGCGCCTTCGAAATGAAGGACGCCTACCCGCTGTACCTGCGACCCGCGGCGATCCTGGTTCGGCCTGGCAATCCGAAAAACATCCGAGGCTTTCGCGATCTGCTCGCTCCCAATATCAAGGTCCTCACCGTTGCCGGTGCAGGGCAAACCGGTCTGTGGGAAGACGTGGCCGGGCGCACCGGAGACATAGCGATCGTGCGGGCGTTCCGCAAGAACATGGTCTTCCCAGAAGCGGCAAACAGCGGTGCGGCCAAAGAACAATGGACGCGGCAGACTGACATCGATGCCTGGCTTATCTGGAACATCTGGCAGGTGGCGAACCCCGATCTGGCGCAGGTGGTCGAGATGGATGAGCCGTTTCGCATCTACCGCGACGCCGGTGTCGTGCTGACGCGCAAAGGCAAGACCGAGCCGCAAGCCGCCGCCTTCGTCGAATACCTCAAGTCTCCTGCGGGGCAGAAGATCTTTGCCAGATGGGGCTGGGATGCGCGCCGGGCTGCCAACGTGAGCAGTGCTCAACCCGCAGGGCGTTGAACACAGTCATCGTGCCAACCCATCCACCTGCTTCCAGCGACGGGCTCAGCGGCGGCGAGTTGCTCGCCATGCTTGAAGCCAAACCGGGGGCGCACTCAGGCGCACGATGCGCCGGTGCGCGGCAGCCAATGCTGCGGTGCGGTGCCGGTGTGAACTACGCAAACCTCCAGAAAATAGACTTGAAGAGATCGCTCATTCATCTCTCTATCTATGGGCTGATCAGCGCATTTCTGCTGCTCTGGCAGTCCGGCGCCCCGGCGCAAACTCAGCCACCAAGCGCGCCCACTGTCGCAGGCCAGGTGCCGGCAACGGCCGACGCGGCCAGAGTGAAGTCGGATCAGATCAGGCGTGGCGAGTACGTCGCCCGACTGGGAGACTGCGTTGCCTGCCACACCGCACCCGGGGGCAAGCCGATGGCAGGTGGCCTTGAGCTGAAGACGCCGTTCGGGGCCTTGTACTCGACGAATATCACGCCGGATCGCGAAACGGGCATTGGCAACTATTCGTTCGAGCAGTTCGACCGCTCCGTGCGGGAGGGCGTGGCCGCGGATGGCCACAACTTGTACTCGGCCATGCCCTACCCGTCCTACGCAAAGATGAACGAACAGGACCTGCGTGATTTGTACGCATACCTGATGGAGGGCCAGCCGCCGGTGAGCCAGGCGAACCAGCCGTCCGAGATGAGTTGGCCGTTCAGCATGCGCTGGGGGCTGTCCCTGTGGAACTGGGTCTTCCTCGACAAGACGCGGTTCCAGCCGGACCAGAGCAGGGATGCGGCCTGGAACCGGGGGGCCTACCTGATACAAGGTCCGGGCCATTGCGGCGCCTGCCATACACCGCGTGGATTCGGCTTCCAGGAGAAGGCGATGACGCACGCGGGCGGCGCGGGCCAGGCCTACCTGGCCGGCGAGACGGTGGAAGTCTGGCGCGCCCCCAGCCTGCGCAGTTTGTGGACGGTGCCCGACACCGTGCAGATGCTCAAGACGGGGCAGAACCGGTTTGGCAGCGTCTCGGGCAACATGGTTGAGGTTGTCCACCACAGCACGCAGTACTTCAGCGACGCCGACCTCACCGCCGTTGCCACGTACCTGAAGTGGCTGCCGCCGGGTGAGGGCGAGGTGCCGATGCCCGCAGTGCCAGCCTCCGGGGCAGGAGCCACGGTGGCCGCCGTTCCGGCCAAGCTCTTCACCACGCGCGGTGGCATGGGCTACGTGCAATTCTG
>JALHPY010000037.1:20234-32720 GCA_022842305.1 Rubrivivax sp.
CCGGGTGAGGGCGAGGTGCCGATGCCCGCAGTGCCAGCCTCCGGGGCAGGAGCCACGGTGGCCGCCGTTCCGGCCAAGCTCTTCACCACGCGCGGTGGCATGGGCTACGTGCAATTCTGCGTCGACTGCCACCGGCAGGACGGCAGCGGCGTACCGGGGATCTTTCCGCCGCTGGCGCAGAACGCGTCGGTGGCTTCGGCGAACCCATCGACGCTGTTGCACGTGACGCTGACGGGATGGAAAACTGCGCAGACAGCAGCGCATCCGCGCGTCTATACGATGCCCGCTTTCGCGCGTCTGTCCGACCAGGAGATCGCCGAGATCCTGAGCTTCGTGCGCCAGAGCTGGGGCAACAACTCGGTGGCCATCACGGCCACCGAGGTGAAGAAGGTGCGGTCGGAGCTTTCGCCCAAGGTGGACTCGTCGCCGTTCGAAACCCCGCGCCTGGCGGCCATGCTGGAACGACCGAACGCCGACCAACTGGTGCGAGGCATGCGGCTGCATCTGGAGACGAAGGCCCTGCTGCCACAGAACGTGGGCAATCAGCTCAGCTGCACGAGTTGCCACCTCAACGCCGGCACTGTCGCCGACGGCTCGCCCTTCGTGGGTGTGTCGGCCTTCTTCCCGAGCTATGGCGCGCGTGCGGGCAGGGCGATCACGCTGGAGGAGCGCATCAACGGTTGCTTCCTGAGGTCCATGAACGGCAAGCCCATCCCCGTGGGGTCCGACGACATGAAGGCCATGGTGGCCTACTTCGAGTGGATGAAGGGCGCAACCAAGCCCGAGGACAAGGTGGCCGGCCGTGGCGTCGGCAAGATCGACACCAGGATCAAGCCGAACGCGGAGAACGGCCAGAAGGTATACGTGCAGCAGTGCGTCGTCTGCCACGGCAAGAACGGAGAAGGCCTCACCACCGCAAACGGCACGTTCATCTATCCGCCGCTGTGGGGCGATCAGTCCTTCAACATCGGCGCGGGAATGGCCCGCACCTACACGGCGGCGGCCTTCGTCAAGCGCAACATGCCGATCGGCATGCACGAGAAATTTCCCCTGGGCCAGGGCGGCTTGTCCGACCAGGATGCGGTGGACGTCTCGGAATACTTCACCCATCAGCCGCGGCCGGATTTCGAACCGAAGGCGAAGGACTGGCCGAAGGATCCGAAACCTCCGGACGCGCGCTACTGACAGCCCCAAGGAGAAAGGGCCACCATGATCTTCAGGCAACTCTTCGAACCCGTGTCGAGCACCTACACCTACCTGCTGGGCTGCGAGACCACCGGGCGGGCGCTGCTGATCGACCCGGTCGTCAATGCCATCGACCGCGATCTTCAGGTGTTGCAATCACTGGGGTTCACGCTGGCACTGACGCTCGACACCCACATCCACGCCGATCACATCACTGCGGCACTGCAGCTCAAGCAACGCGTCGGCAGCCGCATCGCCGCGCCCGCGATCGATCAGTTGCCCTGCGTCGACGTGGCCATCGAGGAAGGCACGCCCCTGGCGCTTGGAGGCATCACGCTGGACCCGCTGCACACCCCCGGCCACACCGACGGCCACTTCGCGTACCGATGCGTGGACCATGGCAGCGACCGCCTGTTCAGCGGCGACGCCCTGCTGATTGACGGCTGCGGCCGAACCGACTTCCAGAACGGCGACGCCACCGCCCTCTACCAAAGCGTGACCGAAAAGCTGTTTGCCCTGCCAGACGACGTGCTGGTCTATCCGGCACATGACTACGAGCACCGCCGAGTGTCTTCGATCGGCCAGGAAAAGAGCCGCAACCCGCGCCTTGGACAGGGCCGGACGCTTGATGAGTTCAAGGCCATCATGGCAGGGCTCGATCTGCCGTATCCCAAGTTCATCGACTATGCGGTGCCGGGCAACCGCCACTGCGGCCTGTGCCCGGACGATCTGCCTGAACAGATGCGTCAGTACTGCGAACGAATGACCGAGAGCCAGCAGGGCTGAGGGCCTCGACCTGATCGGTCACTTGCGATGCTCGAAGCCCTATGACACACGCTCGATCTTCGGCTGCGCGTTGCGGGCAGCGACGCGGCGCTGCCGTGGCGCGCCAAGTGCACAGTGCGGCCTTGGCAGCGCTGCCGCGCACCATCGCGCCGACGCTTCCCACGCTCGTGGGTCAGCGCCAACACCCCAGGCGCGCAACTACGCGGCGGGCGGGGAAGTGCGCAGCAGCGCCGCCAGTACATCCGCAGTCAGCGGCCGGCTGAACAGGAACCCTTGCCCTTCGCCGCAATGCTGGGCGTTGAGGAGCGCAAGCTGCTGCGGCGTCTCGACGCCCTCTGCGATGACGCGATAGTTCAGGCTCGTGCCCAACGCAATGATGGCTTGCACGATGGCCGAGTCACCGTCGCCGCTGCCGAGGTCCTGTACGAAGGTCTTGTCGATCTTCAGCACGTCGATGGGAAAGCGCCGCAGGTAGCTCAGGCTCGAATAGCCGGTGCCGAAGTCGTCGACGGCGATGCTCACGCCCATGGCGCTGAGGGTCTGCAGCGTCGCTACGCTGGCATTGGTGTCCGACATCAGCACGCCCTCGGTCAGTTCGAGTTCGAGATGCCTGGCCGCCAGGCCGGTCTCGCTCAGCGTCGTGGCAATGCTCTGGAGGAAGTCCTTCCTTCGGAACTCCAGCGCACACACGTTGACGGCGACGTGACCAAAGGGCAAACCGTCGTCGAGCCAGGCCCGCGCCTGGCGGCAGGCCTGTACGAGCACCCAGCGGCCTATCGGCACGATCAGACCGCAGTCTTCGGCCACGCTCAGAAACTCTTCGGGCCCGAGCAGGCCCCGCGTCGGGTGCAGCCACCGGATCAGCGCCTCGACACCGTTGACCTGGCCACTGGCCAGGTCGAACTTCGGCTGGTAGTGCAGGACCAGTTCTTCCCTGTCGAGAGCCTGGCGAAGTTCACTCTCGACGGACTGCCGCGCGACCGCCCTGCTGTTCAGTTCGCGTTCAAAGAAGCAGTAGGTGTTGCGGCCCATCTGCTTGGCCTGGTACATCGCCAGATCGGCGTACTGCAGCAACTTCTCGGTGGACGTGCCATCGTCGGGATAGAGGCTGATGCCGACGCTGACGTTCACCGTCAGGGGTTGTCCCCGAACGATGTGCGGGGCGGCAAGCGCCTTGACGATCTTGTCGGCAATGCGGCCGGCGCCTTGTGCGGAGCTGATCTCGGGCAGCAGCACGACGAATTCGTCACCGCCCTGGCGGCTGACGGTGTCCGACAGTCGGACGCACGCCCTTAGCCGCAGGGCGACCGACTGAAGCAGTTCGTCGCCGGCGGTATGGCCCAGCGAATCGTTGATGTGCTTGAAGGCGTCGAGGTCGAGGAACAGCACCGCCAGGCGTCCGTGGCGCCGGGCCGCAATGTCGATGGCGTGGTCCAGGCGGTCGTTCAGCAGCGTGCGGTTGGGCAGGCCGGTCAGCGTGTCGTGGCTTGCCGAATGGGCCAGAGCGGCCACCTGGGCGCGCGCCGCAGTGACATCGCGGAACACGACCACCGCGCCATCGACCTGCCCCCTGCGGTTGTGGATGGGCGCGGTCGAATCCTCGATGGCGATCTCGGACCCGTCCTGCCGGACCAGCAAGGTGCCGGGTGGCAGGCACAGCATGCGGTCCTGCCGCATCGACGAAGCAACGGGATCGGCCCGCGCGGCACGCGTTGTCGCGTCGATGATGCTGAAGACCTCGGTGAAGGGACGGCCGCGTGCCTGGGCGCAGGAATAGCCGGTCAGGCGTTCCGACACCGGGTTCAGGAAGGTGACACGGCCGTCGATGTCGGTCGACAGCACGCCGTCACCGATAGAGCTGAGCGTCACGCGCGTGCGCTCCGACTCGCCGAACAGCGAGTCCAGCGCCGCGTGTTGCGCCGTGCGGTCATGGACGATTGCGCAAACCAGCGCTGTGCTGCCCGTCTGCAAGTGCACGGTGGCGACACCGATAGGAAACTCGCTGCCGTCGCGACGCAGGCCGAGCAGACCATCGTCAGCTCCCCAGGCCCGGTCAGCACTTGGCCCCGACGGCGCGGCGTCGAGTTCGAGATGGGCGCGCCGCAAGCGCCTGGGCAGCAAGCTGGCCGTGCGCCGACCACTGAGCGCGCCGCGCCCGTAGCCGAACAAGGCCTCCAGCGGTGCGCTGGCGCTCAGGATCCTGCCATCCGCACCGGCCACCAGCATGCCGTGGTGCCGGGCGTCGAAGAGCCGGTGGTAGGCCATTGCGGCGCCGCCACTGTGCAAGTCGGTGCCGCTGGGGTCGGGGATGGGGTTCATCGGGCTCCTTGAGCAGTTGCGCGCGCGGTGTGGACGCGGCATGAAGGCGCGGCATGAACGCGGCCGTGCGACGACCATGACAGCGCTACACCGCCAAGCGCCCTGGGCGGCGGGTCAGCGTGGAGTCTGGGCCCCCAAATTGGCCGCCATCTGTTCGCTGCCCCACACCGCTGCACCGTGCCACACGCCAAGGCCCCACCAGCGCCACGCCGGCGGGAATGAAGACCCGTTGCTCCGGCCGACTACCCATGTGTACCGACGAGTCACTTCGGGCGTTGCCACTTGAAAGCGCTCCTGAGACTGCGTGCGCGTCAACGAAGTTGGCGCCTGCCCGGTGCGGATCTTGGTCATGGGGTTGCGCTGTCCTTGGCTATGGGATGTCCGCGCCGCAGGCGCCATGTCGTCTGCCCCGTAGCGCGATGCGATCGAGGCCGCGACCCGGTCACGCGACAACTGGCCGGCGAGATCACCGCCGGCCAGACCACCGAAATCGAGGGCATGACGCGGCGGCTCGCGGCCTTGCACCAGCGCTCCGGCCCGGATCGGCCAGCGGAATTTCCCTCGCTGGGCGGCACCCGCGGAGCCTGATGCCGAGCCCTTCTGGATCGTTTCCATCGGGCTGTGGATAGACGTCGCGGCGGGCCTGTTCTTCCCTGGCGTGCTGTGCCGCAAAGACATCCGAAGGCGGTTCAGGCTGGCTCGTGGGGTGGTCTGGGCAGGAGCCGGTCGCATTCCTGCTCGACCACCGCGTAGCACTCGCAACCAGAGCGACCAGGGCGCCTAGGATGTGGTTGGCCTGCAATCCCTCGGGCCCGCTCGGGACGCGAGCTTCGAGCGGGACTTGCGCATGATCCTGGCGCATGGCTGAGTCCTTCTGGAAGCGCCTCAAGCGGCCTGGGGGCCGACGATCCGAAGCGCCTTGCTCGACAGGTAGCGGCGGTAGTCGGCAATCGGTATGGCCGCCGAACCGTGCGTGTTGCCGTCGGTCCAGCTGATGGTCGCGTCGAGCGAGGTCTCTTCGATCTCGCAGGGGCCGACCCGGATCGTGATGTTGGTGCCGTCGCCCTCCCGGTACTGGACCTTGCCGTCGATGCGCGCGTTCTTGACCATGGGCACTCCTGTTCAGGCCCGCAGCTTGTGTCGGCAGGCGCCCCGGGTCTGTGCGTTGCGCAACGCAGGCCCCAAGACGACGCCTGCTGCCGCGTGCCGGACCGGAGCGAGGTCAGCTCGGAGCAGGGCCGCTGCGCACGCTACCGGCTTCAGGATGCTGTGCCGTAGAACTGGTGCACGCCCTTGGCCCACGTGGGGTCGGCCATCGCCGGCCAATGGTCGCTGTCGAAGCCGGGGGCGGCCGCCAGCGTCTCCTTCACGACATCGAGCGTGAAGCGCTTGTTGATGGTGTCCAGGGTCAACGCCGACCACGGCACCGCGAACAGTTTGTCGCCCAGGCCCATCAAGCCGCCGAAGGACAGCACGGCATAGGTGATGCGGCCCGAGGCCATGTCGATCATGAACTCCTTGACGTCTCCAAGATCCTCGCCCTGGCTGTTGTAGACGTCGTTGCCCATCAGGGTGTCCGCCCCCATCAGTGCGGGCCCGGGGCCGCCATTGCCGCTGGTGTAGATGCCCAGGCGGTCGCGCGTTTCGTAGTTGGCTTCCATCTTGATTCCTTGTGCTGTTGAGGGTCAACCGAGGCGCTGGTTTGCCTCGGCCTGGGGCTGCAGTCGGTCGATCCATTCCCGTCACAGAGCGGGCACCCGTGGGATGTCGGGGCGCCCCTCGGGACCGTACGCGCTGGCGAACGCAGCCTAGGGACAGGCGGTACCGCGGTCTGTGTGACAGCCAACCGATGGCGGCCCGTCAACCGCTCGATGCCGGGGCGATCACCCGCTTGCCTTTGCTCGGGCCAGGCGCACCGGACTTCGGCGGATGAAGAGGCGGCTGCGGATTGCTTCGGCGTGCCCGCCCATCGCTTCGTCCGTGCCATGCCATGCCAAGGGTCGACGGCGTAGCGGGACAGGGCGGGTTGGCGACGCATCCTATGTGTGCAAGCGCACAGACCATGAGGCATCGCGACGCCAAGGTGCAGACTTACGAGCCATGCGACACAAGGCGCTTTCGGTGCCCTGTCGGCATGGCCCCTCCGGAGACCACCATGTCCGGCGCCAGCACCCCAAAGCAACAGCCCATCCATGATGTTCCCGACGAGCCAGCGCCGGGTGCCATGCCCGTCGAACCCGACGAGGGCCCGGTACCCGCCGCCATCCCGGACGACCCGGAAGGCGACCGCGTGATCGACCCCGAAACCTGAGACCCCCCGTCAGTGGCGGCTGCACTCGATCCGGCGTCGCCAGGAACGCTGCGATGTCGCGTGCGTCCTGCCCGTTCACCTGCATCGAGGGCATCGTGGCCTGCGGGTCGACGCTGCGCGGATCGCGAATGCGGCGCACCCTCTGTGCCTCGGTATTGGGCACCGCACCCGCGATCGGTTCGCGCTGCGCGATGCCGCCCGGCGGCGGTCCGACGTGCACGTCGGAACCCGTGATGCCGGGTACCTTGTGACAGGCACTGCAAACGCAATGCGTCATCGCAGCGCGGTCCCGCGAGCGGGCTCGGCGTACCGCTGGCCGACGAGATCCACTCGACCGGCCCGTCATCTACCGCGGCCAGTGCGCCGGCTTCTGCGGCGAGCCGCACGCGCGCATGGCGCTGCACGGGATGGCGCAGGCAGCTGAGGCATTCGCGCGCCGGGTGGCAGCGCATGCGCGGCCCGCGTCAGGGCTTCGTCCTACACGCAAGCGGCTGTGTTTCCGTCGCGCATGGCCTTAACGCAGGTCTAGGCTCGATGGTGTTCGGCTTAGCCGACAAACCGTCCCAAGGCTTACCTGCTCAGGAGCACCACCATGAACGTCTCCAGGATTCTCGTCACCACCGCCAGCGCCCTGACGGTGCTCGCCACCATCGGCTGCAGTTCCACACGCAGTTCCCCGGAGGTCGCGCCGACCCCGATGGTGGTTCAGACCGCACCGCCAGAGCCCATGGTGGTGGCCGATGCCATGCCCTTGCACCCGGCGCTGCAGAACGAGCGCACCGCAGAGGTCGTCGCGGTCAACAACGCGCCTGTCTACGTGACCTCGGAACCGGTGACGACGGCACCCCCCGCCGAGTTCATCGAACGCGCTCCGCAGGCTGATCGCAACTGAGGCACTGCGCACCGTGTGGTACCGGCCCAGCGCGCTGACGGCGGCGCAGCCATGCGCCGTGGTCTGCTGGCCGGCGGCGCCGTGCTGGCCCTACGACGCCACCTTCTCCATCCACCGCGTCGTGACCAGCTCTGCGCGCGAACGCCGATTGCTGCGGCTGGCCACGCCAGGCGTCGACGACAAGCGCATTTCCTACGGCTGCATCAACGTGCCGGTGGCGTTCTACGAACGCCACGTCCGGCCGATCTTTGCCGCCGGGCGCGCCCCGGTCTACGTGCTGCCCGAACTCAAGCCGGTGCAGCAGGTCTTCGGCTCCTACGATGTCGGCGTCAGTCACCGCCCGGGCGCCGGCCGCACGGCAGTTGTGGCGAACCCGGCGCCGGGCCGCGCCGCCGCGCTGACCCGGCCTTCCTGACCCCGTAGCGGCGCGGCGGGCCCGCCAGCGTCAAATCCTGGCACGATTGCGCCAGCACTTACGCGTTGTATCGGGGTCCGCCACCCCTTAGGCCACACACTCCGTCGGGTCGGCGGCCCCATGGGGCCGCCCCTGTGGACATTCGCGGGCGACCGAGGTCGCAGCGCGTTCTGGGTGGTGCGTCGGCGGGATGCGGTTCTGGACTCTTGGGCTGAGATCGGCCTTGCTCGTCGCCATCCTGGCCGGGCCGGCCGCGCCGACATCCGCCACGTCTGCGCCCCAGGCACCTGCGCCGGCTGCCGTGCGGCTGGCCCGTGAGGTTCTGACGTCAGCAGACCACGGTGGGCTGCCCTTCGCCGTGGTCGACAAGCAGGCGGCCACGCTCACGATCTTCCGCGCCGATGGCCAACTCGTCGGCACGACGCCCGTGCTGCTGGGCCGGGCCGCGGGCGATCAGGCGATGCCCGGCGTCGGCGCCCGTACGCAAAGCGGGCAGTTGCGCCTGCGCGATCAGGTCACGACTGCGGGCCGCTTCGATTCGCAACCCGGCCACAACCTGGCAGGCGAGGCGGTGGTCTGGATCGACTACGACACTGCCCTGGCGATCCACCGCCTGCGACCCGGCGCGTCGCATCAGGACCGCGCGCTGCGCCTGGCCACGCCCGACCCGCGACAGCGCCGAGTTTCGGCCGGCTGCGTGGTGGTGCCGGTGGCGTTCTATGAGGCCGTGGTGGCGCCCGTACTCGGGCGCAGCCGCGGCGTCATCTACGTGATGACTGAAGACGGCAAGCGGCCGAGCGTGCCGCAGCGGGCAGGCCATTCATGACGCGCGGCGGCCTCCCTGCAGCATCAGGTCACCCAGCTGCAGCCATGTCGTCAGTTCATGCGCGGCGCTCGAGGCGGGAGCCGTTCGCACTCGCGCCTGACGACGACGGGGTCGGCCTCCCAACAAGCGTGCCTGCCCCTCGCTTTAGGCGCTGGCATCCAAGCTGGACTGCGGGCGTGCCGGCGTCGGCAATCGCGCCTGAGCTCAGTCGTCAAACGCATCCAGTCGGCTTCGGCAGGCCGCCGTACTTGGTGATCGGCTTCATGGGGCCCGTCATCCAAATCTTGAACAGTTCCTTCTGGTCTTCATCGAGATACTTTGCGAATTTGCGGATCGGCGGCACCACACTTTGCTCTTCGTAGAACTCGCGCGCCTTCAGAACGTGGTTCCATTTCACGTCATCTAGCTCGACGCCATCGGCCTCGGCCATGGCACGCCCGATCGCCGGCGTCCACACGTTCATGTTGGCAAGATATCCATCACCATCGCGTTCAGGCAATTCCATTTACACACCTCTCAGACCTTTGAAGACTGTCGCCGGGGAGGCGCCGTACAAGACAGCGCCAGCTTAGTGTAGCTGAGTGAATCAGTCGGATATGCGCTGGACCGTGGCTCGAGTTGAAAGCCCTTGGCGGCCGGCGAGCGGGTCGCCATCTTTGCCCGGCGTTGCCAAAGCGGCTGCGGTCTGATGCGCCCGGAACCCATGGAGCCACGAGTGGCGCGCGACAGCGAGCCGACGCGACTGAGCGGCACGTGTTGCAGCCAGCCAAGGACAGCAACTGGCCGGGCACTACGTGCCGTGGCAATCGGTTATGCGCATGACGCTGCGGAGAAGCCACTCCAGTTGCTGGGCGCCGGAAGCCACCCTCAGATGCATCAACGACCGAACAGTCAGCTCAATCCTTAGCTGCCAAGCATCCATTGGAAGTGCGTGCACTCACTCACTTTCGGACAGCATAGTTCAGAACTGCGCGCAAGAAGTTCGAAACTCGCTGAGAACCGACAGCCGACACACAGCCAAAGGGCCGGCCCTGCGCTTCCTGGGGACTCGAGTCCGGGGGGCTTCACTTTTAGCACTCAAGGCCGCGGAGTGCTAATATTTGCGGAACTCGACGCCCCGGCGCCACTCCGAAACCGCATGAACGCTGCTGCCACCACCTCCCTGACCCTGCGCGACCCCTGGGCCCTGGTGCCCTCGCTGGGCAACCTGGACGCCTACATCTCGGCGGTCAACCGCATGCCCATGCTCACGCAGACCGAGGAAACCGAACTCGGCCGCGCCTGGCGTGCCGAAGGCGACGTGCAGGCTGCCGGCCGCATGGTGCTGTCGCACCTGCGCTTGGTGGTGTCTGTATCGCGCCAGTACATGGGCTATGGCCTGCCGCAGGGCGACCTGATCCAGGAAGGCAACATCGGCCTGATGAAGGCCGTCAAGCGCTTCGACCCCGAGCAGGGCGTGCGCCTGGTGAGCTATGCGCTGCACTGGATCAAAGCCGAGATCCACGAGTACATCCTGAAGAACTGGCGCATGGTCAAGGTGGCCACCACCAAGGCGCAGCGCAAGCTGTTCTTCAACCTGCGCTCGATGAAGCAGGGCATGAAGCAGGACCAGGGCGAAGACCACGGCGCCGAGACCTACCGCAACACGCTCACGCCGGGTGAGGTGGACACGGTGGCGCGCCAGCTGCACGTCAAGCCCGAGGAAGTGATCGAGATGGAGACCCGTCTGTCGGGCGGCGACGTGGCGCTGGAGCCGCAGACCGACGACAGCGAAGAGAGCTTCGCCCCCATCGCCTACCTGGCCGACGAGGCCAGCGAGCCCACGCGCCGGCTCGAGGCCGTGTACCGCGACTGGCTGGCCAGCGACGGCATCAGCGGCGCGCTGCAGGTGCTGGACGCGCGCAGCCGCCGCGTGGTCGAGGAGCGCTGGCTCAAGGTCAACGACGACTCGTCCGGCGGCATGACGCTGCACGAACTGGCCGCCGAATACGGCGTCAGCGCCGAGCGCATCCGCCAGATCGAGGTGGCGGCGCTTAAGAAGATGCGCAAGGCGCTGGAAGTGGCCGCCTGAAGGGGCTTAGCCCTTCAGCAACTGCTGCAGGTCGGCCTTGAGGTTGTCGGACCCGGTGCCGTAGCGCGTGAACAGCCTTACCTTGCCGCTGGCGTCGAAGATGTAGCTGCCGGCGGTGTGGTCCATGGTGTAGCTGCCGTCCTGGCCCGGCACCTTGGCATAGAACACCTTGAAGGCCTTGGCCACGGCCTTGGTTTCGTCCAGGCTGCCGCGCAGCGCCACGAAGTCGGGGCTGAAGGCGCCGACATAGGCCTTGAGGATCTCGGGCGTGTCGCGCTCGGGGTCGACGGTGACGAAGATGCCCTGCACGCGCGCGCCGTCGGCGCCCAGCTCCTGCTTGACCTGCGCCAGCTCCATCATGGTGGTGGGGCAGACGTCGGGGCACTGCGTGTAGCCGAAGAAGACCAGCGTCACCTTGCCCTTGAAGTCGGCCAGGTGGCGGCGCTTGCCGTCGACATCGGGCAGGTCAAAGTCGCGCGCGTACTCGGCGCCGGTGATGTCGATGCCTTTGAAGGACGGCTTGGGCACGGCGGCCTGGTCACAGCCGGCCAGCACAACGGCAGCGACAGGGGCGGCCAGGCCCAGGGCGATCAGCCGACGACGAGTGTGATCCATGGCATCAGGTAGTGGTCCAGCAGCAGCGCAGCGAACAGCAGCGACAGATGCCAGATGGAGAAGCGGAAGGTGGCGCGCGCCAGCGCATCGCTGTAGTCGCGCCACAGCTGCCAGGCATACAGCATGAACAGGCCGCCCAACACCAGCGCCGCGGCCAGGTAGATGGGGCCGCTCATGCGGAAGACGAAGGGCAGCAGCGTGGCCGCGAACAGCACGATGGTGTACAGCAGCACCTGCAGCCGCGTGAACTCGGGCCCGTGGGTGATGGGCAGCATGGGCAGGCCGGCGCGGCGGTAGTCCTCGGCGCGGTACAGCGCCAGCGCCCAGAAATGCGGCGGCGTCCACAGAAAGATGATCAAGCAGAGGATCAGCGCCTCGTGGCCGACCTCGCCCCGCATGGCCGCATAGCCCAGCACCGGCGGCATGGCGCCCGAGGCCCCGCCGATGACGATGTTCTGCGGCGTCAGCGGCTTCAGCACCACGGTGTAGACCACGGCGTAGCCCACGAAGGTGGCGAATGTCAGCCACATGGTCAGCGGGTTGACCCACCAGTACAGCACGGCGCTGCCGGCGGCGCACAACAGCGCCGAGAACGCCAGGGTCTGCATCGAGGGCACGTCGCCCTGGGCCGACGGCCGCCAGGCGGTGCGCGCCATGCGCCGGTCGATCTGCTGCTCCACCAGGCAGTTGAAGGCGGCGGCGGCGCTGGCCACCAGCCAGATGCCCACCGTGGCGGCGCCGGCCAGGCGCCAGTCGGGCAGGCCGGGCTGCGCCAGCAGCATGCCGATGAGCGCGCAGAACACGATCAGCTGCACCACGCGCGGCTTGGTCAGGATGTAGAACTGGCCCCAGCGCGCGGCAAAGCTGCGGGGGGCGGCAAGGGTCTGGGCCATGGGAAGCTATGGATTCTAGGCAGCCGCAGGCTGCGGCTGCACGCGGGCCCCGGCGCCGGCCGGCGCGCTGCGCGCCAGCAGCAGCGCCAGCAGCAGCACCAGCGCCGCCGCGCCGGCCGAGTGCGCCAACGCCGCCACCAGCGGCCAGCCCAGCACCACATTGGACAGGCCGC
>JALHPY010000038.1 GCA_022842305.1 Rubrivivax sp.
GGGGCGGGGCCCCGGTCGGCACCGGGGCGGCCACGACCCGGGCCACCCGGGCGGCCGTCGGGGCGCGGGCCACGGCGGTCGCGGCGGTCGTTGTCGCCTTCGGTCTTGGGCAACTGGGGGGCTTCGCCATTGGCCAGGCGGTCACCGCGGTAGACCCAGACCTTGACGCCGATGACGCCGTAGGTGGTCTTGGCCTCGGAGAATCCGTAGTCGATGTCGGCACGCAGCGTATGAAGCGGCACGCGACCTTCGCGGTACCACTCGCAGCGCGCGATCTCGATGCCGTTGAGGCGGCCCGACGACATGATCTTGATGCCCTGGGCACCCAGACGCATGGCGTTCTGCATCGCGCGCTTCATGGCGCGGCGGAACATGATGCGCTTCTCGAGCTGCTGGGTGATGCTGTCGGCGATCAGCTGCGCATCGACTTCCGGCTTGCGGATCTCTTCGATGTTGACCGCCACCGGCACGCCCAGGCGACGCGCCAGTTCGGCCTTGAGGTTTTCGATGTCCTCGCCCTTCTTGCCGATCACCACGCCCGGACGTGCCGAGAAGATGGTGATGCGGGCGTTCTTGGCAGGACGCTCGATCAGGATGCGCGAGACCGCTGCGCTCTTGAGCTTGGTGCGCAGGTACTCGCGCACCTTCAGGTCCTCGGCCAGCATGCCGGCGAAGTTGCGGTGCGTGGCAAACCAGCGCGACTGCCAGGCGCGCGTGACCGCGAGGCGGAAGCCGGTCGGGTGGATTTTTTGTCCCATGGTCTTTCTCAGTTCCCGACCGTGACGAAGATGTGGCAGGTGCCCTTGCTGATGCGCGCGCCGCGGCCCTTGGCACGGGCCGAGAAGCGCTTGAGCACCGCGCCCTGCTCGACGTAGATCGACTTGATCTTCAGCTCGTCGATGTCGGCGCCGTCGTTGTGCTCGGCGTTCGCCACCGCGGACTCGACGGCCTTCTTGATGATGCCGGCGGCCTTCTTCTGCGTGAAGGTCAGGATGTTGATGGCCTGATCGACCTTCTTGCCGCGGATCATGTCGGCGACGAGCCGGCCCTTGTCCACGGAAAGACGCACGCCACGAACGCTGGCCTTGGTTTCGGTTGCCATTGCTGCGGCTCCTTACTTCTTGGCCTTCTTGTCCGCGGGGTGACCCTTGAACAAGCGGGTGAGTGCGAATTCGCCGAGCTTGTGGCCGACCATCTGGTCGGTCACGTACACCGGAACGTGCTGCTTGCCGTTGTGCACGGCCACCGTCAGCCCGATGAACTCGGGCAGGATGGTGCTGCGGCGCGACCAGGTCTTGATCGGCTTCTTGTCCTTGATGGCGGCGGCCTTCTCGACCTTGGCCATCAGGTGGTGGTCCACGAAGGGACCCTTCTTGAGCGAACGGGTCATGTGCGTGACCTCACTTCTTGCGACGCGAGACGATCATCGTCTGCGTACGCTTGTTGCTGCGAGTGCGGTAGCCCTTGGTCAGGGTGTTCCACGGCGACACTTGCGGCTTGCCCTCGCCGGTGCGGCCTTCGCCGCCGCCGTGCGGGTGGTCGACCGGGTTCATCGCGACACCGCGGACGGTCGGGCGTATGCCCTGCCAACGGATCGCACCGGCCTTGCCGTACTGGCGCAGGCTGTGCTCTTCGTTGCTGACCTCGCCGATGGTGGCGCGACAGTCGATGTGGATCTTGCGCACTTCACCCGAGCGCAGGCGGACCTGGGCGTAGATGCCTTCGCGCGCCATCAACGTGACCGAGGCGCCGGCTGAACGCGCGATCTGCGCGCCCTTGCCGGGCATCATCTCGATGCAGTGGATGATCGAGCCGACCGGGATGTTGCGGATGGGCAGCGTGTTGCCGGCCTTGATCGGCGCCTCGGCGCCGCTCATCAGCGTGGCACCCGCTTCGACACCGCGCGGGGCGATGATGTAGCGGCGCTCGCCGTCGGCGTACAGCACCAGTGCGATGTGCGCCGTGCGGTTGGGGTCGTACTCGATGCGCTCGACCTTGGCCGGAATGCCGTCCTTGTTGCGCAGGAAGTCGACCACGCGGTAGTGGTGCTTGTGACCACCGCCTTTGTGGCGCACGGTGATGTGGCCATTGTTGTTGCGGCCGGAATTCTGCTTCTGCGGCTCGAGCAGCGAAGCCTCCGGCGCACCCTTGTGCAGGTGCTTGTGCACCACCTTCACCACGGCGCGGCGGCCGGGCGACGTGGGCTTGACCTTGATGACAGCCATTTAAGCGGCCTCCCCGGAGAAATTGAGCTCCTGGCCCGGCTTGAGCGCGACGAAGGCCTTCTTGACGTGGTCGCGGCGGCCGATGGACCGGCCGAAGCGCTTGACCTTGCCCTTTTGCACGGACGTGGTAACCGAGGCGACCTCGACCTTGAACATCAGCTCGACAGCGGCCTTGATCTCGGGCTTGGTGGCGTCACGCAGCACCTTGAACATGACCTGGTTCTGCTTCTCGCCGATGCGCGTGGCCTTCTCGGAGATGATGGGTGCCACCAACACCGTGGCCAGGCGGCCTTCGTCGTACTTGATGCCGTTGGGGTTGATGCGGCTCATGCGAACATCTCCTTGAGCTGCTCGATCGCGCCCTTGGTCACCAGCACCTTCTTGTAGAAGACCAGCGACAGCGGATCGGCGTAGCGCGGCTCGACCACCAGCACGCCGGCCAGGTTGCGCGAGGCCAGCGCCAGGTTGTCGTCGATCTGATCGGCAATGACCATCACCGAATCCAGGCCCATGGCCTTGAACTTGGCGGCCAGCAGCTTGGTCTTGGGGGCGTCGATGCTGATCGAGTCGACCACCGCCAGGCGGCCGTCGCGGGCCAGCTGCGACAGGATGGACGCCATGCCGGCGCGGTACATCTTCTTGTTGACCTTGTGCGAGAAGTTCTCGTCGGGCCGGTTCGGGAAGATGCGACCGCCTCCACGCCACAGCGGGCTGGAGGTCATACCGGCGCGGGCGCGGCCGGTGCCCTTTTGGCGGAACGGCTTCTTGGTCGAATGCTTGACTTCGCCACGGTCCTTCTGGGCACGAGTGCCCTGGCGCGCATTGGCCTGGAAGGCGACGACGACCTGGTGCACCAGGGCTTCGTTGTAGTCGCGGGCGAACACGGTATCGGGGGCATCGACCTTGGCGGTCGCCTGGCCCTGGTCGTTCAGGAGCTCGAGCTGCATCACTGGGCTCCTTTCGCAGGCTTGGCCTTGATGGCCGGGCGCACGACCACATGGCCGTTCTTGGAGCCGGGGACGGCGCCGCGCACCAGCAGCAGCGAACGCGCCTCGTCCACGCGGACGACGTCGAGGTTCTGCGTGGTGACGGTCTCGTCACCCATGTGGCCGGTCATCTTCTTGCCCGGGAACACGCGGCCCGGGTCCTGCGCCATCGAGATCGAGCCCGGCACGTTGTGCGAACGGCTGTTGCCGTGCGACGCACGCTGCGACTTGAAGTTGTGGCGCTTGATGGTGCCGGCGAAGCCCTTGCCGATGGAGGTGCCCTGCACGTCCACCTTCTGGCCGGCGGCGAACACGCTCACCGGCAGCACGGCGCCGGTCTTGTACTGGCCGACCACATCTGCGTCGACCCGGAACTCGCGGAGGATCTCGCCCGCCTCCACACCGGCCTTGGCCAGGTGCCCGGCTTCGGGCTTGTTGACGCGGCTGGCCTTCTTGGCGCCGAACGCGACTTGCAGCGCGTTGTAGCCGTCGGTGGCCGCGGTCTTGACCTGCGTGACGCGGTTGTTGGACACGTCGAGCACGGTCACGGGGATGGCGTCGCCATCGTCCGTGAAGATGCGCATCATGCCCACCTTGCGGCCCAGCAAGCCGAGCTGTTCGCTCATGCTCATGGTTTTCTCCAGCGCCTGCATCAGGCGCCTTGTTCACGATCCCGACATCGATTGGCCGGGGTGGTAATCCGGGTATGCAGCCTTGAAGCCGCATCCAGGAAAGCCCGCGATTGTAGCAGTCGCAGCGCTTGCCGCAACTGCTACCGCGCGGAAAGGATCACTGCAGCTTGATCTCGACGTCCACGCCGGCCGGCAGATCGAGCTTCATCAGCGCGTCCACGGTCTTGTCGGTGGGGTCGACGATGTCCATCAGACGCTGGTGCGTGCGGATCTCGAACTGGTCGCGGCTGGTCTTGTTGACGTGCGGCGAACGCAGGATGTCGAAGCGCTGCATGCGCGTGGGCAGCGGCACGGGGCCGCGGACGATGGCGCCGGTGCGCTTGGCGGTTTCGACGATCTCCTGCGCCGACTGGTCGATCAGCTTGTAGTCGAAGGCCTTGAGGCGGATGCGGATCTTCTGTTTGGTAGACATGTCCGCCCCTTATTCGATGATCTTGGCCACGACGCCGGCGCCGACGGTGCGGCCGCCCTCGCGGATGGCGAAGCGCAGGCCTTCTTCCATGGCGATGGGAGCGATCAGCTTGACCGTGATGCTGACGTTGTCGCCGGGCATCACCATCTCCTTGTCTTTGGGCAGCTCGACCGCACCGGTCACATCCGTCGTGCGGAAGTAGAACTGCGGCCGGTAGTTGTTGAAGAACGGCGTGTGGCGGCCGCCTTCTTCCTTGCTCAGCACGTAGATCTCGGCCGTGAAGTGGGTGTGCGGCTTGACGCTGTTGGGCTTGCACAGCACCTGGCCGCGCTCGACGTCCTCGCGCTTGGTGCCGCGCAGCAGGATGCCCACGTTGTCGCCCGCCTGGCCCTGGTCGAGCAGCTTGCGGAACATCTCGACGCCGGTGCAGATGGTCTTTTGCGTGGCGCGAATGCCGACGATCTCGATTTCCTCGCCGACCTTGATCACGCCGCGCTCGACGCGGCCCGTCACCACCGTGCCGCGGCCGGAGATGGAGAACACGTCTTCCACCGGCATCAGGAAGGCGCCGTCGATGGCGCGCTCGGGGTTGGGGATGTAGCTGTCCAGCGCGTCGGCCAGCTTCATGATGGCCTGCTCGCCCAGCGGGCCCTTGTCGCCTTCCATGGCCAGCTTGGCGCTGCCGTGGACGATGGGGGTGGCGTCACCGGGGAATTCGTACTTGTCCAGAAGCTCGCGCACTTCCATTTCGACCAGCTCGAGCAGCTCGGCGTCGTCGACCATGTCGCACTTGTTCAGGAACACGATGATGTAGGGCACGCCCACCTGGCGGGCCAGCAGGATGTGCTCGCGGGTCTGGGGCATCGGGCCGTCGGCGGCGCTGCACACCAGGATGGCGCCGTCCATCTGGGCGGCACCGGTGATCATGTTCTTGATGTAGTCGGCGTGCCCGGGGCAGTCGACGTGCGCGTAGTGGCGCTTGGAGGTCTGGTACTCGACGTGCGCGGTGTTGATGGTGATGCCGCGGGCCTTTTCTTCGGGGGCCGCGTCGATCTGGTCGTAGGCCTTGACCTCGCCACCGAACTTGGCCGCCAGCACCGACGTCAGCGCTGCCGTCAGCGTCGTCTTGCCATGGTCCACGTGACCGATCGTGCCCACGTTGACGTGCGGCTTGGTGCGTTCGAACTTACCTTTTGCCATTTCAATTCACTCCGAAAAGAGCAGTGCCAGTGAGGGGGTTTAGGTTTCCGGCGGGCGCTTGATCCGGCTGCCACTGGCAGCAGCCGGGGGACCGCAGAAGACCATCAGGGGTTGGGGCCGCGTTGCACGCGGCCCGCTTGCATTGCCTTTACTTGCCGCGCGCCGTGATGATGGCGTCGGCCACGTTCTTGGGCGCTTCGCTGTAGTGCTTGAATTCCATCGTGTAGGTGGCACGGCCCTGGCTCATCGAGCGCAGCGTCGTGCTGTAGCCGAACATCTCGGACAGCGGCACCTCGGCCTTGATGACCTTGCCACCGCCGGGCATGTCGTCCATGCCCTGCACCATGCCGCGGCGGCTGGACAGGTCGCCCATCACGCCGCCGGCGTAGTCTTCCGGCGTCTCGACTTCCACGGCCATCATCGGTTCCAGGATCACCGGGCTGGCCTTGCGGCAGCCGTCCTTGAAGCCCATGGACGCGGCCATCTTGAACGCGTTCTCGTTCGAGTCGACCTCGTGGTACGAACCGAAGGTCAGCGTGACCTTCACGTCCACCACCGGGTAGCCGGCCAGCACGCCGTTGGGCAGGGTGTCTTCGACGCCCTTCTTCACCGCCGGGATGAACTCGCGCGGCACCACGCCGCCCTTGATGGCGTCGACGAACTCGAAGCCCTTGCCCGGCTCCTGCGGCTCGATCTTGAGCACGACGTGGCCGTACTGGCCCTTGCCGCCCGACTGGCGCACGAACTTGCCTTCGATGTCGGAGACCGGCTTGCGGATGGTCTCGCGGTAGGCCACCTGCGGCTTGCCCACGTTGGCTTCGACGCCGAATTCGCGCTTCATGCGGTCGACGATGATCTCCAGGTGCAGCTCGCCCATGCCGGAGATGATGGTCTGGCCGCTTTCCTCGTCGGTCTTGACGCGGAACGACGGGTCTTCCTGGGCCAGGCGGCCCAGGGCGACACCCATCTTCTCTTGATCGGCCTTGGTCTTGGGTTCGACCGCCTGGCTGATGACCGGCTCGGGGAAGATCATCTTTTCCAGCGTGATGATGCTTTCGGGGTCGCACAGGGTCTCACCGGTGGTCACGTCCTTCAGGCCCACGCAGGCGGCGATGTCACCGGCCAGGATTTCCTTGATTTCTTCGCGCTGGTTGGCGTGCATCTGCAGGATGCGGCCGATACGCTCTTTCTTGCCGCGAATCGGGTTGTAGACCGAGTCGCCCGACTTCAGCACGCCGGAGTACACGCGCACGAAGGTCAGCTGGCCGACGTAGGGGTCGGTCATCAGCTTGAAGGCCAGGGCGGCGAACTTCTCGTTGTCGGCAGCGCGGCGCTCGGTGGGCTTGTCGTCGTCGTCAGTGCCCGGCACCGGCGGGATGTCGATGGGCGAGGGCATGAACTCGATCACGCCGTCGAGCATGCGCTGCACACCCTTGTTCTTGAACGCGGTGCCGCAGAACATGGGTTGGATCTCGGCCGCGATGGTGCGCGTGCGGATGCCCAGCTTGATCTCTTCGACGGTCAGCTCACCCGTTTCGAGGTACTTGTTCATCAGCTCTTCGCTGGCTTCGGCCGCGGCCTCGACCAGGTTCTCGCGCCATTTCTGGGCGTCGGCCAGGAGGTCTTCGGGAATCTCCTGGTAGTTGAACTTCATGCCCTGCGAGGCCTCGTCCCAGATGATCGCCTTCATCACGATGAGGTCGATGACACCGGTGAAATGCTCTTCCGCGCCGATGGGCACCACCACGGGCACCGGGTTGGCCTTCAGGCGGGCCTTCATCTGCTCGTAGACCTTGAAGAAGTTGGCGCCGGTGCGGTCCATCTTGTTGACGAAAGCCAGGCGCGGCACCTTGTACTTGTTGGCCTGGCGCCAGACGGTCTCGGACTGCGGCTGCACGCCGCCCACGGCGCAGTACACCATGCAGGCGCCGTCGAGCACGCGCATCGAACGCTCCACCTCGATGGTGAAGTCGACGTGGCCCGGGGTGTCGATGATGTTGATGCGGTGTTCCGGATGCGACAGGTCCATGCCCTTCCAGAAGCAGGTGGTCGCGGCCGAGGTGATGGTGATGCCGCGCTCTTGCTCCTGCTCCATCCAGTCCATCGTGGCAGCGCCGTCGTGCACTTCACCGATCTTGTGATTGACCCCGGTGTAGAACAGGATGCGCTCGGTGGTGGTGGTCTTGCCGGCGTCGATGTGCGCGCTGATGCCGATGTTGCGGTAGCGCTCGATGGGGGTCTTGCGGGCCATGATCAATCTCCAAATGCAGGGGCCGCCGACGGGTTGGTACTAACCCGTAAAGGCGGCCGGGACGCTGCGTGGTTCGGGTTTAGAAGCGGAAGTGCGAGAACGCCTTGTTCGCTTCGGCCATGCGGTGCACCTCGTCACGCTTCTTCACCGCGCCGCCACGGCCTTCGCTGGCTTCGAGCAGCTCATTGGCCAGGCGCGCGGCCATCGACTTCTCGCCGCGCTTGCGCGCGCTTTCCTTCAGCCAGCGCATGGCCAGGGCCTGCCGGCGCACGGGGCGAACTTCCACGGGAACCTGGTAGTTCGCACCGCCGACGCGGCGGGACTTGACCTCGACCATCGGCTTGATGTTGTTCAGCGCGACCATGAAGATCTCGAGCGGATCCTTCTGGGCCTTGCTTTCGACCTGCTCGAGAGCACCGTAGATGATGCGCTCGGCGACGGCCTTCTTGCCCGACTCCATGATCACGTTCATGAACTTGGACAGGTCGATGGAGCCGAACTTCGGGTCGGGCAGGATCTCGCGCTTGGGTACTTCGCGGCGACGTGGCATGGGAGTAATCCTCTTTCGGTTTCAGTTGGCGCCGGTGTTCGCCCGGCGCCGCGAGGGGCCATGAAGACCCCTCACTTACTTCGGCGCGCCCACCATGGGCACGCCGCAACAGGCTGCTTAAGCCTTCTTGGGACGCTTGGCGCCGTACTTGGAGCGCGACTGCTTGCGATCCTTGACGCCTTGCAGGTCGAGCGAGCCGCGCACGATGTGGTAGCGCACGCCCGGCAGGTCCTTGACGCGGCCGCCGCGCACGAGCACCACACTGTGCTCCTGCAGGTTGTGGCCCTCGCCGCCGATGTAGCTGATGATCTCGAAGCCGTTGGTCAGGCGCACCTTGGCCACCTTGCGCAGGGCCGAGTTCGGCTTCTTGGGCGTGGTGGTGTAGACGCGCGTGCACACGCCGCGGCGCTGCGGCGAGTTCTGCATCGCAGGCGACTTGCTCTTGGTGGCTTCGACCTGACGGCCCTGGCGCACGAGCTGGTTGATGGTTGGCATAGGTAACTTGTTCCCGTTTGAAGCTACGCGTTTCGGGCGACCTGCAGGCCGCGCCAGAACCACCGAGGTCCTGTGGGCCGGGCACTGCATCGACATGCGGGCCGCCCCGGTTGCACCGGGAATGACCGAACGCACAGCGCAGCTTTGTCCGCCGAAAAGCCTTCCATTATATTCGGGAAACTCCCGGCGGCAAGCCAATCTCATGCAATCAGCCCATGGCCTGCACGCGGCGCCCGCCGTGGTGCTCGATACCAACGTCGCGCTGGACTGGCTGCTGTTCGACGACCCCGGCGTGGCCGCGCTGGCCCAGGCCATCCGCACCGGCCAGTTGCGCTGGCTGAGCTGTCCGCGCATGCGCGACGAGTTCTGCCGGGTTCTGGCCTATCCGTCGCTGGCCGCGTACGCCCCTGACAGTGGGCGCATGCTTACTTTGTTCGACACCTGGGCACACCCCGTGCCGGCACCCATCCCACGGCCCACCGCGCCGGCCTGCACCGACACCGACGACCAGGTCTTCGTCGACCTGGCGCTGGCCAGCCAAGCGCGCTGGCTGGTGACGCACGACCGCGCGCTGCTCAAGCTGGCGCGGCGCGCGCGGGCGCTGGGCCTGGCCATCGTCCAGCCGGTGCAATGGACCCTGGCCTGACGACGCAAGCCCCAGCGGCATGAAAAAGGGCGGCCGAAGCCGCCCTTTGCCCAAGCAGCGCCGGGGCGCTTACTCGGCGGTCTCGCTGCCCGCCGCAGCGTCGATCTTCGACAGCTGCACGGCGGCCAGTTCCTCGGCCTCTTGCATGGCGATGGCGCGGCGCTCGCTCTCGTCCATCTCTTCCTTGGCCTTGCGCGCAGCGTGGAAGGCCATGCCGGTGCCCGCGGGGATCAGGCGGCCGACAATGACGTTTTCCTTCAGGCCGCGCAGCTCGTCGCGCTTGCCCATGATCGCCGCCTCGGTCAGCACCCGGGTCGTTTCCTGGAAGGAAGCGGCCGAGATGAACGAGTCGGTCGACAAGCTGGCCTTGGTGATGCCCAGCAGCACGTCGGCATGGGTGGCCGGCAGCTTGCCTTCGGCACGCAGGCGCTCGTTGGTGTTGAGCAGTTCCGAACGCTCGACCTGTTCGCCGGCGATGTAGCTGCTGTCACCGACGTTGGTGATCTGCACGCGGCGCAGCATCTGGCGCACGATCACCTCGATGTGCTTGTCGTTGATCTTCACGCCCTGCAGGCGGTAGACGTCCTGCACTTCGTCGACGATGTAGCGCGCCAGCTCTTCGATGCCCAGCAGGCGCAGGATGTCCTGCGGGTCGGCGCTGCCGTCGACCACCAGTTCGCCGCGGTTGACCACCTGGCCTTCGTGCACCAGGATGTTCTTCTCCTTGGCCACCAGTTCCTCGTGCACCGTGCCTTCGGGGCTGGTGATCTGCAGGCGGTTCTTGCCCTTGGTCTCCTTGCCGAAGCTGATGGTGCCGGTGATCTCGGCCAGCGTGCCCACGTCCTTGGGGCTGCGGGCTTCGAACAGCTCGGCAACACGAGGCAAGCCGCCCGTGATGTCGCGCGTCTTCTGGCCTTCCATCGGGATACGTGCCAGCACTTCGCCGGGGCCCAGGTCCTGGCCGTCGCGCACCTGGATCAGCGCGCCCACCGGGAAGCCGATGGTCACGGCGTGGTCGGTGCCGGGGATCTTGACCTCGACACCCGCGGCGTCGAGCAGCTTGACCTGCGGACGCACCACCTTGATGGCGCCGCGGCGCTTGGAGTCGATGACCACCAGCGTCGACAGGCCGGTGACCTCGTCCACCTGCTTGGCCACGGTGACGCCCTCTTCCACGTTCTCGAACTTCGCGCGACCTGCGAACTCGGTGATGATGGGCCGCGTCAGCGGGTCCCAGTTGGCCAGCACCGTGCCGGCCTTGACCACCTGGTCGGGCTTGATGTTGAGCGTGGCGCCGTAGGGCAGCTTGTGGCGCTCGCGCTCGCGGCCGTGCGGGTCGCTGATGACGATCTCGCCCGAACGCGAGATGACCACCAGCACGCCCTTGGCGTTGGTGACGTAGCGCATCGTGGCGTTGAAGCCGATGATGCCGTCGCTCTTGGCGTCGACACTGCTGGCCACCGCCGCACGCGAGGCCGCACCACCGATGTGGAAGGTGCGCATCGTCAGCTGCGTGCCGGGCTCGCCGATGGACTGCGCCGCGATCACGCCGATGGCTTCGCCGACGTTGACCACGCCACCGCGGCCGAGGTCGCGGCCGTAGCACTTGGCGCAGATGCCGAAGCGCGTGTCGCAGGTCAGCGCGGTGCGCACCTTGACCTCGTCCACGCCTTCGGCCTCGAGCATGTCGATGATGTCTTCGTCCAGCATCTGGCCGGCGCCCAGCATCATCTCTTGTGACTCGGGGTGCAGCACTTCCTCGGCCGTGACACGGCCCAGGATGCGGTCGCGCAGCGATTCGATGACCTCGCCGCCCTCGACCAGCGCGCGGCGCTTCATGCCGTTCTGGGTGCCGCAGTCTTCTTCGGTGACCACCAGATCCTGGGTCACGTCGACCAGGCGGCGCGTCAGGTAGCCGGAGTTCGCGGTCTTCAGCGCCGTGTCCGCCAGGCCCTTGCGGGCGCCGTGGGTGGAGATGAAGTACTGCAGCACGTTCAGGCCTTCGCGGAAGTTGGCCGTGATCGGTGTCTCGATGATGCTGCCGTCGGGCTTGGCCATCAGGCCGCGCATGCCGGCCAGCTGGCGGATCTGCGCGGCGGAACCGCGCGCGCCCGAGTCGGCCATCATGTAGATGGAGTTGAAGGACTCCTGCGCCACTTCCTTGCCGTGGCGGTCCTTGACCTTTTCCTTGGAGAGCTGGGACATCATGACCTTGCCCACCTCGTCACCGGTCTTGCCCCAGATGTCGACGACCTTGTTGTAGCGCTCGCCGGCGGTCACCAGGCCCGAGACGTACTGCTGCTCGATCTCCTTGACTTCCTTCTCGGCGCGCTCGATCAGGCCCGGCTTTTCCTTGGGCACCAGCATGTCGTCGATGGCGATGGAGATGCCGGCGCGCGTGGCCAGCCGGAAACCGGCCTGCAGCAGCTTGTCGGCAAAGATCACCGTGTCCTTCAGGCCGCACTTGCGGAAGCTGACGTTGATGAGGCGCGAGATTTCCTTCTTCTTGAGCGCCTTGTTGATGTTGGCGAAGGGCAGGCCCTTGGGCAGGATCTCGCTCAGCAGCGCGCGGCCCACCGTGGTCTCGACCAGGCGGACTTCGGCCACGAACTCGTTGCTGTCCTTGTCGCGCACCCATTCGGTCAGGCGCACGGCGATGCGCGCCGTGACCTCGACCACGCCGCAGTCCAGCGCGCGCTGCAGCTCCAGCAGGTCGGCGAAGACCATGCCTTCACCGCGGCCGTTGATGCGCTCGCGCGTGGCGTAGTACAGGCCCAGCACCACGTCCTGCGACGGCACGATCGACGGCTCACCGTTGGCCGGGAACAGCACGTTGTTGGACGCCAGCATCAGCGTGCGGGCTTCCATCTGCGCTTCGATGCTCAGCGGCACGTGCACGGCCATCTGGTCGCCGTCGAAGTCGGCGTTGAAGGCCGAGCACACCAGCGGATGCAGCTGGATGGCCTTGCCTTCGATCAGCACCGGCTCGAAGGCCTGGATGCCCAGGCGGTGCAGCGTCGGCGCGCGGTTGAGCAGCACCGGGTGTTCCTTGATGACTTCCTCGAGGATGTCCCAGACCACCGGCGTGCCGGATTCGACTTCCTTCTTCGCCGCCTTGATGGTGGTGGCGATGCCCATGGCTTCCAGGCGCGAGAAGATGAAAGGCTTGAACAGCTCGATGGCCATCAGCTTGGGCAGGCCGCACTGGTGCAGCTTGAGCGTGGGGCCGACCACGATGACCGAACGGCCCGAGTAGTCGACGCGCTTGCCCAGCAGGTTCTGGCGGAAGCGGCCGCTCTTGCCCTTGATCATGTCGGCCAGCGACTTGAGCGCGCGCTTGTTGGCGCCCGTCATGGCCTTGCCGCGGCGGCCGTTGTCCAGCAAGCTGTCCACGGCCTCCTGCAGCATGCGCTTCTCGTTGCGCACGATGATCTCGGGCGCCTTCAGCTCCAGCAGCCGCGCCAGACGGTTGTTGCGGTTGATGACGCGGCGGTACAGGTCGTTCAGGTCGCTGGTCGCGAAGCGGCCGCCGTCCAGCGGCACCAGGGGGCGCAGGTCCGGCGGCAGCACCGGCAGCACCTCCATCACCATCCAGTGCGGCTTGATGCCGCTCTTCTTGAAGGCTTCCATCACCTTCAGGCGCTTGCTGTTCTTCTTGATCTTGAGCTCGGAGCCGGTCAGGTCGTTGCGGATCTTGTCGATCTCGACGTCCAGGTCCAGCTCTTCCAGCAGCTTGCGGATGCCTTCGGCGCCCATCAGCGCGACGAACTCGTCACCGTACTCGGTGTGCTTGGCCTCCCAGTCGTCCTCGCTCATGATCGAGTACTTCTTGAGCGGGGTCATGCCGGGGTCGACCACGACATACGCTTCGAAGTACAGCACGCGCTCGATGTCGCGCAGCGTCATGTCCAGCACCAGGCCCAGGCGCGAAGGCAGGCTCTTCAGGAACCAGATGTGCGCGCAGGGCGCGGCCAGGTCGATGTGACCCATGCGCTCGCGCCGCACCTTGGTCTGCGTGACCTCGACGCCGCACTTCTCGCAGATCACGCCACGGTGCTTCAGGCGCTTGTACTTGCCGCACAGGCACTCGTAGTCCTTGATCGGGCCGAAGATCTTGGCGCAGAACAGGCCGTCGCGTTCGGGCTTGAAGGTGCGGTAGTTGATGGTCTCGGGCTTCTTCACCTCACCGAACGACCAGCTGCGGATCTTCTCCGGGCTGGCCAGTCCGATCTTGATGGCATCGAAATGCTCATCGGGGGTGAACTGCTTGAATAGGTCGAGTAGTCCCTTCATGCGTCGGCTCCTTAATTGCGTTCGAGTTCAATGTCGATGCCAAGGGAACGAATCTCCTTGACCAGGACATTGAAGGATTCCGGCATGCCGGCTTCGATGGCGTGCTCGCCCTTGACGATGGACTCGTACACCTTGGTGCGGCCGTTCACGTCGTCGGACTTGACGGTGAGCATCTCCTGCAGGATGTACGAAGCGCCGTAGGCTTCCAGCGCCCAGACTTCCATCTCGCCGAAGCGCTGGCCGCCGAACTGAGCCTTGCCGCCCAGCGGCTGCTGCGTCACCAGGCTGTACGGGCCGGTGGAGCGCGCGTGCATCTTGTCGTCCACCAGGTGGTGCAGCTTGAGCACGTGCATGTAGCCCACGGTGACCGGACGCTCGAAGGGTTCGCCGGTGCGGCCGTCGCTCAGGATGGCCTGGGTGCGCGTGGCGGTCAGGCCCTTCTTGGCGGCGATGTCGTCCGGATAGGCCAGCTTCAACATCGCGCGCACGTCTTCCTCGGCCGCGCCGTCGAAGACGGGGGTCGCGAAGGGCACACCGTGCTGCAGGTTCTGCGCCATCTCGATGACCTGGTCGTCGCTCAGCTCCTCGATGCGTTCGCCCTTGCCGTCGCTCTTGTTGTAGAGCTCGTCGAAGAACTTGCGCAGCTCGGCCACGCGTGACTGCTCCTGCAGCATGTTGCCGATGCGCTGGCCGATGCCCTTGCCAGCCCAGCCCAGGTGCACCTCGAGCACCTGACCCACGTTCATCCGCGAAGGCACGCCCAGCGGGTTGAGCACGATGTCGCAAGGCGTGCCGTCGGCCATGTACGGCATGTCCTCGACCGCGGTGATCTTGGAGACCACGCCCTTGTTGCCGTGTCGGCCGGCCATCTTGTCGCCCGGTTGCAGGCGGCGCTTGACGGCCAGGTAGACCTTCACCATCTTGAGCACGCCCGCGGGCAGCTCGTCGCCCTGCGTCAGCTTCTTGCGCTTTTCTTCGAAGGCCAGGTCGAAGCTGTGGCGCGTCTGCTCGTTGGCGTTCTTGATGCTTTCCAGCTGGTTGGCCACCTCGTCCTCGGACGGGCGGATGTCGAACCAGTGGTACTTCTCGACGCTGGTCAGGTAGTCCTTGGTGATCACCGTGCCCTTGGTGATGCGCTGCGGGCCACCGTTGGCTGTTCTGCCGATCAGCAGCTTCTCGATACGGTCGAAGGCGTCGGCCTCGACAATGCGCAGCTGGTCGTTCAGGTCCAGACGGAAGCGCTTGAGCTCGTCGTCGATGATCTGCTGGGCCCGCTTGTCGCGCACGATGCCTTCACGGGTGAAGACCTGCACGTCGATGACCGTGCCGTTGGTGCCCTGGTCGACGCGCAGGCTGGTGTCCTTCACGTCGGACGCCTTCTCGCCGAAGATCGCGCGCAGCAGCTTTTCTTCAGGCGTCAGCGTGGTTTCGCCCTTGGGCGTGACCTTGCCCACCAGCACGTCGCCGGGGTTGACCTCGGCGCCGATGTAGACGATGCCGCTCTCGTCCAGGCGGGCCAGTTGCTGCTCGCTCAGGTTGGGGATGTCGCGGGTGATTTCTTCGCTGCCCAGCTTGGTGTCACGCGCCATGACCACCAGTTCCTCGATGTGGATCGAGGTGTAGCGGTCTTCGGCGACGACGCGTTCGCTGATGAGGATGGAGTCCTCGAAGTTGTAGCCGTTCCAGGGCATGAAGGCCACCAGCATGTTCTGGCCCAGGGCGAGTTCGCCCAGGTCAGTGCTGGCGCCGTCGGCCACCACGTCCAGCGCGGCGACCTGGTCACCGCGCTTGACGATGGGCCGCTGGTGGATGTTGGTGTTCTGGTTGGAACGCTGGTACTTGATGAGGTTGTAGATGTCCACGCCCACCTCGCCGGCCACCGTTTCCGAGTCGTTGACGCGGATGACGATGCGGTTGGTGTCGACGTAGTCCACCACGCCACCGCGGCGCGCGGTGACCACGGTGCCCGAGTCGACCGCGGCCACGCGCTCGACGCCGGTGCCGACCAGGGCCTTTTCGGGGCGCAGCACGGGCACGGCCTGGCGCTGCATGTTGGCGCCCATCAGCGCGCGGTTGGCGTCGTCGTGCTCCAGGAAGGGCACCAGGGACGCCGCCACCGACACGATCTGCGCCGGCGCCACGTCCATGTACTGCACGCGCTCGGGGCTGAGCAGCACCGACTCGCCCTTTTCACGGGCACTGACGAGCTCGTCGATCAGCTTGCCGTCCTTGTCCAGGCCGGCGTTGGCCTGGGCGATGACGTACTTGCCTTCCTCGATGGCCGACAGGTAGTCGATCTCCATCGTCACCTTGCCGTCGCTCACTCGCCTGTACGGAGTCTCCAGGAAGCCGTACTCGTTGAGCTGCGCAAACAGCGACAGCGAGTTGATCAGGCCGATGTTCGGGCCTTCAGGCGTCTCGATCGGGCACACGCGGCCGTAGTGGGTGGGGTGCACGTCGCGCACCTCGAAGCCGGCGCGCTCGCGCGTCAGGCCGCCCGGGCCCAGGGCCGAGACGCGCCGCTTGTGCGTGATCTCGCTCAGCGGGTTGGTCTGGTCCATGAACTGGCTGAGCTGGCTCGCCCCGAAGAACTCCTTCAGCGCCGCGGAGATCGGCTTGGAGTTGATCAGGTCGTGCGGCATCAGCGCCTCGGTCTCGGCCTGGCCCAGACGTTCCTTGACTGCCTTCTCGATACGCGCCAAACCACTGCGGTACTGGTTCTCGGCCAGCTCGCCCACGCAACGCACACGCCGGTTGCCCAGGTGGTCGATGTCGTCGACGTCGCCGTTGCCGTTGCGCAGGTCGACCAGGATCTTGACGACGTCCAGGATGTCCTCGTTGGACAGCGTCATCTTGCCTTCGGGCACGTCACGCCCGACGCGGGCGTTGAACTTCATGCGGCCAACGCGGCTCAGGTCGTAGGTGTCCTCGCTGTAGAACAGGCGGTGGAACAGCGCTTCGACGGCGTCTTCGGTCGGCGGCTCGCCGGGGCGCATCATGCGGTAGATGGCCACGCGCGCGGCCAGCTGGTCGGCGGTCTCGTCGCTGGCCAGGGTCTGGCTGATGTAGGCGCCCTGGTTCAGCTCGTTCGTGAACAGGCAGTGGATTTCCTTGATGCCGGCGGCGCGCAGCTTCTTGAGCACGGCCTCGGTCAGCTCGTCGTTGGCCTTGGCGACGATCTCACCGGTGTCGGCATCGACCATATTGACCGCGAGCACGCGGCCGACCAGGAAGTCTTCGGGCACGCTGACGAAGCCGGTGCCAGCGGTCTCGAGCTGGCGCACATGGCGCGCGGTGATGCGCTTGTCCTTCTCGACGACGACGTTGCCCGCCTTGTCGGTGAGGTCGAAACGCGCCACTTCGCCCTTCAGGCGCTCGGGCACGAACTCCATCTGCGCACCCGCATCCATCAGGCGGAAGTGGTCGAAGACGAAGAAGTGCGACAGGATCTGCTGGGGGTTCAGGCCGATGGCCTTGAGCAGGATCGTCACCGGCATCTTGCGACGACGGTCGACGCGGAAATACAGGATGTCCTTGGGGTCGAACTCGAAGTCCAGCCAGGAGCCGCGGTAGGGGATGATGCGCGCGCTGAACAGCAGCTTGCCCGAGCTGTGCGTCTTGCCCTTGTCGTGCTCGAAGAACACGCCGGGGCTGCGGTGCAGCTGGGACACGATCACGCGTTCGGTGCCGTTGACGATGAACGAGCCGTAGTCGGTCATCAGGGGCACCTCGCCCATGTAGACCTCTTGCTCCTTGATCTCCTTCACCTGCTTGGCGGGGTGCGACTCGCGGTCGTAGATGATCATCTGCAGCTTGGCGCGCACGGCGGCGGCAAAGGTCAGGCCGCGCTGCTGACACTCACGGACATCGAACGCCGGCTTGGCGATGTTGTATTCCGTGAACTTCATCTCCACGAAGCCGTTGTGCGACGTGATCGGGAACGCGGACAGAAAGGCTGCCTGCAGCCCCTCGGGCTTGCGCCGCAGCGGTGCCACGTCCTTCTGCAGGAAGGCAACGTAGCTCTCACGCTGCATGGTGAGCAGGTAAGGGACCTTGAGAACACTCTCACGCTTGCCGAAGCTCTTGCGGATCCGCTTGCGCTCGGTGTAGGTGTAGGGGGTTGCTTGCGCCATTGAACTCTCCGTGTCGAGAGCGTCCACCGGGCCATGGCGGACGCTCGTCGGCGACTGGCATCTCAGAAGTTGCATCTGAGGCTTGGTGGCAGGCCACTACCTGCCGCTGGCGGACAACCCCGGCATTGCACCGGAGTCCGACCAAACCCGTTCTCTGCAGTCGGATCAGAGAACACTTGCAAGCCCGGCACGCCGCGCTTGCAGGTGCTCCCTGGGGCGCCGTAGCGCACCGGGGAGCGACTGTCTTACTTGATCTCTGCCTTGGCGCCGGCGTCAACCAGCTTCTTCAGCGCGGCATCGGCATCGGCCTTGGGGATGGCTTCCTTGACGGGCTTCGGCGCGCCGTCCACCAGGTCCTTGGCTTCCTTCAGGCCCAGGCCCGTCAGTTCGCGCACGGCCTTGATGACCTGCACCTTGTTGGCGCCGGCTTCCAGCAGCATCACGGTGAACTCGGTCTTCTCTTCCACCACCGCAGCGGCGGCGCCACCACCACCGGCGGCCGGGGCGGCCATCGAGGCCGCGGACACGCCGAACTTCTCTTCGATGGCCTTGACCAGGTCGTTGAGTTCCATGACGGACATGCTGTCCATCGCGCTCAGGAATGCGTCTTTATCGAATGCCATTTGGGATTCCTCGAAATCGTTTCAGTTCAATTGGATTGGGATGCTGTGCTGCCGTCAGGCTGCTGCGGGCGCTTCGGCCGGGGCTTCGGCGCTGGCGCCACCACCCTTTTTCTCGGCCAATGCAGCCACCACCGCTGCCAGGCGCTGGATCGGCGACTTCAGCAGGCCGGCGATCTGCGAGATCAGCACTTCGCGGCTGGGGATGGCTGCCAGGGCCTTGACCCCGTTGGCATCCAGCGCCCGGCCGGCGTATGCGCCGCCCTTGATGATCAGCTTGTCGTTGGTCTTGGCGAAGTCGGACAGGACCTTCGCCGCGGCCACGGCATCCTCGGAAAAGCCGTAGATCAGCGGGCCGACCATGGCACCCTGGGCCACCTCGAACTTTGTTCCGGCAACGGCGCGACGAGCCAGCGTGTTCTTCAGTACATGAAGGTACACGCCCTTGGCTCGCGCATCGACGCGCAGCTTGTTCAGGTTTTCCACGGTGAGGCCACGGTACTCGGCCAGCGCCAGCGTCTGCGAACGTGCGGCCTGCGCCGACACATCCGTGACCACGGCTGCCTTCTCGTTGCGATTGAGACTCAAGTGGTCTGCTCCTCACGCAATAGTTGCGATACATGCCTTGGGGCCTTGCGGCCCGGCCGGCACACCGGATTCAGCAGCCATCTGTTCGAAAGAATCCAAATGCATTCCTCGTCACAGCGGGACCGCCATCTGCGCTGGCTTCGATCGGGGCCTTGTGGCCCGTCTCGCGATTAAGAGGTGCTTGCATCGCCTGCACCTCACCAGCGGTCTTGGATGACCTGGCAGCCTTGCGGCCGCCAGCCCACCAAACTCAAGGGGCTGCGCGCCAGACTCGCGCGCCGCCCAAAATCAGGAAATCAGGCCGCGACCTGCGCCGCGATCGATTGGGTGTCGACGCGCACGCCCACGCCCATGGTCGACGACACCGCCACCTTGCGCAGGTACACACCCTTGCTGGTGGCCGGCTTGGACTTGTTCAGGGCTTCGATCAGGGCGCGCAGGTTCTCGACCAGCTTGCCGTCCTCGAAGGAACGGCGGCCGATGGTGCCGTGGATGATGCCGGCCTTGTCGACGCGGAACTGCACCTGGCCGGCCTTGGCATTGCGCACGGCCTGCGCCACGTCGGGCGTCACGGTGCCGACCTTCGGGTTGGGCATCAGGCCGCGCGGGCCCAGGATCTGGCCCAGCGTGCCGACCACGCGCATGGTGTCGGGGCTGGCGATGACGACGTCGAAGTCCATCTTGCCAGCCTTGATCTCGGCGGCCAGGTCTTCCATGCCGACGATGTCGGCGCCGGCGGCGCGTGCCTCCTCGGCTTTGGCACCCTGGGCAAACACCGCCACGCGCTTGGTCTTGCCGGTGCCCGCGGGCATGACGACGGCGCCGCGCACCACCTGGTCGGACTTCTTGGCGTCGATGCCCAGTTGCACGGCCACGTCGATGGATTCATCGAACTTGGCGGTGGCGCACTGCTTGACGATGCTCAGCGCGTCGGCCAGCGGGTACAGCTTGTTGCTGTCGACCTTGCCTTGCTGGGCCTTGGTCTTCTTGGTCAGCTTGGTCATGTTCAGACTCCTTCGACGATCAAGCCGATGGAACGGGCCGAGCCCGCGATGATCTTGACCGCACCGTCCAGATCGGCGGCGTTCAGGTCCTTCATCTTGATCTTGGCGATTTCTTCGAGTTGCGTGCGCGTGACCTTGCCCACCTTGTCCAGGTGCGCCTTGCCGGAGCCCTTCTCGATCTTGGCGGCCTTCTTCAGCAGCGCGGTCGCGGGCGGCGACTTGATGATGAATGTGAAGCTCTTGTCGGCGAAGGCCGTGATCACCACCGGCAGCTTCATCCCGATCTCGAAGCCCTGCTGCGTCTGGGCGTTGAACGCCTTGCAGAACTCCATGATGTTCAGGCCGCGCTGGCCCAGTGCCGGACCGATGGGCGGCGACGGATTGGCCTTGCCGGCCGGTACTTGCAGCTTGATGAAGCCGACGATCTTCTTTGCCATGGATGGCTCCTATTTCGAGTTCGAACGCTGCCGGGCTTGCGCCACGGACCAGCTCCTCGTGCAACAGCCCTGGGTTGAAGCGGCGCGCCGGGGCTGCGGCAGCGCGCCGAAGGAAATCAGATCTTCTCGACCTGCGCGAAGTCGAGCTCGACGCCGGTGGCGCGGCCGAAGATCGTGACCGAGACCTTGACCTTGCTCTTCTCGTAGTTGACGTCTTCGACGGCACCGTTGAAGTCGGTGAAGGGGCCTTCCTTGACACGCACGAACTCGCCCACGGTCCATTCGACCTTGGGCCGCGGCTTGTCCACGCCTTCCTTCATCTGGTTGACGATCTTGTCTACCTCGGCTTCGGAGATCGGTGCCGGGCGATTGCGCGCGCCGCCGATGAACCCAGTGACCTTGCTGGTGTGCTTGACCAGATGCCAGGTGTCGTCGGCCATCTCCATCTCGACCAGCACGTAGCCGGGGTAGATGCGGCGTTCGGTGACGCTCTTCTTGCCGTTCTTGAGCTCGACCACCTCTTCGGTGGGCACCAGGATGCGGCCAAACTTTTCTTGCATGCCGGCGCGGTCGATGCGCTCGCGCAGGTTGCGCTCTACGGCCTTTTCCATGCCGGAGTAGGCGTGCACGATGTACCAGCGCTTGGTCGACGGGGCAGCGCTGGCCGCCGGTGAATCAAGTTGTTGGGTCATCGAAGGTCCTTCAGTGGGTCCAGCCCAGGATCAGGTCGTAAAGGATCCACTCGAGCGTCTTGTCGGTCAGCCACATGTACAGGGCCATGACGAAGACGAAGGCAAAGACATAGCCGGTCATCTGGATCGCCTCTTTGCGCGTGGGCCAGACGACCTTCTTGACTTCGCGCACCGAGTCGCGGCCGAAGCCTATGAGCTGCTTGCCGGACTCGGAGGTGAAGAACAGCGCGACCGCGGCACTCAGCAGCGCCAGCAGGGCAAGCACGCGCACCCACAGATCCTGTTTGCCCAGGTAGTAGAAGGCGACGATCGAAGCCAGCAGCAGCACCGCTGCGCCGGCCAGCTTGGCCTTGTCGGCGCCCGTGGAGACGGTTTCGACGGAGGGTTCTTGGGTGGTGGACATGAACTTGGTTCTCGTCGCTGCCAATCAGCAGCAAAGCCCGCAAGCCTTTTCAGGCCCTGCGGGCTGGCTATTCAAGGGCCAACCGGGTTACCGGGTGGCAGGGGCAGAGGGAATCGAACCCCCAACCTTCGGTTTTGGAGACCGACGCTCTGCCAATTGAGCTATACCCCTTCCGTTCGCCTCATCCTGCTGCTGCGCTCGACATTCCGGTCCTCACGTGCTCGCCGTACAGGGGTACGGCTGTGCGCGGTTCGGGCCGGACTGTCATCGCTCGCGACGCAGGCTGAGCCGTACGACAACTTGGCGTTCGGTTCGTTCCTTACTCGATGATCTTGGCCACGACGCCGGCGCCGACGGTGCGGCCGCCCTCGCGGATGGCGAAGCGCAGGCCTTCTTCCATGGCGATGGGAGCGATCAGCTTGACCGTGATGCTGACGTTGTCGCCGGGCATCACCATCTCCTTGTCTTTGGGCAGCTCGACCGCACCGGTCACATCCGTCGTGCGGAAGTAGAACTGCGGCCGGTAGTTGTTGAAGAACGGCGTGTGGCGGCCGCCTTCTTCCTTGCTCAGCACGTAGATCTCGGCCGTGAAGTGGGTGTGCGGCTTGACGCTGTTGGGCTTGCACAGCACCTGGCCGCGCTCGACGTCCTCGCGCTTGGTGCCGCGCAGCAGGATGCCCACGTTGTCGCCCGCCTGGCCCTGGTCGAGCAGCTTGCGGAACATCTCGACGCCGGTGCAGATGGTCTTTTGCGTGGCGCGAATGCCGACGATCTCGATTTCCTCGCCGACCTTGATCACGCCGCGCTCGACGCGGCCCGTCACCACCGTGCCGCGGCCGGAGATGGAGAACACGTCTTCCACCGGCATCAGGAAGGCGCCGTCGATGGCGCGCTCGGGGTTGGGGATGTAGCTGTCCAGCGCGTCGGCCAGCTTCATGATGGCCTGCTCGCCCAGCGGGCCCTTGTCGCCTTCCATGGCCAGCTTGGCGCTGCCGTGGACGATGGGGGTGGCGTCGCCGGGGAATTCGTACTTGTCCAGCAGCTCGCGCACTTCCATCTCGACCAGCTCGAGCAGCTCGGCGTCGTCGACCATGTCGCACTTGTTCAGGAACACGATGATGTAGGGCACGCCCACCTGGCGCGCCAGCAGGATGTGCTCGCGCGTCTGCGGCATCGGGCCGTCGGCGGCGCTGCACACCAGGATGGCGCCGTCCATCTGCGCCGCACCGGTGATCATGTTCTTGATGTAGTCGGCGTGCCCCGGGCAGTCGACGTGCGCGTAGTGGCGCTTGGAGGTCTGGTACTCGACGTGCGCGGTGTTGATGGTGATGCCGCGGGCCTTTTCTTCGGGGGCCGCGTCGATCTGGTCGTAGGCCTTGACCTCGCCACCGAACTTGGCCGCCAGCACCGACGTCAGCGCTGCCGTCAGCGTCGTCTTGCCATGGTCCACGTGACCGATCGTGCCCACGTTGACGTGCGGCTTGGTGCGTTCGAACTTACCTTTTGCCATCTTGAGCGCTCCTGGCTTAAACGAGATGCTTGGAACCGAGATCCTACAAACCTGCAAGGACGTGGTGCCCATGGCGCGGATCGAACGCGCGACCTCCCCCTTACCAAGGGGGTGCTCTACCACTGAGCCACATGGGCATCGGTACGGGGCTGGCGACCTGTACGGCCGGATCGACAAACCCGTAACGACGCTGCTGAAACAAAGAACCTTGGGCCTGGAGCGGGAGACGGGAATCGAACCCGTGTCATTAGCTTGGAAGGCTAAGGTTCTGCCATTGAACTACTCCCGCGCGACGACTTGTCTGGCCCACCTGTCGATGCCGATTGAGCGATCTCTTTGGTATCTCTCTGGTCTCTCTGGTGGAGGAGGCTGGATTCGAACCAGCGTAGGCGTAAGCCAACAGATTTACAGTCTGCCCCCTTTAGCCACTCGGGCACCCCTCCGGAGAGCCTGTGAGTATAACACGGCTGAGGAATCAGGCCAGCGCCCAGTCCAGCTCGCCGCGCCCGGCGTCGGCCAGATAACGGGTCGCCTGACCGAAGTGGCCGCATCCCATGAAGGGCACGGGGGGCCGCAGCGCCGACAGTGGCGAGGGGTGGTTGCACTGCAGCACCCGGTGTGGCGCAACAGCCACGCGTGGCGCCAGGGTCTGCGCG
This sequence comes from Rubrivivax sp., assembly GCA_022842305.1. Classification (GTDB taxonomy): domain Bacteria; phylum Pseudomonadota; class Gammaproteobacteria; order Burkholderiales; family Burkholderiaceae_C; genus Rubrivivax. The sequence goes on from JALHPY010000038.1 coordinate 23,794, forward strand.
TGCGCGCCCCACAGCATGAAGACCTTGGGCCGGGCATCGCGCGCCAGGGCGTCGCATATCAGGTCAGTGAGCGCATGCCAACCCAGCTTGGCGTGGCTGCCGGGGCGGTCGCTCTCGACGCTGAGCGAACGGTTCAGCAGCAGCACCCCGCGTGCCGCCCAGGCGGCCAGCGAACCGCTGGCCGGCGGCGCCAGACCGAGGTCACGCTGCAGTTCCTTGAAGATGTTGCGCAGGCTGGGCGGCACCTGCTGACCGGCGGGCACCGAAAAGGCCAGCCCCTCGGCCTGACCCGGGCCGTGGTAGGGGTCCTGGCCCAGGATGACCACGCGCGTGGCGGCCAGCGGCGTGAGTTCCAGCGCCCGGAACACCCGCCCCGGATACACCACCGCGCAGGCGGCGACGCGGGCGTCCACGGCCTCGATCAGTGCGCGCCCCTCGGCACTGGCGGCCCAGGCCTGCAGCAGCGGCGCCCAGTCACCCAGGGTCGGGGCGTCCAGATGCCGCGCCAGCGGCGTGGTGAGGCGGTTCACTCGAACAGCGCGGCCAGGGCCTCGCCGGGGTCGGGGGCACGCATGAAGGCCTCGCCCACCAGGAACGCCGGCACGCCGGCGTCGCGCAGGCGCTGCACGTCGGCGCGCGCCAGCACGCCCGATTCGGTGACCAGCAGCCGGTCGGGCGGCAGACGCGGCAGAAGGCCCAGCGTGGTGCCCAGCGTCACCTCGAAGGTCTTGAGGTTGCGGTTGTTGATGCCCAGCAGCGGCGTCTTCAGGCGCAGCGCGCGTTCGAGTTCGGCCGCGTCGTGCACCTCCACCAGCACCGCCAAGCCCAGCACCGCGGCGCAGGCCTCGAGATCGGCCATCTGCGCGTCGCTCAGGCAGGCGGCGATGAGCAGGATGCAGTCGGCGCCCAGCGCGCGCGCCTCGAACACCTGGTACTCGTCGATCATGAAATCCTTGCGCAGCACCGGCAGCGCACAGGCTGCGCGCGCCTGCTGCAGGTAGGCGGCCGCGCCCTGGAAGAAACGCTCGTCGGTGAGCACGCTCAAAGCCGCGGCGCCGTGGCGCTCATAGCTGGCGGCGATCTCTGCCGGCACGAAATGCTCGCGCAGCACGCCCTTGCTGGGGCTGGCCTTCTTGACCTCGGCAATCACCGCGGGGCGGCCCGCCGCCACCTTGGCGCGCAGCGCGGCCTCGAAGCCGCGCAGCTCGCGCCGCCTCTCGGGTGCTTCGGCCTCTTCGCGCCAGCTGGCCAGGCTGCGCCGCTGGCGGCCGGCGGCCAGCTCTTCGCGCTTGACCTCGACGATGCGCTGCAGGATGTCGCTCACGCGGGCTTCAACCGGTTGGTGACGCTGACGAACTGGCTCAGCTTGGCCATGGCCTTGCCCGAGGCCACGGCCTCGCGCGCGCGCTTCACGCCCTCGGCCACCGAAGCGGCCACGCCGGCGCAGTAGAGCGCGGCGCCGGCGTTGAGCAGCACCACGTCGCGGATCGGTCCGTCTTCGTTGGCCAGTGCGCGCTGGATGCACTGCACCGACTCGTCCTTGTTGGCCACGCGCAGCACGCGCGCGTCATACACCGGCAGGCCGAAGTCGCTGGGGTGCACCACGTATTCGCGCACCTCGCCGCCCAGCAACTCGCCCACCGCCGATTCGCCCGACAGCGACAACTCGTCCATGCCGTTCATGCCATACACCACCATCACGTGCTCGCTGCCCAGGCGCTGCAGCACGCGCACCAGGATGCCCACCAGGTCGGGGTGGAACACGCCCAGCAGCTGGTTGGGCGCGCCCGCCGGGTTGGTGAGCGGGCCCAGGATGTTGAAGAGGGTGCGCACGCCCAGTTCCTTGCGCACCGGCGCGGCGTGGCGCATGGCGGCGTGGTGGTTGGGCGCAAACATGTAGGCGATGCCCGTCTCTTGCAGGCAGAGCGCCACCTGCTCGGGGCTGAGGTTGATGCAGGCGCCCAGCGCTTCCATCACGTCGGCCGAGCCGCTGGTGGACGAGACCGCGCGCCCGGCGTGCTTGGCCACGCGCGCGCCCGCCGCCGCGGCGACGAAGGTGCTGGCGGTGGAGATGTTGAAGCTCTGCGCGCCGTCGCCGCCGGTGCCGACGATGTCCACCAGGTGCGTGCGGTCGGCCACGGCCACCGGCGTGGCGAACTCGCGCATCACCTGGGCCGCGGCGGCGATCTCGCCCACGGTCTCTTTCTTGACGCGCAGGCCCATGGACAGCGCGGCGATCATCACCGGCGACATCTCGCCGCTCATGATGCGGCGCATCAGCGCCAGCATCTCGTCGTGGAAGATCTCGCGGTGCTCGATGCAGCGCACCAGCGCTTCGGTGTTGGTGATGGACATGGGGAATCCTTCTAGAGAGTCGCGCGCAGGATGCGCAAGGCTTGTTCGATGTCTTCCGGCCCCAGGTCGAGGTGCGTCACCAGGCGCAGGCGCTGGCCGCCGGTGCACAGCAGGCCGGCCGCCTGCAGACGATCGACCACGCCGGCGGCGCGCGCCGGGTCCAGGTCGACGAAGACGATGTTGGTCTGCGGTGGCGACACGCTCACGCCGGGCAGGCCGGCCAGGCCTCCGGCCAGGCGGTGCGCATGGGCGTGGTCTTGCGCCAGGCGTGCTACGTGGTGGTCCAGCGCGTGCAGCGCGGCCGCGGCCAGCACGCCGGCCTGGCGCAGGCCGCCGCCCAGCATCTTGCGGATGCGGTGGGCGCGGGCGATGAAGTCGGCCGGCCCCGCCAGCGCCGAGCCGGCCGGCGCGCCCAGGCCCTTGCTGAAACACACCGAGACGCTGTCGAAGCCGCGCGCGATGCGCGCCACGCTCTGGCCCGTGGCCAGGGCGGCGTTGAACAGGCGCGCGCCGTCCAGGTGCGTGGCCAGACCGTGGCGCCGGGCCAGGGCCGTGGCCGCGTCCAGGTAGTCCAGCGGCAGCACCTGGCCGCCCCAGGTGTTTTCCAGCGCCAGCAGCCGGGTGCGCGCGAAGTGCGGGTCGTCGGGCTTGATGGCGGCTTCGATCTCGGCCAGCGCGATGCAGCCGTCGGCGCCCTGCGGCAGCGGCTGCGGCTGGATGCTGCCCAGCACCGCGGCGCCGCCGCCTTCCCAGCGGTAGGTGTGGGCCATCTGGCCGACCAGGAATTCGTCGCCGCGCTGGCAATGGGCCATCAGCGCGCACAGGTTGCTTTGCGTGCCGCTGGGCATGAACAGCGCCGCCGGCTTGTCCAGCAGCGCCGCCACCCGCGCCTGCAGCGCGTTGACCGTGGGGTCGTCGCCGAAGACATCGTCCCCCACCTCGGCCGCGGCCATGGCGGCGCGCATGGCCGCAGTGGGCCGGGTGACGGTGTCGCTGCGCAGGTCGATCATGCTGGGGCGCCGCCCATGCGCAGGAAGTTGCGCAGCATGGCGTGGCCGTGCTCGCTGAGGATGGATTCGGGGTGGAACTGCACGCCTTCCAGCGGCGTGGCGCTGGCGGCCAGTTCGCGGTGGCGCACGCCCATGATCTCGCCGTCCTCGGCGGTAGAGGTGACTTCCAGGCAGGCCGGCAGCGAATCGCGCGCGATCGCCAGCGAGTGGTAGCGGATGACCGAGAAGCGCTCGGGCAGCCCCTGGTAGACGCCGCGGCCGTCGGTGCTGATCTCGCTGGCCTTGCCGTGCATCTGCACCTGCGCCCGCACCACCTGCCCGCCCAGCGCCGCGCCGATGGCCTGGTGCCCCAGGCACACGCCCAGAAGCGGCAGCTTGCCGACGAAGTGGCGGATGGCCGCTATGCAGATGCCGGCCTCGGCCGGAGAGCAGGGCCCGGGCGACAGCACCAGCCGCGCCGGCTTGAGCGCCGCGATGCCCTCGAGCGTGATCTCGTCGTTGCGGAACACCCGCACCTCTTCGCCCAGCTCGCCGAAGTACTGCACCAGGTTGTAGGTGAAGCTGTCGTAGTTGTCGATCATCAGCAGCATGTGCGCTCTATCCTATTGATTTCATTGGATGTCTCGTTGGACATCCACGTTCGGTACCCGCTTTTTCTGTCGCTGGCGATGCCGGCGCGACATGCTGGGGGGGACTTCAGGCGCCCGCTGAGGGCGCATAGGAGGGGTCAGGCTGATGGCTTGCGCCAACGCTGACCGAGAAGAGCCGCCGAGTGGGGGGACATCGCGCGCATGCGACGCATTATGGTGTCTGCGGCTTCAAAAGCGCGCCGGCAGCGGCTTGCGCAGCACCACCCGCCCGCCCTCCAGCGACACATAGCCGCCGCGCTCCAGCGCCGTGAGCACCCGGCTGACCATCGAACGGTTGCAGGCCAGCCACTCGGCGATTTCTTTCTGCGACAGCGGGCCGACTTCGCGCAGGCCGTCGGGCCGGGCCACGGCGCGCGCGTTGAGCAGCCAGACGACACGGCCGTAGACGTCGTTGAAGGCGATGGTGCGCAGGCTCAGCGTGGCCATGCGCGCGCGCCGGATCACCTTGGCCAGCAGCTCGAAGGCGAAGGCCGGCTCTTCGGCGATGTGGCGCTCCAGCGTCGGCCGCGCGACCGCGGCGCACCAGCTGGCGGACACCGCTTCCACGTTGGCCGAACGCAGGCCGCCGTCGAGGCTCATTTCGCCGAGAAACTCGCCCGGCAGGTAGTCGCCATAGGTGACCCGGTGGGTGTCGTCGTCGTTCACCGAGTAGGCGCGCAGCCGGCCGCTGAGGATGATGAACAGCGTGTCGCCGCGCGCGCCTTCCTGGATGAGCCGGCGCCCCTTGCGGTACAGCGCCGCCTGGCCCCGCGCAGCCAGCCTGCGCAGGGAGTCGCTCATGTGAACGTCTGCAAGATCAGGTGGCTGTCTCTCGGAGGTCGAGGCCCTGGGCATGACGTTCCGTGCAGTTGCCGCGCTATGCCGCGCGCCGGTGATGCTACGGGAATCGCCGGCTCTTCGGGGCCGGTCGCCATCAGCTGCCGGCCCATCAGCGGCGGCAGCCGGGCCACCGAGCGGACCAGGTCGCCGATGTTGGCCGCGCCGGTCTTCTCGCGGATGCTGCAGATCTGCGTGCGCACGGTGGTCAGCGCGACGCCCTGGAGCCGGGCGATCTCTGCCGCCTGCTGCCCCGCGCACAGCTGCTTGAGCACGCGCAGCTCGGCCGGCGTCAGGCCGTGGTGGCGCGCGAAGGCCTCGGCGCTGAGCTCGCCGCAGACCGCGCGCTTGCCCAGCATGACGATGGCGTGCGCCGGCCCCGCGCCCGATGCCGCTTCGTGGGGCAGCACGGCAACGCCGGTCGACTGCTTCAGGTGCGTACCCAGCGTCAGCAGCCGCTGCAGCCCCCGGCACTGCGCCCCTTCCAGGGCTTCGCGCAACGGCACGGCGTCATGCGGATGGCGCGCCGTGAGGCGCTGCCCCGACAGCTGCAGTGGATGCCCCTGCTGCAGTTCGGCGCGCGCGCAGCGGTTGGCAAACGCCACCCCGTCGCCGTCGCACACCAGCAGGATGCCGTAATCCACGGCGTCGAGCATGCGCGCCAGCAGGGGCGCGCTGGCTGAAGTTGCGGCAGTCGTGAGGCCCAAGGCGGCGCGCGGTTGCGCACGCTCCACGACGGCGGCAGCGTATGACTCGAGATGCATGACGGGTCTCCCAACGCGTCCGCCAGGGCCCGATGGGGCGGCAACGGCGCGAGTGGAAGACTAGGTCGAGCGCCGTGACGAAAGGTGTGAATCCGAACGCCTGGCCCACCGCTGGCAGGCGCCCGGCCGCCTGCCGCTGCCGGCTTCTAGGGCAGGATGACCACCAGCACGCTGCAGGGTGCGTGCTCGATCAGGCTCTTGGAGACCGATCCGCGCCACCAGCGTGCAGCCCAGCTTTCCAGGTGCTTGTGGCCGACGACGATGAGGTCCGCCCGCTCGGCCTGGGCGACGCGCACGATCTCGTCGACGGAGTTGCCGCTGACCAGTTGGCCCTGCACTTCAAGCCCGCTGTTGCGCAAGCCTTCGAGACCGGCGTCGAGCACGGCCTGGTAGCGCACGCGTTCGGCCTGGTCGGTCTCGGGGTTGAAGGCCCAGACCTCGGCCGCCGGTGCCGGCATGGGTGGGGGCATCACCGCCACCAGGTGAAGCCGGGCTTGGCTCCACTGGCCGATCTCCTGGCAGTCCAGCAGCGCTCGCTGCCCGGCCTCGGACCCGTCGTAGGCCAACACGATCGTCTTGTACACGGCAGGCTTCCTTTCGCGGTGGGCAGGGGCCGGCGGGGCCGGTGGCCACAGCCTAGCACCGGCGCGGCCCGCCGACGCGCCGGGCGGTCAACCGGGCAGGTCCTGCACCTCGCTCAACGCCCGCTCCAGCGCCGCGCGGCTGGGCGATTCGACGAAGACGCAACGCTTGCCGGTGCGCCGGCAATGGTCCTTGACGCGCCAGTAGGCGTCGTGGCTCACGCAGCCGGCCTGGCAGATCACCAGGTCGGCCGCGGCCAGGGTGGCGTCCAGCCGGGCCACGTTCTGCTCGTCGCCGCCATCGTGGTGCATGAAGCGGGCGCCGCAACGCTCGACCACCTGCCGGTACACCGGCAGGCTGCCGGGCCGACCGCCCACGCACAGGATGGCGCGGTCACCCAGGGGCGCGCCTCCCGCGACCGGCGACGGCAGAGGCTGCGGCGGGCCGCCGGGCAGGGCCAGCGCCAGCGCTTCCTCTGCACGGCGCTGCTGGCGCTCGGCTTCCTGCTGCGCGCGCAGCAGCTGGCGCTCGAGCGCCTGGATG
>JALHPY010000039.1 GCA_022842305.1 Rubrivivax sp.
CGCGCGCGAGGCCTTGCAGCCGCTGTGGCGCCGCGTGCGCCGCGACGCACGCGCCTTTGCCCAGGCCGACGCCGAGGCCCGGCACCGCCTGCGCAAGCGTTTGAAGCGCCTGCGCTACGCGCTGGAGCCCCTGGGCGCGCTGCTGCGGCCGCGCCGCGCCGCGCGTTGGCATGCCCTGCTGGCCGCCGTGCTGGACACGCTGGGCGAGCTGAACGACCTGCAGGTGGCCGACGCCGCCCTGCGCCGCCAGGCCGGCCAGGCGCCGGGCGCCTGGTTCGCGCTGGGCCATGTGGCGGCGCAGCGCGAGGCGCTGCTGGCCCGGGCGACGAAGCAGTTGGCCGCCCTGGCAGATCGGCCGCTGCCCTGGCGCAAGCCCTGATCAGCCCGAGCGCGGGGCGTCGGCCTCGGGCGCCAGCGCGTCGGCCACGCTGGGCACGATGTTCTCGGCACCCAGCACCGCCTCGAAGCCCGAGCGCTGGATCAGCGACAGCGGCTGGGCGTTGACATTGGCCAGCACCAGCGCCGTGCCCTGGCGCTTGAGCGTGCGGTGCAGCTGCTCCAGCGCGTCCAGGCCCGAGGTGTCCATGGACACCAGGCGCTGCATGTCCAGCACCACGGCGCGCGTGCCCGGCGGCAGCTGATCGGGCAGGGCTTCGATCTTGCCCACGGCACCGAAGAAGAGGGAGCCGTAGAGCTCGAAGGCCTGCACGCCCGCTGGCAGGTCGGCCGCGAGGTGCGGCTTCACGCTGAACAGCGTGCTCATGCGCCAGATGAAGAACACGCAGGCCAGCACCAGGCCGACCTCGACCGCCACCGTCAGGTCGAAGACGATGGTCAGCACGAAGGTGCCCACCATCAGCGTGCGGTACTGGGCCGAGAAGTGGCGCAGGCGCAGGAACTGGTGGCCCTCGAACATGTTCCAGGCCACGAACATCAGGATGCCCGCCAGCGCCGCCAGCGGCACGTGGCTGGCCAGCGGCGCCGCGGCCAGCAGGATGGCCAGCAGCGTGACAGCGTGCACGATGCCGGCCACCGGGCTGACGGCACCGGCGCGCACGTTGGTGACGGTGCGCGCGATGGTGCCGGTGGCCGGGATGCCGCCGAAGAAGGGCGTCACGATGTTGGCCACGCCCTGTGCCATGAGCTCCTGGTTGGGATCGTGGCGCTTGAAGTCGACCATGTTGTCGGCCACGCGCGCGCACAGCAGCGACTCGATGGCGCCCAGCAGCGCGATGGTGATGATGGGGATGGTGAGCTGGCGCAGGCTGTCCCAGCTCAGCGGCGGCAGGTCCAGGCTGGGCAGGCCGCGCGGCAGCTCGCCGAAGCGGCTGCCGATGGTCTCGACCGGCAGCTTCAGGAAGACGGCTAGCAGCGTGAGCGTGACCAGCACGACGATGGGCGCCGGCAGGCGCGCCAGCAGGCGCAAGGGCCGCTGGGCCTGCAAGACTGCTGGTAGGAGGCCGCCCGCGGCAAACAACCGCGGCCACAGCGCCAGCCCTGCGACGCACAGGGCGCCGATGCCGAAGGCATAGGCGTTGAAGCTGCCGATGTGCGCGGCCAGCGTGCCGATCTGCGAGAAGAAATCGCCCGGCATCTTGGCGATGTCCAGCCCCATCAGGTCGCGCAGCTGCGACAGCGCGATCAGCACGGCGATGCCGTTGGTGAAGCCGATGACGATGGACACCGGGATGTAGCGGATCAGCACCCCCAGCTTGAACAGCCCCAGCAGGAACATCAGCACGCCCGCGGCGGCCGTGGAAACCAGCAGGTTGGTGAAGCCGTAGCGGTCGATGATGCCGTAGATGATGACGATGAAGGCGCCGGCCGGGCCGCCGATCTGCACCTGCGAGCCGCCCAGCGCCGAGATCAGGAAGCCGGCGACGATGGCGGTGATCAGCCCCTGCTCGGGCTTGACGCCCGAGGCGATGCCGAAGGCCAGCGCCAGCGGCAGCGCCACGATGCCCACCGTGATGCCGGCGCCCAGGTCGGCCAGGAAACGCTGGCGGTTGTAACCCTGCAGGCTGTCAAGCAGGCGCGGGCGAAAGGGGTGGAACTGGGAACGCAGCATGGGGTCTCCGGGGGGCTGTGGGTCGGGTTGGCCGTGCCGGAGACGGGAGGACCGCAGTGCTGCAAGCGCGCGATGAAGCGCCGCCGACGGGACGGCCCCATCAGCTGGGAGGCGAGGTGCTGGCGCGCGGTCATGGGCGGCGGATTGTCGCAAATGCCGACTGCCGCTACGGTGCCCGGTATGGCTTGATCCAACGCAATCGGGGTGCTGAGGCCGGGCGCATCATGCTGGTGCCACTCCTGCGCGTGCCGCCACGATCCATATCCCGACCCTCTTCGTCTCGATCGTGCTCATCGGCGCGGCGCTGACCCTGGCCGTGGGCCTGGTGGCCGAGCCCGCGCGCCGCGACGGCCTGTTCCTGTGGGCCGCCGGGCTGGCCGCGCACACGACGGCCTATTCCCTGCTGGCCTTGCGCGGCGTGGCGCACGACGTCATCACCATCGTGTTGCCGAACGGCCTGCTGTCCGTCACCTTTGCCTGCTTCGGCGAGGCGCTGTGCCGGTTCTACGGCCGCCAGCCCGATCGCCGGCTGTTGTGGCTGCCGGTGGTCGTGTGCCTGCTGTGCTTTTCCCTGCTGATGCGCGACGTGACGGCCCGCCTGCTGGCCGGGCCGCTGGTCTTCGGCGTCCAGATCCTGACGCTGGCGGTGCTGATCCTGCGCGGCCGCGCTGCCACCCCGGGCCGCGGCCAGTACTTTCTGCTCTTCGGGCTGGCGGCATTGCTGCCGGTGCTGGGCCTGCGCGCCGCAATGGCGCTGGGGGGCGACAGCTCGCTCGCCAACTTCGAAGCACCCAGCACGTTGCAGACGCTGACCTTTCTGACGGTGATGGTCAGCACGCTGTTCGCCACCCTGGGCTATGTGCTGATGTGCAAGGAGGTCGCCGACCATCGGAACCAGCGCCTGGCGATGATCGACGAACTGACGGGGCTGCCGAACCGCCGCAGCACCCTGCAGGGGCTGGCCCAGCAACTGGCCGCGGTTCACCGCAGTGGCCAGCCGCTGACGGTGATGATGGTGGACGTGGACCACTTCAAGCGCGTCAACGACCAGCACGGCCACCTGGTCGGCGACGCCGCGCTGCGCCACCTGGCGAAGACACTGCGTACGCGCCTGCGGGGTCAGGACCTGCTGGGCCGCCTGGGGGGCGAGGAGTTCCTGGCGCTGCTGCCCGCCACCGCCGCCACCCCGGGTGGCCTGGCGCTGGCCGAGTCGCTGCGCGCGGCCGTTGCCGCCAACCCGATGGGCGGTCAGGGCCTGACCATCAGCATCGGCGTGGCAGCGGTAGAAGCGGACCAGGACCTCGACGTGCAGGCCGTCATCAGCGCGGCCGACCGGGCGCTGTACCGCGCCAAGGCCGCCGGCCGCGACCGGGTGGAAGCGGCGCGCGCGGCCGACTTCGAACTGGTGGCCGGCAGCACGGCCTGAAGCCGCCCCGCAGGCCCCGCAGCCCTCAGCGCACGCGCATCCCGGGCTGGGCCCCCGGCCAGGGCTCGAGCAGGTAGATGCCGGGCTCGGCCTTGTCGTCGGCGTGGCTGGCGGCCAGCACCATGCCCTGCGAGACGCCGAACTTCATCTTGCGCGGCGCCAGGTTGGCCACCAGCACGGTGAGCTTGCCCACCAGCTGTTCGGGCGTGTAGGCGCTGGCGATGCCGCTGAACACCTGGCGCGGCGCCGCTTCGCCAGCGTCCAGCAGCAGGCGCAGCAGCTTGGTGCTGCCTTCCACGCGCGCGGCCGAGACGATGCGCGCGATGCGCAGGTCGATCTTGGCGAAATCGGTGATGGCAATCTCTTCGGCGATGGCCTCGCCGCCCGGCAGCGTGGGCAGATCGGCCTCGGGTGCGGCCTCGGTCACCGCGGGCTCGAACAGCGCCTGCATCAGCTTGGGGTCGACGCGCTGCATCAGGTGCTTGTATTCGCCGATGCGGTGGTGGCCCAGCGCGCGCTGCGCATCGGCCCATTGCAGGGGCGGCAGTTGCAGAAAGGCCTCGACCCGCGCCGCCAGCGCCGGCAGCACCGGCTTGAGGTAGATGCTGAGGATGCGGAAGGCCTCGATGCACACGCTGCACACGTCGTGCAGCGCGGCTTCCATGCCGTCCTGCCGCGCCAGCTCCCAGGGCTTGTGGCGGTCGACGTACTCGTTCACGCGGTCGGCCAGCAGCATCACCTCGCGCAGCGCCTTGCCGAACTCGCGCTCTTCGTAGAAGTCGCGCACGGCGCCGCCGTGGGCGCGCAGCGCGTCCAGCAGCACCCGGCCTTCGACCCCCAGGTCGGCCGACAGGTGGCCGCCGAAGCGCTTGCTCAGGAAACCCGCGGCGCGGCTGGCGATGTTGATGTACTTGCCCACCAGGTCGGCGTTGACGCGGGCGACGAAGTCCTCGGGGTTGAAGTCCAGGTCTTCGACGCGGGCGTTGAGCTTGGCGGCGATGTAGTAGCGCAGCCACTCGGCGTCCAGGCCCAGCTCCAGATAGCGCAGCGGGCTGATGCCGGTGCCGCGGCTCTTGCTCATCTTCTCGCCGCTGACGGTGAGGTGGCCGTGCACGTAGACGCGGTCGGGCACCTTGCGCCCGCTGAACTTCAGCATGGCCGGCCAGAACAGCGTGTGGAAGGTGACGATGTCCTTGCCGATGAAATGCACCTGCTCCAGCGCCGGGTCGGCCATGTAGGCTTCGTAATCGATGCCCAGCTTGCCCAGCAGGTTCTTGAGCGAGGCCAGGTAGCCCACCGGCGCGTCCAGCCACACGTAGAAGTACTTGCCCGGCGCGTCGGGGATCTCGATGCCGAAGTAAGGCGCGTCGCGGCTGATGTCCCAGTCACCCAGGCCCACGCGGCCGGTGTCGTCGCGCGCGAACCATTCGCGCACCTTGTTGGCCACCTCGGGCTGCAGCCGGCCGTCCTGCGTCCAGTCTTCCAGGAAGGCCACGCAGCGCGGGTCGCTCAGCTTGAAGAAGTAGTGCTCGCTGCTGCGCAACACCGGCTTGGCGCCGGACAGGGCGGAGTACGGGTCCTTCAGGTCGGTGGGCGCATAGACGGCGCCGCAGACCTCGCAGTTGTCGCCGTACTGATCCTTGGCGCCGCACTTGGGGCATTCGCCCTTGATGAAACGGTCGGGCAGGAACATGCCCTTGGCCGGGTCGAAGAACTGCTCGACCTGGCGCACGTCGATCAGCTCGTTCTTGCGCAGTGCGGTGTAGATGGCGCGCGCCAGTTCGTGGTTCTCGGGCGCGTCGGTGCTGTGCCAGTTGTCGAAGGCGATGTGGAAGCCGTCGAGGTAGGGCTTGCGCCCGGCCGCGATGCCGGCCACGAACTGCTGCGGCGTCAGGCCGGCTTTCTCGGCCGCGATCATGATGGGTGCGCCGTGGGCGTCGTCGGCGCAGACAAAATGCACCTCATGGCCCAGCATGCGCTGCAGGCGCACCCAGGTGTCGGCCTGGATGTACTCCATGATGTGGCCGATGTGGAAAGGCCCGTTGGCGTAGGGCAGGGCGGTGGTGACGAAGAGCTTGCGTGGCATGCACCGATTCTAGGAGTGGCCCGCGCCGACACCCCCACGGCGGCGCGCCCGGGGCGCTGCCGCTAGACTCCGGCGCACCGCAGCCCCACCCCCTGGAACCCCGCGACATGTCCACTCCCGTCACCGAAGCCGCCCTGCTCGAAGCCCTCAAGACCGTGGTCGATCCGAACACGGGCAAGGACTTCGTCAGCACCCGCGCCCTGAAGAACATCCGCATCGAGGGCGGCGACGTCGCCTTCCAGGTCGAGCTGGGCTACCCCGGCAAGAGCCAGCATGCGGCGCTGCGCAAGGCGCTGATCGCCGCCGCGCGCACGCTGCCGGGCGTCGAGAACGTCAGCGCCGAGATCGCCACGCGCATCGTCTCGCACGCGGTGCAGCGCGGCGTGCAGCTGCTGCCGCGGGTGAAGAACGTCATCGCCGTGGCCTCGGGCAAGGGCGGCGTGGGCAAGAGCACCACCACCGTCAACCTGGCGCTGGCGCTGGCCGCCGAAGGCGCCAGCGTGGGCATCCTCGACGCCGACATCTACGGCCCCAGCCAGCCCATGATGATGGGCATCAGCGGCCGGCCCGAAAGCGCCGACGGCAAGAGCATCGAGCCGATGGAAAACCACGGCGTGCAGGTCATGAGCATCGGCTTCCTGATCGAGCCCGACCAGGCCATGATCTGGCGTGGCCCCATGGCCACGCAGGCGCTGGACCAGCTGCTCAACCAGACCAACTGGCGCGAGCTGGACTACCTGCTGATCGACATGCCCCCGGGCACCGGCGACATCGCGCTCACGCTGAGCCAGCGCGTGCCGCTCACCGGCGCCATCATCGTGACCACGCCGCAGGACATCGCGCTGCTCGACGCGCGCAAGGGCCTCACGATGTTCGAGAAGGTGGGCGTGCCCATCCTGGGCATCGTCGAGAACATGGCCGTGTACTGCTGCCCCAACTGCGGCCACACTGAGCACATCTTCGGCGCCGACGGCGGCAAGCGCATGGCGGCCGAGTTCAAGGTCGACTACCTGGGCGGCCTGCCGCTGACCATGGCCATCCGCGAGCAGGCCGACAGCGGCCGGCCCACGGTGGTGGCCGACCCCGATGGCGAGATCGCCGGCATCTACAAGGCGGTGGCACGCCAGGTCGCGGTGAAGGTCGCGCTCAAGGCCAAGGACTTCTCGGCCAAGTTCCCGACCATCAGCGTCTCCAAGGCCACCTGATCACCGGGGGGTGGCTGCGGGGCACCGCGGCCCATCCCTGGGACGGTGGTTGACACTCTGTCATCCCGGGAAGCCCCCCAGGGCCCTGCAGCGGGCGCTGCGCTACGCTTCGCCGCGTGACCAAGCCCATAGCCCCCTTGGCGCCTGCTGCGCGCCCGGACCAAACCCCCGCCGACGCCCGCCTGCGCAAGCGACGGGCCCCCAAAGGACGCCAGGTCGACCCGGCGGTGGCGCGTGAACTGGCCAGCTGGCTGGGCGACGCGCCGCCGCGGCGCGAACTGCTGATCGAGTACCTGCACCTCATCAACGACCGGCTGCGCTGCCTGCCGGCAGGGCACCTGGCGGCGCTGGCGCAATGGCTCAAGCTGTCGGCGGCCGAGGTGTACGAGGTGGCCAGCTTCTACCATCACTTCGAGGTGGTGAAGGAAGGCCAGGACGCGCCGCCGGCGCTGACCGTGCGCGTGTGCGACGGCCTGTCGTGCGCCATGAACGGCGCCGCCGACCTGCTGCAGCGCCTGCCCGCCTTGCTGGGCCCGGGCGCGCGCGTGGTGGCCGCGCCCTGCGTCGGCCGCTGCGAGACCGCACCGGTGGCCGTGGTGCACCAGCACCCGGTGCCCGCGGCCACGCTCGAGTCGGTGCAGGCCGCGGTGCAGCAGGGGCGCCGCACCGACGTCGCCACCGATGCGATCGACCTGGCCGCCTACCAGTCCGGCGGCGGCTACGCGCTGCTGCGCGACTGCCTGGAAGGCCGGCGCGACCCCGAAGCGCTGATGTCCGCGCTGGACGACGCCGGCCTGCGCGGCCTGGGCGGCGCGGGCTTTCCCACCGGGCGCAAGTGGCGCATCGTGCGCGCTCAGGCCGCGCCGCGCTACCTGGCCGTCAACATCGACGAAGGCGAGCCCGGCACCTTCAAGGACCGCTGGCTGCTCGAGCGCGACCCGCACCGCTTTCTGGAAGGCATGCTGATCGCCGCCTGGGCCGTGGGCATCGACGCCATCTGGATCTACCTGCGCGACGAATACCACGGCTGCCGCGAACTGCTGACGTCCGAACTGCAGGCACTGCGCGCCGCCATCCCGGGGCTGCCGCGCATCGAGCTGCGCCGCGGTGCCGGCGCCTACATCTGCGGCGAAGAGTCGGCCATGATCGAGTCGATCGAGGGCAAGCGCGGCATGCCGCGGCTGCGGCCGCCTTACGTGGCCGAGGTGGGCCTGTTCGGCCGCCCGACGCTGGAGCACAACTTGGAGACCCTGTACTGGGTGCGCGAACTGGTCGAGCGCGGCACGGGCTGGTTTGCGGCGCAGGGCCGCCACGGCCGCAAAGGGCTGCGCCGATTCAGCGTGAGCGGGCGCGTGCGCGAGCCCGGTGTCAAGCTGGCACCGGCCGGCATCACGCTGCGCGAACTGGTGGCTGAGTTCTGCGGCGGCATGCTGCCCGGCCACGAGCTCTACGCCTACCTGCCCGGCGGTGCCTCGGGCGGCATGCTGCCGGCACGGCTGGCCGATGTGCCGCTGGATTTCGACACGCTGCAGCCGCACGGCTGTTTCATAGGCTCGGCCGCGGTCATCGTGCTGTCGCAGCACGACCGGGCCACCGACGCGGCGCGCAACGTCATGCACTTCTTCGCCGAGGAGTCCTGCGGCCAGTGCACGCCCTGCCGTGCCGGCACCGCCAAGGCCGGCGCGTTGATTGCGGACGATCGCTGGAACCAGCCGCTGCTGGCCGAGCTGTCGCAGGTGATGCGCGACGCCAGCATCTGCGGCCTGGGCCAGGCCGCGCCCAACATCACCGACTGCGTGATGAAGTACTTCCCGCAGGAGCTGGAGCGATGAGCGCATTGGACCGCGCCGCGCGTGCCGCCAGCCCGTCGGCCATGGTGGAATTCCAGCTCGATGGCCGCAGCGTCAGCGGCCGTGCCGACGAATCCATCCTGCAGGTGGCCCAGCGCGAAGGCGTGGAGATCCCGCACCTGTGCTGGAGCGACCAGCTCGAGCCCGCCGGCAACTGCCGCGCCTGCATGGTTGAAGTGGCGGGCGAGCGCACGCTGGCGGCATCCTGCTGCCGCCGCCCGACGCCCGGCATGCAGGTGCAGACCGCCAGCCCGCGCGCGCTCAGTGCGCAGAAGCTGGTGCTGGAACTGCTGCAGAGCGACCTGCCCGAACAGGCGCACACGCGCCACAACGAGGTCGACACCTGGGCCACCAAGCTGGGCCTGGGCCGGCCGCGGTTCGCGCCGCGCACGCAACCCGCCACCGACACCAGCCACCCGGCCATCGCCGTCAACCTGGACGCCTGCATCCAGTGCACGCGCTGCCTGCGCGCCTGCCGCGACGAGCAGGGCAATGATGTGATCGGCCTGGCGCTGCGTGGCGAGCACGCGCGCATCGTCTTCGACATGGACGACGCCATGGGCGCCAGCAGCTGCGTGGCCTGCGGCGAATGCGTGCAGGCCTGCCCCACCGGCGCGCTGGCACCGGCCGGCGGCGCGGCGCGCGTGCAGCCCGACAAGTCGGTCGATTCGGTCTGCCCCTATTGCGGCGTGGGCTGCCAGCTCACCTACCACGTCAAGGACGACCGCATCCTGTTCGTCGAAGGGCGCGACGGCCCGGCCAACCGCGGCCGGCTGTGCGTGAAGGGCCGCTACGGCTTCGACTACGCGCGCCACCCGCACCGCCTGACGATGCCGCTGATCCGCCGTGCCGACGCGCCCAAGCGCGCCGACGCCATCAGCGACCCGGCCGTGGCGCGCGGCTATTTCCGCGAGGCCAGCTGGGAAGAAGCCCTGGCGCTTGCCGGCGGCACGCTGCGCAGCATCCGCGACACCCACGGCGCACGCGCGCTGGCTGGCTTCGGCTCGGCCAAGGGCAGCAACGAAGAGGCCTACCTGTTCCAGAAGCTGGTGCGCCTGGGCTTCGGCAGCAACAACGTCGACCACTGCACGCGCCTGTGCCACGCCAGCAGCGTGGCCGCCTTGCTGGAAGGCATCGGTTCGGGCGCTGTCAGCAACCCGGTGCTGGACGTGGCGGCGGCCGAGGTGGTGATCGTCATCGGCGCCAACCCGGTGGTCAACCACCCGGTGGCGGCCAGCTGGATCAAGAACGCGGTGCGCCGCGGCACCAAATTGATCCTGATGGACCCGCGGCGCAGCGAACTGGCGCGCCACGCCCACCGCTACCTGCCTTTCAAGGCCGACAGCGATGTGGCGCTGCTCAATTCGATGATGCACGTCATCGTCGAGGAAGGCCTGGTCGACCCGGACTTCATCGCCGCCCGCACCGAGGGCTACGCGGCGCTGGCCGACAACGTGCGCGGCTACAGCCCCGAGGCCATGGCGCCGGTCACCGGCATTGACGCCGCCACCGTGCGCGACGTGGCGCGCCTGTATGCCGGCAGCCGCGGCAGCATGATCCTGTGGGGCATGGGCATCAGCCAGCACGTGCACGGCACCGACAACGCGCGCTGCCTGATCGCGCTGGCGCTGATGACCGGGCAGATCGGCCGCCCCGGCACCGGCCTGCACCCGCTGCGCGGGCAGAACAACGTGCAAGGGGCGTCGGATGCCGGGCTGATCCCGATGATGTACCCCGACTACCAGCGCGTCACCCTGCCGGCGGCGCGCGCACGCATGGCCGCGGCCTGGGGCGTGCCCGAGCAGCGCCTGGACGCCGAGCCCGGCCTGACCGTGGTGGAGGTGATGGACGCCATCCTGGCCGGCAGCGTGAAGGGCATGCTGGTGATGGGCGAGAACCCGGCCATGAGCGACCCCGACGCCAACCACGCACGCGAAGCGCTGGCCAGCCTGGAGATGCTGGTGGTGCAGGACATCTTCCTGACCGAGACCGCCTGCCTGGCCGACGTGGTGCTGCCAGCCTCGGCCTTTGCCGAAAAGACCGGCAGTTTCACCAACACCGACCGCCTGGTGCAGATGGGCCGCCGCGCCCTGAGCCTGCCGGGGCAGGCGCGGCAGGATCTGTGGATCCTCACCGCGGTGGCGCAGCAACTGGGCCTGGATTGGGGCGGCTACGGCGCCACGCCCGCCGACTGCGACACCGCCGCCGGCCGCGTGTTCGAAGAGATGCGCGGCGTCATGCCCAGCATCGCCGGCATTGGCTGGGCGCGGCTGCAGCGTGAAGGCAGCGTCACCTACCCCTGCGCCAGCGAGTCCGACCCGGGCCAGCCGGTGGTCTTTACCGAGACCTTCCCCACCGAGAGCGGGCGCGCGCGCTTCGTGCCGGCCGACATCGTGCCGGCCGACGAGCGCCCCGACACCGAATACCCGCTGGTGCTGATCACTGGCCGCCAGCTCGAGCACTGGCACACCGGCAGCATGACGCGGCGCTCGGGCGTGCTGGACGCGCTGGAGCCCGACCCGGTGGTGCTGCTGCACCCGCTGGAGCTGGATCGCCTGGGCGTGGCGCCGGGTGGCCTGGTGACGCTGGAATCGCGCCGTGGCGCCGTCAGCCTGTACGCGCGTGCCGACGAAGGCACGCCGGCGGGCGCGGTGTTCGTGGCCTTCTGCTGGTTCGAGGCGGCGGTGAACAAGCTCACCAACCCGGCGCTGGACCCGGTGGCCAAGATCCCCGAATTCAAGTACTGCGCAGTGCGCCTGCGCGCCGGCGGCACGGCGCCGGTGGCGGCCAGCTTCGGTGGCGGGCAGCTTCTGGGGGCGCGCGCACCAGCATGATGCGCAGCGGCGGACTCAGCGGCCGCCGCCCCCGCTTTTAGGCGTTGCGCCGCGCCGCCGGGTGGGCTACAAGGCAGGCCGCATGATCATCAATCTCTGCCTGACCTGCCGCCGCGTCAACCTGCCCGGAGCCTCGAAGTGCGACGCCTGCGGGGCCGCGCTCGACGATTTCGACACCACGCCGCTGCCGCTGCATGAGCGCCCCGGGGCCCGGCCGCCCGGCGCGCTGTGGCTGCAAGACCTGGTGCAGTCGCGCGAAGCGGCCACCGAACCATCCGAGCTGACGCTGTCGCTGCGCAACGTCCAGGTGCCCAAGCCGATCGAGCCGCCGATGGGGCGGCCGGCGATGGGTCGACCGGCGATCGATGGCCTGGTGGTCAGCGACGTGAGCCTGCCCTCATTGCCGATGCTGCCGCAGCTGCTGAACAGGCCGCCGCCCGCGCCCGCGAGGCCGGCACCGGTGGCCGCGCCGCCGCCGTTGTCGGATGTCGAGGCACGGCGCGCGCGCAAGGCCGAACGCCGCGCCGGCGTGCGCAAGTCGCGGCTGCGCAGCCTGTCCGCGGGTCTGGGCGACGCGCCGACCTCTTTAGAAGTGCTGGTGATGGACACCGACGTGCCGGCACGGCTGCTGCTGGGCGTGCAGCTGCAGCGCTTCGGGTTCACCGTGCACGCCGCGCACGCGGCGCAGCGTGCACTGGAGCTTGCTCACACCCGCCCCCTGGTGGCGGCCTTTATCGCCATCGCGCCCGACGACTTCGCCGATTCCGGTCTGGCGCTGTGCCGCGAGCTCAAGTCGCCGGGCCCGCATGGCGCGATCGTGCTGGTGGGTGTGGCCGCCCAGTTGCGCCCGCTGGACCGTGTGCACGCCGACCTGGCCGGTTGCGACGAGCTGATCGTCAAGCCGGTGACGCGCAGTTCCGTGGCCCGCGTGCTCGACGAGCACGGCATCGCCATGCCCACCGACGCGCGCCGCGCGTAGGGGCGCGGCTAGGCCGGACGGCCTTCCAGCGCCTGCAGATCGCCGGCGGTGTTGACGTTGATGAAGCCCGCGGCATCTTCGAACAGCACCTTGGCGCAGCGATGCTGCCCGCTCCACAGGCCGATCTTGCGCTCGCCGGTCTTCAGGTAGGCGGCCAGGCTCTCGAGCAGCTGCGCTTCCATCAGGCAGAACACCGGCTGCAGCTGCAGCCGGCCATCCTCTTGCGTGGCGGCCATGGCGATCTCGGCGCCCTCGGCCTCCAGGGCCTTGGCCAGGCGCTCCACCAGGTCGATGGGCAAGTGGGGCGAATCGCAGGGCACGACGGCCAGGTAGCGCGTCTCGCAGCGTTCCAGCCCCACCAGCCAGCCGCCCAGCGGGCCGGGAAAGTCGGCCATGGAGTCGGGCCAGACTGGCACGCCCATCGACTCATACGCCGCCAGGTTGCGGTTGGCGTTGATCATCACCGTGCCCACCTGCGGCGCCAGGCGCAGCAGCGCGTGCATGGCCAGGGGCATGCCCTGGTAGACCTGCAGGCCCTTGTCGGTGCCGCCCATGCGCAGGCCGCGGCCACCGCAGAGGATCAAGCCGGTGATGTCGTCGCGCGCAATGCTCATGTTTCCACCATGTCGAAAGCCTGGGTCTCGACCTGCATGAAGGCCGCGGTGAGTGCTGCCACCGCGCGCCAGGTGTCGGCGCGCGGGTGCGCGGCCACGGCGTCGCACAGCTTCTCGACCCAGGTCTGCAGGTGGTTGCGGAAGAAGCGGCGTTGCTGCTCCAGGTTGCACACCGCGGCGTCGTCGCCGGCGATCAGGTAGCGCATGACCTCGAAGCCATAGCTGACGTGGTCTTCGGTTTCCAGCGCGTCGGGGGCGCGCGTCAGGCCCAACTGCGCCAGGTCGTTGCGCAACAGCGCCAGCGGGCGTTCGTTGAGAAAGCCGCTGAGGTGGTAGGAACCGTAGGCAAAGATCTCGGGCTTGCCCACGCCCATGAACAGCGCCGTGTGTTCGGCCGCGGCGGCTTCGGGCGTGGTGGCGCGCAGGGCCGCCACCAGTGCCTGCCAGGGGGCTTCCAGATGGCCACCTTGCGGCGCCTGCGTCACGGCCACGCGGAACTGCTCCATCAGTTCAGCGTCAGGCGCTGCCAGCCACAGGCGGGCCAGCAGCCCGTAAAGCTCGGCGCGGGCCAGTTCCTCGCCGTCGTCGCTGCTGGCAAAGCCGATGGGTGCCGTGCTCATAGGTCGGTGATGCGCTGTTCGTTCGGGTTGCTGTACATGTCCACCACGCGGCAGTCTGAACACATCTTCAGGCGTTCGGCCGCCGCGCCCTGGAAGGCGCTGTGGCCGGACAGCTTGGACAGCATGTTCTCGATGGCGCGCAGCGTGCCGAAGGGCTTGGCGCAGCGCACGCAGCGGTAGGGTTCCATCTCGGCCAGCACACGCGACTGGCGGCGTGCGCGGCCGCCGTCGGCCAGCCACAGGCGCGGCGCCAGGGTGATGGCGGCTTCGGGGCAGGTGCTGGCGCACAGGCCGCACTGCACGCAGTTCTTCTCTATGAAGCGCAGCTGCGGCTTCTCGGGGTTGTCGGCCAGCGCCGCGGCCGGGCAGGCGCTGACGCAGCTCAGGCACAGCGTGCACTTGTCGGTGTCCACCACCAGGCTGCCCAGCGGCGCACCGGCGGCGGGCAGCGGCAGGGCCTCGGGCAGGGGCCGCGCCGGGGCCTGCGCCAGCAGGTGGTCCAGCGCCAGTTCCAGCGTGCCGCGCTTGTCGGCCTGCACCGCAAAGCTGGCGGGGCTGGTCACGCCCTGGGCCGGCGCTGCGCGCAGCGCAGCGTCCAGCGCGGGCAGGTCGCGCGCGTCGCGGGCCTCGATCAGGCGCAGGTGTTCGCCTGCATAGCCCAGGCCCGACAGGATGGCCTGGGCTACCGCCATCTGCTCACCTAAAGCCACGCGGTACTCGGGCGCCTCTTCACCGGTCAGCAGCACCCAGACCTGGCGGGCACCCTGGGCGATGGCCGACAGCCACAGCTCGATGCCGATGCTGGCCGTGTGCCACACCGCCACCGGCAGCACGCGCGCCGGCACGCCGTTCAGGGCGCGGTCGACGCGGGCGCCGCGGCCCAGGTCGTCGATGAGCCGTTGGCCGGCCTTGTCGCTGTGGATCAGCAGCGCGGCGTCGCGGCCGCCGGCGCGGGCATAGGCAGTGAGCAGGGTGCGCAGGCGCCGGCCCTGGTCCACCGCGCCGGGGTAGGCAAAGCTCATGGCGCCGCTGGGGCAGACGGTGCTGCAGGCGCCGCAGCCCACGCACAGGTGCGGCTCGACGACCACGCCACCGGCTTGTTCGCCGCGCGCGCGGCCCTTGCGCGTGGCATCGCTGCGGATGGCGCGCGTGCTGCAGACGTCGATGCAGGCGCTGCAGCCGATCTGCTCATTGCGGCTGTGCGCGCACAGCTTGGCCTGGTAGGCAAAGAAGCGCGGCTTGTCGAACGTGCCCGTCAGTTCGCGCAGCGCCAGCACCGCGGCCTGGCGCTGGCGCTCGTCGGCACCGGGGTGGAAGTAGCCCTGCGGCGGCTGGTGCATGCTGAACGCGGCCTCGGCGCGCAGGTCCAGCACCAGGTCGAAGCGTTCCTGCTGCTGCAGCGGGGCGCGGTTGAAGTCGATGGCGCCGGCGGCGTCGCACACGCGCACGCAGTCGCGGTGGCGCTTGCAGGCTTCCAGGTCGACCTGGTAGTTCAGGCCGATGGCGCCTTCGGGGCAGGCCGCGACGCAAGCGTTGCAGCGCGTGCACAGGTCCAGGTCGATGGGGTTGCTGCTCTCCCATTCGGCCTCGAACTGGCCCAGCCAGCCGCTCAGACGCAGCAGGCGGCCGTGGTGCGTGGCGCGCGTGTGCGTCTGCGCCAGCGCGCCACCCGCGCCACTTCCTCCGGAGCTGACGAGCACGCTCACATCCAGTTTGTCGCCCAGCAGTTCGGCCGCCTGCTCGGCGGCTTCGGCCGCGCCGATCACCAGGCAGCGGCCGCCCGAGCGGTAGCTGACCGTGCCCACCGGGTCGGGCGCGGGCAGTTGCGCCGCGGCGATGAGCGCGGCGATCTTGGCCGTGGCCGACTTGCCGTCGCGCGACCAGCCGGCGGTTTCGCGGATGTTGACGAAGCGGATGGGCCGCTCCTGCACGCTGGCTGCGCCCTCGGTCTCTTCGTTCAGTTCCAGGAACAAACGGCTTTCCTGGGTGCAGGCCACCAGCAGTTCGTCGCCGCTGGCGGTGCTGTCCTTGGCGGCGCGCTGGAAGGCCGGGGCCTCGCGCCGGCACAGCAGCGTGTGCGTGGTGGCCAGGCCGTCGGCGCTGGCGCCGGGCGTCTGCTCCAGCGCCCGCCTGATCGCCGGCGCATCCAGGGGCAGGGTCTGGTTGCAGTTGCAGATCAGGGTCTTCATCGGGGCACGGGGTCCTGGGGATGCGGTTGCGTTACGGGGCTGTCGCGCGACAGCCGCGGATTATGGTCTTGCGCATGGATGGCGCCGAGCGCGTGCGGGCTCGGCATAGACTGCGCCATGGTCATCGACACCCCGGACAACGCCCCGCCCGCCCCCCGCCCCGAACGCCCCGGCATTGCCGTGGCTGTGGTGATGGAGCGCGTGGCGCAGCCCAACCAGTGGGAGGACTACGCCTTCCGCGTGGCCGAGGTCATCCCCGACGAAGGCGTGTACGGCAGCGCGCCGCGCAAGTTGTTCGACGACGGCCGGCATTCGCGCTGGCTGTACCCGGGCTTTCGCATCGAGCTCTTCGCCGACGAGTGCAAGGGCTACTTCCTCAACCTGACCTCGGGCAGCCCGGTGTGGTTCGTGGTCTGGCGCGTGGACGAGAACGACGCTTCGCTGGCGCTGCCGCAGGCGGTGAGCCTGTCCTACATCGAGTGCGACCGCTGGATGGCGGCCGAAGAGCGCGTGGACAACGTGCCCCTGGCCGACGAGCTGTGCGAATGGCTGCGCGTCTTCACCAACGAACACTTCAAGCCCGATGGGCCGCGCAAGCAGCGCTCCAGCTCCTTCCTGAGCCCGGAAGAGCGCGCGCGCCGCGCCGCCACCGATTGGGACCAGCGATGAGCGAAGGCAGCGACGATTCCTTCCTGTCGCGCTGGTCGCGGCGCAAGGTGCAGGTGCGGCAGGGCGCAGCGCCCGAACTGCCGCCGCCGGCCGTTGCGCCTGCGGCCGTGGTCATTGCACCGGTGGCCGAGCCGGCGCTGGCGGCACCTGCCGCCGTGGCCCCCGAGGTCCCGGCCCGTGAAGCCCCGCCGCCCGCGCCGACCATGGCCGACGTCGAAGCCCTGACACCCGCGTCGGACTTTGCGCGCTTCGTGGCACCGGGCGTGGACAGCCAGGTCAAGAACTCGGCGATGAAGAAGCTGTTTGCCGACCCGCACTACAACGTGATGGACGGGCTGGACACCTACATCGACGACTACGGCCGCGCCGACCCCATCCCGCGGGCCATGCTGCGGCAGATGGTGCAGGCGCGGATGATGGGCCTGCTGGACGACGAGCTGGAAGAGCAGCCGGCACCGCCGGTGCTGGCGCCTGCTGCGGGGGAGGCTGCCGAAGATCCTGCGCTGCAGGCTGTGGCGCCTGCGGCAGAAGCTGCAGACCCGGCCGCTGCCGAGGCCGTGGCCCTCGACGCTCCTGCTGTGGACGATGTGCCCGCGGATCAGGCGCTGGCTGCAGGGCCCGAACCCAGGCCCGCCCCGACCGCCTGATCCGGCCGACCGGGCCGCCTCAGCCCGGCAACTGCAACAGCGCCAGCTGCTCGACGAAGCGCTTCTCGTCGCTGCCTGCATCCAGGCAGCGCAGGTCCAGGCGCAGCAGGCCGTCCTCGATGCGCCCGATCACCGGCATGGGCAGGGCGCGCAGTGCGGCGGCCAGCTGTTCGGGGAAGCGGCCCGCGCGGCGCTGGCCAGGCGGCGCGCCCAGGGCCAGGCAGGCGCTGTCCAGGCGCTCCACCGGCAGCGAGCCGCTGCCGATCTGGCTGCGGCAGGTCAGCACCTGCACCGTGGCGCGCGCGCCCAGGGCCTGCGCCACCTGCGGCGCCAGGCGTTCGGCCTGGGCGCGGATGTCCTCGGCCGGGCGCGACAGCAGGCGCAGCGTGGGCAGGCGCTGTGCCAGGCGTTCCGGGTCGCGGTACAGGCGCAGCACGGCCTCGAGCGCGGCGATGGTCATCTTGTCCAGGCGCAGCGCGCGCTTGAGCGGGTTGCGCTTGATGCGCGCCACCAGGGCCTTGTCGCCCACGATCAACCCGGCCTGCGGCCCGCCCAGCAGCTTGTCGCCGCTGAAGCTGACCAGCTGCGCGCCCTGGGCGATGGCCTGTGCCGGCGTGGGCTCGGCCGGCAGGCCCCAGCGCGTCATGTCCACCAGGGTGCCGCTGCCCAGGTCCACCGCGAACGGAATGCCGCGTTCGCGGCACAGCGCGGCCAGTTCGGCCTCGGGCACGGCGGCGGTGAAGCCCTGGATGGCGTAGTTGCTGGTGTGCACCTTCATCACCAGCGCCGTGCGCGGGGTGATGGCCTCGGCGAAGTCGCGCAGATGGGTGCGGTTGGTGGTGCCCACCTCGACCAGCCGGGCGCCGGCGCGCCGCATGATGTCGGGGATGCGGAAGGCGCCGCCGATCTCGATGAGCTCGCCGCGCGACACCAGCACTTCCTTGCCAGCGGCCAGCGTGCCCAGCATCAGCAGCACGGCCGCGGCGTTGTTGTTCACGGCCGTGGCGGCCTCGCCGCCGGTGAGCTCGCGCAGCAGGCCTTCGATGTGGTCGTCGCGGTCGCCGCGCTGGCCGTCTTCCAGGTCGTATTCGAGGTTGGTGGGCCGGCTCATGGCCTCGGCCACGGCCTGCACGGCCTCGGGCGGGGCCAGCGCGCGGCCCAGGTTGGTGTGCAGAACAGTGCCTGTGAGGTTGAACACCGGCCGCAGGTGCGGCGTGGCGGCGGCCTGCAGCAAGGCTTGGCAGCGCGCCTCGAACAGGAGGCGGTCGAAGTCGCACGGTGGTTCGGCCTGGCGCCAGCGCGCCAGTTCGTCGCGTGCCACCGCCAGCACCGGCTGGCGGCCGTGCAGCTCCACCAGGGCCTTGAGCGCCGGGCCTTCCAGCAGGCGGTCCAGCGCGGGCGGGCGTGCCGGGGCGCTGGCGGCTTCAGGCGGCGTCATGGGCACGTGGCGGAAGAGCGTGGGAGTCGAACCCACCTGGAACCGCTGAGCGGCCCCACCCGGTTTTGCAGACCGGACGCCCCACCGGGGAACGATCCTCTTCCATGGATTTCAAGCATTCGATGCGCCACCGAACATCTCGGTTGCGTCGCGGCGCACGCGCCGGCCTTCGGGGTCGCGCTTGGTGAAGCCGACCTGATCGAAGAACTCTACCAGCGGCAGCGACAGGTGCCGGCTCAGGCCCAGCGACTCGCGCAGGTCCTTGACGTTGAGACGGCGGTGTTCTTCGGCCCGGGCCAGGCGCTGCGCTTCCAGCGCCAGCGCGTGCAGGTGCTGCGGCTGCACGAAGTATTCGTCACTGACGGCGTAGAGCTTGCCGAACTGCGCCAGCTTGCGCAGCAGGCGCAGCACCTGATCGCGGTGCAGGCTGCGGTCGCGCGCCAGCATGTCGCTGAGCTTGGGCACGTGCACGCCGCCCTCGTCCAGCCAGGGGCGCAGACGCTCCCACAGCTTCTGCTCGTTGGGCAGCAGGGCCACTTCCTGGCCGGCCAGGCGCAGGTAGGGGCCGGCGCGCTGCAGCCGACCAGCGGCGACCAACTCGCGCAGCAGATGGGCAAACACCAGTGCGCGCGGCTTTGCAACGGCCTGTTGCCGCAGCGCCTCGGGCGTGAGGCCGGGGCTGTCGGGTTGCTTGCGGTGGTGCGCGGCCAGGGTCTCGGTCAGGCCATTGGCCAGGCGCTCAAGCTGTCCCGCGGCAAACAGGCGAGTGACTGCTCCATCGGCCAGCGCGCGGTGCGGCACGGCCTGCAGCAGCGCCTGGCTGGCAGCTGGCGCCAGCTTGCGCGACACGATGAAGGCCTCTTGCTCGACGCCGGTGGGCGGCTCCAGCGCCAGCAGCGCGCCCAGCGCCGCGGCGGGATCGTCCAGCGCCTGTGCGGCCAGTGCCGTCAGGCGCTGCGGCTTGCGCCGGTGCGTGGCGCTGGCAAAGGGGTCGAGCACCACGCCGCCGCCCAGCGTGCGCGTGGCCGACTGGTCGCGCAGGATGAAGCGGTCGCCGTGCCAGGCACCGATGTCGCGGTCCAGTTCCAGCTGCACCAGCGCGCTGGCGCCCGGCGCCAGCACCGTGGACTCCAGCAGCACCACGCGCGCGCCCACATCGCAGGCGCCCAGGTGCAGGTGCACCGGCGTCCAGTGCGCCAGTTCGCGCGGCTCGCCCGGCAGCAGGCGCAGGCGTGCGTCGATGCGGCGCGTGGCCGACTGCGCGCCTTCGGCCACGATCCAGTCGCCGCGCGCGATGTCGCTTTTCTCCAGGCCGGTGGCGGCCAGGTTGAGCGCCAGTCGCTGGCCTGCGATCCCTTGCGTGGCTTCGCGGTTCTGCGCGTGCAGGCCACGCACGCGCACTGGCAGCTTGCGCGGCGACACCAGCACGCGGTCGCCCACGGCCACGCGGCCCGAGACCGCCGTGCCGGTGACCACGGTGCCGATGCCGGCGAGCGAGAAGCAGCGGTCCACCGCCAGGCGGAACAGGCCGTCGTCCACCGGCGCGGCCTGTTGCTGGCGCGCCTGCACCAGGTGCTGCTCCAGCGCGGGCAGGCCCTCGCCGCTTTGGTTGGACACGGGAAAGATCTCGGCACCCGCCAGCGCGGTGCCGCGCAGCAGCAGTTCGATCTCGGCGCGCGCTTCGAGCAGGCGGGCCGGCGACACCAGGTCGCACTTGGTCAGCACCACGGCGCCGCGGTCCAGGCCCAGCAGGTCCAGGATGGCCAGGTGCTCGCGCGTCTGCGGCATGGGGCCATCGTCGGCCGCCACCACCAGCAGCACGTGGTCGATGCCGGTGGCGCCGGCCAGCATGTTGCGCACCAGGCGCTCGTGGCCGGGCACGTCGACGAAGCCCAGCACGCCGCCGTCGGCCAGCGGCTTGTAGGCGAAGCCCAGGTCGATGGTGATGCCGCGCGCCTTTTCTTCTTTCAGGCGGTCGGCATCGACGCCCGTCAGGGACTTGACGAGCGAGGTCTTGCCATGGTCGATGTGACCTGCGGTGCCGACGATCAAGGCGTGGGTGGGGTGATGGAGGGTGCGCGCATGTTAGCGGCCCGTCGAACTGCGGCCTGCGCCAATGCATGGCCAAGCCTGGTCGCCACTTGGTACATCCCCTAGCAAGTGCGGCCTGAAATACCCCTGGGCAGTGTGCACAATGTGTTGATGAGATGCTCTCGCATGTTCAGGAACGGAAGTGGTCTGCACTGCAGTCGTTTCCGCCCTGTGCATGTCCCGCCCAGCCGCCCGCACTGCTCGTAAGGGGAAACGCGATGAAACCTGACAAACCGCAACCCGTGGCGCGCCGCGCCCTACTGGCAGGCGCCGGGACCGCAGGAGCCTTGGCGGCCACCGCGGCCCTGGTCAAGCTGCATGAGCCCGCCAGTGCAGTGGTCGGCGCTACCGCACAGCCGGCCGCCGATCAGAGTTCAGGGTACCGCTTGAGCGAGCACGTGCAGCAGTACTACCGCACGGCCCGCGTCTGAACCCCAGCCGCAAGCAGCAGGAGGCAACATGTTATTGACCAAACGGTCGACAGGAAGCGGGGGCTCATCGCCCAGCGCGCTCGTCGGCAGCCTGGCGCGCGGCGTAGCCCGCGCCATTCCCACGATGGACCGGCGCGCCTTCCTGCGCCGCTCCGGCCTGGGTGTCGGCGCGGGCCTCGTGGCCAGCCAGCTGACCCTGGTGCGCAAGGCCGATGCGGCCAACCCGGCGGCCACGTCCACGGGCACCGGCAAGGTCGAAGTCAAGCGCACGGTGTGCGGCCACTGCTCGGTGGGCTGCGCGATCGACGCCTACGTCGAGAACGGCGTCTGGGTGCGGCAAGAGCCGGTGTTCGACTCGCCCATCAACCTGGGCGCGCATTGCGCCAAGGGTGCGGCGGTGCGCGAGAACGGCCACGGCGAGTTCCGCCTGAAGTACCCGATGAAGCTCGTCAACGGCAAGTACCAGCGCATCAGCTGGGACGTGGCGCTGGACGAGATCAGCAAGAAGATGCTCGAACTGCGCCAGCAAAGCGGCCCGGATTCGATCTTCGTCGTGGGTTCATCCAAGCAGAACAATGAGCAGGCCTACCTGCTCAGAAAGTGGGTGACCCTCTGGGGGACCAACAACTGCGATCACCAGGCACGAATATGCCACTCCACGACAGTCGCCGGTGTGGCGAATACGTGGGGCTACGGTGCGATGACGAATTCGTACAACGACATGCAGAACTCCAAGGCTGCGTTGTACATAGGCTCGAATGCAGCTGAGGCCCACCCGGTCTCCATGCTTCACATGCTGCATGCGAAGGAAAAGGGCTCGAAGATGATCGTGGTCGACCCACGATTCACGCGCACGGCGGCCAAGGCCGACGAGTTCGTGCGCATCCGTTCGGGCTCGGACATTCCCTTCCTGTTCGGCGTGCTCTACCACGTCTTCAAGAACGGCTGGGAAGACAAGAAGTACATCGAGGACCGCGTCTGGGGCATGGAGAAGGTGCGCGACGAGGTGCTGGCCAAGTGGACACCCGACAAGGTGGCCGAGGCCTGCGGCGTCGACGAAGCCACCTGCCTGAAGGTGGCGCGCATCATGGCCGAGAACCGGCCCAGCACCATCGTCTGGTGCCAGGGCCAGACCCAGCACACCATCGGCAACGCCATGGTGCGCGCGTCGTGCCTGCTGCAATTGGCGCTGGGCAACGTGGGTGTGTCCGGCGGCGGCGCCAACATCTTCCGCGGCCATGACAACGTGCAGGGCGCCACCGACATCGGGCCCAACCCCGATTCGCTGCCCGGCTACTACGGCCTGGCCGATGGCTCCTTCAAGCACTACGCCAGCGTCTGGGGCGTGGACTTCGAATGGATCAAGAAGCAGTACGCCGCCGGCATGATGGGCAAGCCCGGCATGACGGTGTCGCGCTGGTTCGACGGCGTGCTCGAGAAGAACGAACTGATAGACCAGCCCAGTAATCTGCGCGGCCTGTTCTACTGGGGCCATGCGCCCAACTCGCAGTCACGCGGGCTGGACGTCAAGCGCGCCATGGACAAGCTCGACCTGCTGGTGGTGGTCGACCCCTTCCCCTCGGCCACCGCGGCCATGGCCGCCATGCCGGGCAAGGACGAAGACCGCAACGCCAACCGCGCGGTCTACCTGCTGCCGGCCTGCACGCAGTTCGAAACGTCTGGCTCGGTCACGGCCAGCAACCGCTCGATCCAGTGGCGCGAGCGCGTCATCGAACCGCTGTTCGAGTCGCGCTCCGACCACATGATCATGCTGCAGCTGGCCGAGAAGCTGGGCTTCGCCACTGAGCTGGTCAAGAACTACAAGATGCAGAAGGTCAAGGGCATGGACGAGCCCGTGCCCGAGGACATCCTGCGTGAGATCAACCGCGGCGTCTGGACCATCGGCTACACGGGCCAGAGCCCCGAGCGGCTGAAGGCGCACATGCGCAACATGCAGGTGTTCGACGTGAACACGCTGCGCGCCAAGGGCGGCATCGACAAGGAAACCGGCTACAAGCTCGACGGCGACCACTTCGGCCTGCCCTGGCCCTGCTACGGCACGCCCGAACTCAAGCACCCGGGCTCGCCCAACCTGTACGACACCTCCAAGCACGTCATGGATGGCGGCGGCAACTTCCGCGCCAACTTCGGTGTCGAGCGCGACGGTGCCAGCCTGCTGGCCGGCGACGGCTCGCACAGCAAGGGTTCGGAGATCACCACCGGCTACCCCGAGTTCGACCACGTGCTGCTCAAGAAGCTGGGCTGGTGGGCCGACCTGACCGAGGCCGAGCAGAAGGCGGCCGAAGGCAAGAACTGGAAGACCGACCTCTCCGGCGGCATCCAGCGCGTGACCATGGCGCACGGCTGCCACCCGTTCGGCAATGCCAAGGCGCGGGCCGTGGTCTGGAACTTCCCGGATCCCATCCCGCAGCACCGCGAGCCGATCTATTCGAACCGGCCCGAGCTGGTGGCCAAGTACCCGACGCACGACGACAAGAAGGCCTTCTGGCGCCTGCCCACGCTGTACAAGTCGGTGCAGGAGAAAAACGTCGACATCGGCAAGCAGTACCCGCTGATCATGACCAGCGGCCGCCTGACCGAGTACGAGGGGGGCGGCGACGAGACGCGCTCCAACCGCTACCTGGCCGAGCTGCAGCAGGACATGTTCGTCGAGATCAACCCGGCGGCGGCCAACGACCGCGGCATCCGCAACGGCGAGCAGGTGTGGGTCAAGACGCCCTCGGGCGCACGCATCAAGGTCAAGGCCATGCTCACCGAGCGCGTGGACCGCGAGACCGTCTTCCTGCCCTTCCACTTTGCCGGCAAGTGGCAGGGCGAGGACATCTCGTCCCACTACCCCGAGGGTGCCAGGCCCATGGTCGTGGGCGAGGCGGTCAACACCGCCACCACCTATGGTTACGACCCGGTGACCATGATGCAGGAAACCAAGACGACCCTTTGCCAGATCGAGAAGGCAGCATGAGGAGCGCGCAATGGCCCGAATGAAGTTCATCTGTGACGCCGAGCGTTGCATCGAATGCAACGGTTGCGTCACGGCCTGCAAGGCCGAACACGACATCCCCTGGGGCGTCAACCGGCGTCGCGTCGTCACCCTGAATGACGGTCTGCCGGGCGAGCGCAGCATCTCGGTGGCCTGCATGCACTGCAGTGACGCACCCTGCATGGCCGTTTGCCCGGTCGACTGCTTCTACCGCACCGAAGAGGGTGTGGTGCTGCACGACAAGGACGTGTGCATAGGCTGCGGCTACTGCAGCTACGCCTGCCCCTTCGGCGCGCCGCAATTCCCGAGCAACGGCACCTTCGGCCTGCGCGGCAAGATGGACAAGTGCACCTTCTGTGCGGGCGGCCCCGAGGCCAACGGCTCGGTGGTCGAGAACGAGAAGTACGGCCGCAACCGCCTGGCCGAAGGCAAGCTGCCGGCCTGCGCCGAGATGTGCGCCACCAAGGCCCTTCTGGGCGGCGATGGCGACGTCGTGGCCGACATCTTCCGCACCCGGGTGCTGACGCGGGGCAAAGGCAGCGAAGTCTGGGGCTGGGGCACGGCCTACGGACGGCCGTCCAGCGGCGGTGCACCGGCGGCCCAACCTGAAGGGAAGCGCTCGTGAAGCAAACCTTCTACGTCGCCAGCCTGGCCCTGCTGGTGGGGATGGGACTGTCGGCCTGCACCGAGGCGCCGCAAGTCGCCTCGGGTCCCAAGCCTGATTCGAGCGCTTCCAACGGCCCCGGCAGCGGCTTCACCGCCCCTGGCTGGAAGCCGGGCGACGCGGCCAGCTGGGAGTTGCAGATGCGGGTGCGCTCGCAGGGCCAGAACGAGTACACCCGCACCGGCGCCCATTGACGGGCCTGACGCCGTGCCACCAGGAGACGCCATGACCGGCTCGATCCGAAACCTGCTGGCTGCGGCCTTCGCGGCGCTGGCCTTGTGCGGCACCGCGCTGGCGCAAGGCGCAGCGCCTGCCACCCCGCCGGCAGCCACCGTATTGCCCAAGGGCCCCCCGGCCGGCTTTGCCGCGCCGGCCGATCCCAAGCCCGACGAGAGCAACGCGCAACGGGCCCAGACCCAGCCCGGCAACAACGCGCCCTTCTGGCGCGCAGTGCGCGAGTCGGGCACCCAGGCGGGCACCAGCTCGTTGCCCGGCGTCGAGAAGGGCGTGCTGATCCAGCCCTTCGTCAGCTACCCGGGCACGCAGTTCACCACGGCCGGCGAGGCCTGGCGCGAGGCACGCAACCGCTGGATCATTCCCTATGGCGGGGCACTGCTGCTGATCATCGCCACGGCCATCGCGCTGTTCTACTGGCGCAAGGGCCCGCTGGGCGGCCACAGTGCCGACACCGGCCGCACCATCGAGCGCTTCACCTACTTCGAGCGCGCCGCGCACTGGGCCCTGGCTGTCTCCTTCATTGCGCTGGCCGTGTCCGGGCTGGTGATCGCGTTCGGCAAGTTCTTTCTCTTGCCGGTGCTCGGTGCCACGCTGTTCGGCTGGCTGGCCTGGGCGTTGAAGACGCTGCACAACTTTGCCGGCCCCTTGTTCGCCGTGGCACTGCTGGTTTTCGTCATCGGCTATGCCCGCGACAACCTTCCGCGTGCTCACGACCTGACCTGGCTGGCCAAGGGTGGCGGCATGCTGAGCGGGCACGAGGTGCCTTCGGGCCGCTTCAATGCCGGCGAGAAAGTCCAGTTCTGGATCGGTGTGGTCATCCTGGGCTTGGCCGTCGTCGGCTCGGGGCTGGTGCTGAACATGCTGCTGCCCAGTATGGAATACACCCGCGGCCAGATGCAGATCGCGCACATCATCCACGCTGCGGCCTCGGTGCTGATGATGGGACTGATCGCCGGCCACATCTACCTGGGCTCGGTGGGCGTCAAGGGCGCCTACCAGGGCATGGTCACGGGCCAGGTCGACGAGGCCTGGGCGCGCGAGCACCATGAGCTGTGGTACGACGACATCAAGGCCGGCAAGATTCCGGCGCAGCGCACGGGCGGGGCCGCAGCCGGCCTGGGCCGTGCGTCGCATCAGACCTGAAGCCCCCGCAAGGATGACCCCGATGAGCAAGACCCTCACCGTATGCGCCGGCCTGGCCGCGGCCAGCCTGTCCCTGTCTGTCTGGGCCAAGCTGCCGCCGCCCAGCGACGAGGCCAAGGCCAAGGCGGCCGAGGCCGCGGCCAAGACCGCGCACGGCAACAAGGTGGCGAACTTCCAGCTCTGCAAGAGCATGGACAAGACCGCCGCTGCCTACTTTGCCCAGGCCAAGAAAGAAGGCCGCACGGTCAAACCGGCCGTGGCCGCCGAGGTCTGCGCCGACCCCGGCCCCTTTGTCTACACGCCGCCGCCGCCCGCCGGCGCTGTACCCGCCGCGGCCGCCGCTCCGGCTGCACCCGCGGCCCCGGCTGCGGTGGCCACCGCGCCCAAGAAGTAGGGCGCGCGACGCCAGCGATGTCCGCTTCCCCCGAGCTCTGCTGCGGCGCGGCCGACTGCGAATGGCCGCTGCAGCCCGGTGCGCCGCGCCTGACGCATGCGCGCTGCGAGCTGCTGCGCGAGATCCGCATCGTCGACGAGTACGGTGACCAGCGCAGCATCTCCATCCCGGCCGAGCGTCCGCTCACCTTGTTCGTCGACAAGCGCGAGCTGGTCACGCTCATGACCCTGGGTCAGCGGCCCGAGATGCTGGTGCTGGGCTACCTGCTCAACCAGCGCCTGATCGAGCGCGTGCAGGAGGTCGAGTCGGTCACAGTCGACTGGGACGTGGGTGCCGCTGCCGTGCGCACCCATGCCGGCCTGTCCGACCTGGCGGCGCGTACCGCCCACCGCGTGGTCACCACCGGCTGCGGCCAGGGCACGGTGTTCGGCGACGCCATGACGCAGCTGGACAGCATCCGCCTGCCCGATGCGCGCGCGGCTCGCATCCGGCAGGGCACGCTGCACCGCATGCTCGAGACCATGCGCCAGCAGGACAGCATCCACCGCCGCGCCGGCTCGGTGCACGGCTGCGCGCTGTTCCGCGGTGCCGAGATGCTGAGCTTCGTCGAAGACGTGGGCCGCCACAACGCCATCGACACCATCGCCGGCTGGATGGCCCTGCACGGGGTTGCGGGCGGCGACAAGGCCTTCTACACCACCGGCCGCCTGACCAGCGAGATGGTCATGAAGGCGGCACAGCTGGGCGTGCCCATCATCGTCTCGCGCAACGGCGTCACCGCCATGGGGCACGAGTTGGCCTCGCGCCTGGGCATGACGCTGTTCGGCCGCGCGGCCAACCGCCACTTTCTCTGCTACACCGGGCTGGAGCGCTTCGACTCCGAGCCCGAGCCCCATCGCGCGCCGGTGCGCGTCGTCGCCGGCTGATCGTGCCGGCTGGCGGCCCAGTTCACACCAGGCCGTCGAACAGCCACACATCCACCAGGTCGCCCGCCGCCACCGAGCCCTGCTCGTGGCCCAGCACCAGCAGCGCATTGGCCTCGGTCATGCTGCGCAGCACGCCGGCCCCCTGCGATCCCGTCAGGCGCACCTGCCAGCCGCCCGCCGCTGCCGGCTCGACCACGGCGCGTTGGAATTCGGTGCGGCCGGGCCGCTTGCGGATGGCCGTGGTGCAGCGCGCCTGCAGGATGGGCAACGGTTCTGGGTCGGCCCCCGCCAGCCGCAGCAGCGCCTCGCGCGCAAAGGTGTAGAAGGTCACCAGCGCGGCCACCGGGTTGCCGGGCAGCGCAAACAACCACGATGGCGGCTGGTCGCCTGGCCGGCGCAACGGTCCGAAGGCGAAGGGCCGGCCGGGGCGCATCGCCACCTTCCAGAACGAGACCTCGCCCAGGCTGGCCAGGATCTCGCGCGTGTAGTCGGCGTCGCCCATGCTCACGCCGCCGCTGGTCAGCACCACGTCGGCGCGGGCCACGGCGGCTTCCAGCGTGGCCTGCAGCGCGGCACGGTCGTCGGCCACCACGCCCAGGTCAATGACTTCCATGCCCAGGCGCTGCAGCGTGCCCATCAGGCTGTAGCGGTTGCTGTCGTACACGCTGCCGGCGTCCAGCGTCTGGCCCAGGGTGCGCAACTCGTTGCCGGTGGAAAACAGCGCCACGCGCAGCGGCCGCATCACCTGCAACTGGGCAATGCCCAGCGAGGCTGTCAGCCCCAGGTCGGCGGGGCGCAGCACGCGGCCGGCGCGCAGGGCAGGGCGGCCGGCGCTCAGGTCTTCGCCGCGGCGGCGGCGGTTGTCGCCGGGGCGCACCTGGCCGGGCGCGATCTGGACCTGGTCACCGTCGACGCGGCACAACTCCAGCGGCACCACCGTGTCCAGGCCTTCAGGCATCACCGCGCCGGTCATGATGCGCAGGCATTCGCCGGCCCCGATCGTGCCGGCGTAGGGCGCGCCCGCGTACAACGTGCCCACCGCGCGCAGCGTGCCGCTGCCGTCGGCAGCGAGTTCGCTGCCGGGGAAGGCGTAGCCGTCCATGGCCGAGTTGTCGTGGGCCGGCACGTCGATGGGCGAGACCACGTCGGCCCCCAGCACGCGCCCCAGTGCCCGCTCCAGGGCCACGGTTTCCGTCTGGGCGATGGGCTGCAGCGCGGCGGCGATGGCGGCGCGCGCCTGCGCCACGCTCAGTTGGCGGTCGCCGGCAGCGAGGGGGGATTCTCCGAGTTCGGACATGCAGGCTCCAGTGGGCCGGCGCCCAGCGCCGACGCCGCCATTCTGCAATGCCGCCCAGGCGCCGCGCGCGGCAGAATCGCCCGGGCCAGCCACCAGGAGCGCCCATGCCCGATGCCCCCATAGACCTGCGCTCCGACACCGTGACGCGCCCCACGCCGGCCATGCGCGCGGCCATCGCCGCGGCGGCCGTGGGCGACGAGCAGTACGGCGAAGACCCGACCACCAACGCCCTGCAGGAGCGCTGCGCTGCGCTGCTGGGCAAGGCCGCCGCGCTGTGGATGCCCAGCGGCACCATGGCCAACCAGGTGGCGCTGCGCGTGCTGTGCCGGCCGGGCGACGAGGTCATCACAGGCCGCGAGGCCCATGCCGGCTGGCACGAGACCGGTGGCGCCGCCGCCAACGCCGGCGTGCAGATCGTCGAGGTCGGCAGCGGCGGCCTGTTCAGCTGCGACGACTTCCTGGCTGCGGTCAAGCCCACCGGCCTGCCGGTGTTCCCGCCCACCACGCTGGTGCAGATCGAGAACACGCACAACCGCGGCGGTGGCCTGGTGTTTCCGCAGGACGAGGTCGAGCGCATCTGCGCTGCGGCACGCGCGCGCGGCATCGCCCGCTTTCTGGACGGTGCCCGGCTGTGGAACGCGGCCGTCGCCAGCGGCCGCAGCGAAGCCGAGCTGGCCGCGCCCTTCGACCTGGTGGCCGTGGCCTTCAGCAAGGGGCTGGGTGCGCCGGGCGGGTCGCTGCTGGCCGGCTCGCGCGAGCTGATCGCGCTGGCCAACCGCCAGCGCCGCATGCTGGGCGGGGCCATGCGCCAGACCGGTCACTACACGGCCGCGGCCTTGTACGGCATCGAGCATCACCGCGCCCGGCTGGCCGAAGACCACGCCCACGCGCGCACGCTGGCGCAGGCGCTGGCCGCCAGCCCGGCGGTGCAGCTGGATCTGGCCACGGTGCAGACCAACATCGTCGTCTTCCGCCTGGCGCCGGGCGCACCGGACGCGGCCACGCTGGTGGCGCGGGCGCGCGAACGCGGGGTGCTGCTCAATGCCTTTGCCGCGCGCACGGTGCGCGCAGTGACGCACCTGGACGTGAGCGCCGCGCAGGTGGCGCGGGCGGGCCTGATCCTGTGCGAACTGCTGGGCTGAGGCGCTAGCGCGCGGCCGGCTGCGCCAGATCGCGCAGCATGGTCGGGCCGGCGCGGCGTTCGATCTCGGCCAGCAGGCCCTTGAAGAAGCCAGCCATGGCCAGGCCTTCGAGGATG
>JALHPY010000040.1 GCA_022842305.1 Rubrivivax sp.
CGCGTCCCGCAGGCGCGCCGGGCGCTCGAGCGCCAGGGCCAGTTCGCGCAGCGGCTGGACGGCCAGGGTGCCGGCCAGGCCCTGCAGCATGTGGGCGGCGCGGTACAGCTCGTCCCATTGCCCGCCGTCGATCCAGGCCTGCCAGTGACCGATGCCGTCGCCGTAGCTGCTGGCAAAGCTTTGCAGCGTGCGCCGCAGCAGCGCCGGGCTCTGGTCGAAATGCAGCAGCGCGCGTTCGATGTCGATGCCCGGCAGTGGTGGCAAGGCCTGGCCGCCGCGCGCCGGCGCTGCGATGGCCGGGGCCGGGACTGCGCTGCCGCTGCCGCTGCCGCTGCAATAGGGCTTGAGCACGCGCACCAGTTCGTCCATGTTCAGCGGCTTGGTGACGTAACCCTGCATGCCCGCGGCCAGGCCGCGCCGGGTCTCTTCTTTCGAGGCGTGCGCGGTGAAGGCGACGATGGGCAGGGTGTCGAAGCGGGCCTGCGCACGCAGCTGGCGGGTGGCCTCCAGGCCGTCGAGCACGGGCATCTGCAGGTCCATCAGCACCACGTCGAAGGCCTCGGGGCCGCGGGCGGCCAGCAGTTCCACCGCCTGCAGGCCGTTGTTCACGACCTCCACGCGGGCGCCGCGGCGGCCCAGCAGTTCCAGTGCCAGTTCCTGGTTGAGTTCATTGTCTTCGGCCATGAGCACGCGCAGGCCCGCCAGGTCGCCCAGAGTCTCGGGCGGGAGCGTGCGCGTTGTCGGCGCCAGGACGGCGCGCAGGTCGCCGGGCAGCACCGGCTTGTCGAGGAACTGGCTGGCCCCGGCCTCTTGCGCCTGCTCGCGCACGTCTTCGCTGCCGTAGGCCGAGATGATCACGATGCGCAGGCCCGGCTGGGCCGCGCGCAGCCGCGTCACCACCGCTGCACCTTCGCCGTCGGGCAGCACCCAGTCGAGCAGCACCAGGTCGAAGCCCTGCTGCCGCGCGCGCGCCTGTTCCAGCAGGCGCTGGGCCTCGGCAGCGCTGCCGGCGCCCTGCAGGCAGCCGCCGCTGCCCACGCCCAGGCGGTGCAGCAGGCCGAGCAGCGCGCTGCGCGTATCGGTCTGGTCGTCCACCACCAGCACGCGTTGCGCCGCCACGGCCTCGGGCAGTGCCTGGCCATCGGCGGCCGGCGCCACCGCCAGCGGCAGGCTGACCCTGAAGCAACTGCCGGCACCGGGCGCGCTGCGCACCGTCACCTGGCCGCCCATGGCGCAGACCAGCCGGTGCGTGATGGCCAGCCCCAGGCCAGTGCCGCCAAAGCGACGCGTGGTCGACGCGTCGGCCTGCACGAACTCCTGGAACAGGCGCTGCTGCTGCTCGGTGCTCATGCCGACACCGGTGTCGGTGACTTCCAGCACCAGCGTCAGCCGCCCGTCGCCCGGGACGGCAGACGCCTCGGTGTCGACCACCAGGCTGACCTGGCCGGCCGGCGTGAACTTGACCGCATTGCTCAGCAGGTTGGTCAGCACCTGGCACAGGCGCACCGCGTCGCCCATCAGGGTGCTGCGCTCGGCCAGCAGCGAGCCGTCGGCGAACTCGCAGACCAGCTCGATCTGCTTGTTCTGGGCCATGGGCCGCACCAGCTCGAAGGCCTGCGCCACCAGGTCTTCCACGCGCACCGGCGCGTGCTCCAGCGTCATGCCGCCGGCCTCGATCTTGGAGAAATCGAGCACGTCGTTGATCAGGTTGAGCAGCAGGCGCGAGGCGCCGCCGAGCTTGTCCAGGTAGTGCCGCTGGCGCTCGTTCAGCTCGGTCTGCAGCGCCAGGTGCGTCATGCCGATGATGGCGTTCATGGGCGTGCGGATCTCGTGGCTCATGTTGGACAGAAAGCTGGCCTTGGCGCGCGCGGCCTGCTCGGCCTGGGCGCGCGCAGCCTCGAGCGCGGTCTCGGTGCGGTCGCGGCGCAGCAGTTCGTCCTGCACCGCCTGGGCCATGGCGTCCTGTGAGCGGCCCAGCAAGGCCAGTTCATGCACCCAGCCCGGTGGCGTGCCGATGCGCGCGTTGTGGTGGCCGCGCGCATGCTCGTCGGCCACCTCGGCCAGCCGGGCGATGGGCAGCAGCACGCGCTGGCGCATGACCACGATCACCGCCAGCAACAGGGGCAGCAGCGCCACGTTGGCGGCGATGGCCACCAGGATGGCGCGGTCGAGCACGCTGCGCGAATCGTCCACGGCGGCCTGCGTACGCGCCAGGGCCATGGCGCGCAGGCTGGCCGCGGCCGCCATCAGGTCGGCGCGCGCGGTCTCGTAGTTGGCCGTGTGCACCAGCTGGATGGCATAGGCCGGGTCGGGCTTGGCGTCGGAAGTGAAGTCCTGCCGGCTGCGGTCGTACAGGCCCTGGGTGGCGGCGAAGGCGATCTTCTCGATGGCCTGCATCCGCGCCGCGTCGGCCAGCATGCCCCGCGCCGCGGCCAGTTCGCGCTCGCTGAACGCGCGTGCCTGCATCGCCGCGATCAAGGTGCGCGTGGCCCCGGCTTCGGGCAGGCTGTGCGGCCGGCGGCCGGCGATGACCTCGCGCCAGTACAGGGCGGGGTCGAGCACCGCGGGCGGCGGCCGCTGGCCCTCGCGGATGGCCAGGATGTCGTAGTAGTAGACCAGGTAGCGTGTGTCGGCGGTGGTGGTGAAGCTCTGCACCAGGTTGGCCAGCAGGTCGTTTTCCTGCAGCAGCTGCTCGATGAAGGTCTGCGTCTGGTCGCGCTGCACATGGGCGT
Organism: Rubrivivax sp.; assembly: GCA_022842305.1. Taxonomy (GTDB): domain Bacteria; phylum Pseudomonadota; class Gammaproteobacteria; order Burkholderiales; family Burkholderiaceae_C; genus Rubrivivax. Next base: position 2,733 of record JALHPY010000040.1, read on the forward strand.
CGCGCACGGCGCTGCCGGCCCGCTGGATCAGCACCAGCACCGCCAGGTTGGCCAGCAGGGCCAGCAGCACCGCGGCAAAGAAGCCGCGTGACAGGGATCTGAGCTTCATTGCGCCGGACGGGCTTCAGGCAAGGTGAGTGCCGGGCGCACGGGCGTGCCGGGCTGGTGTCATCGATGACGCTATATCGGCCTGACGGGGTTCGACTTGAAGCTGGCAGCGGCGGCCGGCAGGCGGCGACTGCAGGGCGGGCGCGCGCGGTGATACTTGAGCCATCATCCACCCGCTTCTCAGCCCTCCATGAGCCATCGATTCGACTGGCAGACCGGCTACGCCAGCCGGCGCACACCCGTGTTCGCACGCAACGTGGTCAGCACCTCGCACCCGCTGGCGGCCCAGGCCGGCCTGCGCATGCTGCAGCAGGGCGGCAACGCGGTCGACGCGGCCATCGCCACCGCGGCGATGATGACCATCGTCGAGCCCTGCAGCAACGGCCTGGGGTCAGACGCCTTCTGCATCCTGTGGGACGGCCAGCAACTGCTCGGCCTGAACGCCAGCGGTTGCGCCCCCGCGGCCTGGACGCCACAGTACTTTGCGCAGCGCCACGGCGCCGATGCGCGCACGCCGCCCAAGCGCGGCTGGGATTCGGTGACGGTGCCGGGCGCGGTGTCGGCCTGGATGGCGCTGCACGCGCGCTGCGGCCGCCTGCCCTTTGCCGACCTGCTGGCCCCGGCCATCGCCACCGCCGAGCGCGGCTACGCCGTGCCGGTGATCGTGCAGCAGAAGTGGGCCAACGCCGCCGCGCTGCCCGAACTGAGCACCCAGCCCGGCTTTGCCCAGGCCTTCATGCCACACGGCCGTGCGCCCGCCGTGGGCGAGCGCTTTGCCTTCCCCGACGCGGCGCGCACGCTGCGCCTGATCGCCCAGACCGGCGGCGAGGCCTTCTACCGCGGCGAGGTGGCCGAAGCCATCGCCGCCCATGCACGCGCCCACGGCGGCGCCATGACCGCGGCCGACCTGGCGGCCTACCAGCCCGAGTGGGTGCAGCCGCTGGCGCAGGGCTACCGCGGCCACACGCTGCACGAGATCCCGCCCAACGGCCAGGGCATCGCCGCGCAGATCGCGCTGGGCATCCTGCAGCAGTTCGACATCGCATCGCTGCCGCTGGACGGCCCGGCCAGCCAGCACCTGCAGATCGAGGCCATGAAGCTGGCCTTTGCCGACGTCTACCGCCACGTGGCCGAGCCGCGCAGCATGCGCCTCACCCCCGCCCAGATGCTGGACCCGGCCTACCTGGCGCAGCGCGCGCGGCTGATCGACCCGCAGCGCGCGCAGGACTTCGGCCCCGGCCATCTGCCGCAGGGCGGCACCATCTACCTGACGGCCGCCGATGCGCAGGGCATGATGGTCAGCTTCATCCAGAGCAACTACATGGGCTTCGGCTCGGGCGTGGTGGTGCCGGGCTACGGCGTCAGCCTGCAGAACCGCGGCCACGGCTTCACGCTGGATGCGACGCGCGACAACCTGGTGGGCCCGGGCAAGCGCCCCTTCCACACCATCATCCCGGCGTTCCTGACCAAGGACGGCGCGCCGGTGATGAGCTTCGGCGTGATGGGCGGTGACATGCAGCCGCAAGGCCATCTGCAGACGCTGGTGCGCATGCTCGACTACCGCCAGAACCCGCAGGCCGCCTGCGATGCGCCGCGCTGGCGCTGGAACGGCGGCACGCTCAACGCCGAGGCAGGCATGCCCGCGGCCACCGTGGAAGGCCTGCGCGACCTGGGCCACCGCGTCGAAGCCTTTGCCGACAGTTACCAGGATTACGGCGCCGGGCAGTTCATCTGGCGACTTGACGAAGGCCAGGGCGACCCGGCGGTGACGGGCTACGCCGCCGCCAGCGACCCGCGCCGCGACGGCCAGGCCGCCGGCTTCTGATGCGGGCCGGCGCTTGAGCGCCGCGGCGCCTGGCGCGCTTCGGGGGCCCGGCCTGGGCCTGCTGCTGGCCGGGGCCGGCTCCATCGCCTTCAGCGGCAAGGCCATCATCGTCAAGCTGGCCTACCGCCACGGCGTGGACGCGGTCACGCTGATCATGTACCGCATGCTGTTTGCGCTGCCGCTGTTCCTGGCGCTGGCCTGGTGGGCCGGCCGCGGCAAGCCGGCGCTGACGCGGCGCGACCTGTTTGCCGTGGCCGGGCTGGGATTCAGCGGCTACTACCTGGCCAGTTACCTGGACTTTGCCGGCCTGCAGTACATCAGCGCCAGCCTGGAGCGGCTGATCCTGTACCTCAACCCCACGCTGGTGCTGCTGCTGGGCGTGCTGTTCTTCGGCCAGCGCGTGCGCCCGCGCCAGCTGCTGGCGCTGGCCATCAGCTATGCCGGCGTGCTGCTGGTGTTCGGGCACGAGCTGGAATTTTCGGGCGCGCACGCCGGGCTGGGCGCGGCGCTGGTGTTCGGCAGCGCGGTCAGCTACGCCGTGTACCTTGCGGCCAGCGGCAACGAGGTCAAGCGCCTGGGCGCGCTGCGCCTCACGGGCTGGGCCACGTCGGTGGCCTGCGGGCTGTGCATCGCGCAGTTCCTGCTGCTGCGGCCGTTGTCGGCGGCGGTGGTGGCGCCCGAGGTGCTGTGGCTGTCACTGCTGAACGCCACGCTGTGCACCTTTGCGCCGGTGCTGATGGTGATGCTGGCGATCGAGCGCGTGGGCGCCACGGTGACGGCGCAGACCGGCATGATCGGCCCGGTCTCGACCCTGCTGCTGGGCGTGCTGATTCTGGGCGAGCCCTTCAACGCCTGGATCGCGGCCGGCACAATGGCCGTCCTGGCGGGGGTGTGGCTGCTGGCCCACTCGCGCTGACGCAATTACAGGAGAACTCGAATGGACATGGGCATCGCAGGCAAGTGGGCGCTGGTGTGCGCCGCCAGCAAGGGGCTGGGCAAGGGCTGCGCTGCGGCGCTGGTGCGCGAAGGCGTCAACGTCGTCATCACCGCCCGCGGCGAGCCGGCGCTGCAGGCCACCGCGGCCGAATTGCGCGCGCTCAACCCCTTGGTGCAGGTGCTGGCCGTGGCGGGCGACATCGCCACGCCCGAGGGCCGCGCCGCCGCGCTGGCGGCCTGCCCGCAGGTGGACATCCTGGTCAACAACGCCGGCGGGCCGCCGCCGGGGGACTTTCGCGACTGGGACCGCGACACCTGGCTCAAGGCCATCGACGCCAACATGCTGGCGCCGATCGAGCTGATCAAGGCCACGGTGGACGCCATGGCCGGGCGCGGTTTCGGGCGCGTCCTCAACATCACCTCGGGGGCGGTCAAGGCACCCATCGACACCCTGGGCCTGAGCAACGGCGCGCGCACCGGCCTGACCGGTTTCGTCGCCGGCCTGGCGCGGCAGCAGCGCCTGGTGTCGCGCAACGTCACGCTCAACAACCTGCTGCCCGGGGCCTTCGACACCGACCGGCTGCGCGTCACGCTGGCCGGCGCGGCGGCCAAGACGGGCCAGAGCGTCGAGGCCGTGGCCGACGCGCGCAAGGCCGGCACGCCGGCGCGGCGCTTCGGCAGCGCCGACGAGTTCGGCGCCTACTGCGCCTTCCTGTGCAGCGCGCACGCCGGCTACATCACCGGGCAGAACCTGCTCATCGACGGCGGGGCCTACCCGGGCACGTTCTAGCCGCGCCGCGGGCGCGTGCAGCGCAGGCTCTGCGCCTCATCTCGCCGGTGGTTCCCTTCCAGGGCGCGAAGTGGCACATTGAGCTTCCGATGGACAGATGCAACGGAGGCGAGCGATGCGAGTTCTGAACATGTCCCTGGCGGCGACCCTGGGTCTGATGGCGGCGGTCGGCGGCACCCACGCGGCGGTCGTCGACCTGAACACCTGGACGGCCGAGTCCTATCCGGCCGTGGCCGGGTTCGGGCCCGGCGTCTGGACCGTGGCCCCCGGCGGCGGCAGCGTCACGCAGTCGGTGAATGGCCAGCCGACCTTCTTCTACAGCGACTTCAACGCCCAGGGCACGCAGGTGAAGGGCCGGATCCGCGTCAACCAGGGTGCCGGTGACGACGACTTCATCGGCTTCGCGCTGGGTTTCAATCCCGGCGATTCCACCAGCGCCGCCGCCAACTACCTGCTGCTGGACTGGAAGCAGGCGACGCAGCCATTCGACTTCGGCGTGCCGTCGTCGTCGGTCGGCGGCACGGCCCCGCTGGGCATGGCCGTGTCGCGCGTGTTCGGCGTGCCGGACGCCGACGAGTTCTGGCAGCACGACAACCTGGGCGGCACCCCGCCCGGCAGCGGCCTGACCGAACTGGCGCGCGCCACCACGTTGGGCAGCACCGGCTGGGTCGACGGCATTGAATACGAGTTCAGCTTCGACTTCGGCCCCAGCAACCTGGTCGTCTCGGTCGACGGGGTCGAGCAGTTCAACCTGGCGGGCTCGTTCGGTGACGGCCGCATGGCCTTCTACAACTTCTCGCAGGCCGGCGTCGTGTATTCGGCCTTCGAGGTCGACCCGGGTACTTTCCGCGTGCCCGAGCCCGGCTCGCTGGCTCTGGCCGGTCTGGGCCTTCTGGGCCTGCTGCGCCGCCGCCGCGCCTGAGCCGCTGCGCCGGCGGCCGGGCGGCCGGCCTATTCGGCCGCGGCAGCGTGCAGCGCGGCGCGGGAGGGGACGGAGACGTAGGCCTCGCCCTCCAGCACCGGCGCGCCAGCCACGGTGCAGACCGTGCGCAAGGTGGCGCGGTGCTTCTCCGGGTGCAGGGCCATGACCTCGACCGTGGCCGTCACCGTCTGGCCGATGCGCACCGGGGCGCGGAACTTCAGCGTCTGCGACATGTAGACCGTGCCGGGGCCGGGCAGTTGGGTGCCCAGCACCTTGGTGATCAGCCCGGCGGCCAGCATGCCGTGGGCGATGCGCTCCTTGAAGATGGAGTTCTTGGCGTACTCGGCGTTCAGGTGCATCGGATTGGTGTCGCCGGTGACAGCGGCGAAGAGCACGATGTCGGCTTCGGTGATGGTCTTGCCGAAGCTCGCCTTCTGGCCGACCTGAAGATCCTCGAAGAACATTCCGTCCGTCATCGCATTCGCTCCAGCTGTGTGCAGTGCGGTGGATTGTGCCGCCCTGGCGGCCGGCGCTCCGCCCTGACTCCTAGCCCGCGCGCCGCGGCAGCGCCGTGATGGCGATGCCACCGACGATCAGCAGGAAGGCCACGCCGTGGTAGGCCTGCGGCGCCTCGCCCAGCAGCAGGGCCGACAGCAGCGCCGCGAACAGCGGCGTCAGGTTGTTGAAGAAGGCGGCCAGCGCCGGGCCGCCTTCGGCCACGCCCAGGCCCCAGCAGCGGTAGGCCACGATCGAGGCGCCCAGCGAGATGTAGACCAGCGCCGCCAGCACCCCCGGGCTCCAGCGTATGGGCGGCGCGCCAAGGGCCTGCTCGCCAGCGCTGAACAGGCCTGCACCCAGCAGGCCGAACAGCGTCTGCAGCAGCAGCAGGCCGGCCCAGTCCCAGCCCTGGTCGGCGCGCGGGCGCTCGCTGCCCTGCATGTGCGCCGGTGGCCGCGCCAGCAGCCAGCTGTAGAAGGCCCAACCGATGACCGCGGCCAGGATGTAGAAGTCGCCGGGCACGAACTTCACCAGCAGCAGCGTCTGCATTGAACCGCGGCCGATGACCACGGCCACGCCGGCAAGGCCGCAGGCGGCGCTGAGCAGTTGCGCCGACCGCGGCTTCTCATCGAAGAACAACGCGCCCACGGCCAGCATCCACACCGGCATGCTGGCAGCCACCAGGGTGACGTTGAGCGCGGTGGAGCTGGTCAGCGCCAGGTACTGCAGCGAGTTGAAGGCGCCCACGCCCAGCAGGCCCAGCGCCAGCAAGTAGGGCCAGCGCTGCGCGACGCGCGAGAAGGGCACCAGCGCGCGCCAGGCCAGCGGCAGCAGCACCAGCGCCGTGAGCAGCCAGCGCAGGAAGTTCAGCGTCAGCGGCGGCACCAGCGCCGCGCCGGGTTGCCCGGCCTGCAGCCCGCCGGCCATCATGCGGCCGACCACGGCGTTGCCGGCCCACAGCAGCGGCGGCAGCGTCATCAGCAGCGCCAGCCGGGGCGTCAGGCGCATCGGCCGGTGACCCACAGCGCGCCGCAGTTCCAGCACTGCTCGAAGGGGCCGTCCACGGTTTCGCCGCAGGCGCTGCAGATCCAGTGGCGCTGAGGCAGATCATCCAGTTCGCGCATCAGGGTCTGCGCGCGGTCCATCTGGTCTTCGTCGTCCAGCCAGACCTCGGGCAGGGCCTGGTCGGGCGGAATCTGCCCGGCGATGCCGCTGGCGTAGGCGCGCTGCACGCTGGCGGCGATGCCGGCGCCGCTGAGCATGTCGGCCCAGAGCGTGGCCAGGGCAAGGTTGGGGGCTTGGAGGAGTCGCTTCATCGGGGGTGTGCGCCCGATGTTGCCATGCCCCGGCCGCTGCGCCTGCGGCGCGCATCGCGTACCCTTCGCGCCGCACACACGAGGAGACACACCCATGCCCCGCACCATCCAGATCAGCGCCTTCGGCGGCCCCGAGCAGATGCAGCTCGTCGACCTGCCCGTGGGCGAGCCCGGCCCCGGCCAGATCCGCATCCGCCACTACGCCTGCGGCCTGAACTTCATCGACGTCTACCAGCGCACCGGCCTGTACCAGAGCCCGCTGCCGCTGACCCTGGGCATGGAAGGCGCCGGCATCGTCGAGGCCGTGGGCGAGGGCGTCACGCACCTGGCGGCGGGCGACCGCGCGGCCTATGCCAGCAACCCACCCGGCAGCTACAGCGAAGCGCGCGTGATGCCGGCCAAGACCGTGGTGCGCCTGCCCGACGCCATCGACTTCGAGACCGGTGCGGCCATGATGCTCAAGGGCCTGACGGCGCAGTACCTGCTCAAGCGCACGCGGCCGGTCGAGGGCCTGGAGCCCGGCGACCACGTGCTGTTCCACGCCGCCGCCGGTGGCGTGGGCCTGATCGCCTGCCAATGGGCGCACGCGCTGGGCCTGCAGCTCATCGCCACCGCCGGCAGCGCCGCCAAGTGCGCGCTGGCGCTGCAGCACGGCGCGGCGCATGCCATCGATTACAGCAAGGAAGACTTCGTTGCCCGCGTCAAGGACATCACCGGTGGCAAGGGCGTCAAGGTGGTCTACGACTCGGTGGGCAAGGACACCTTCGAGCGCAGCCTGGACTGCCTGCGGCCCTTCGGCCTGATGGCCAGCTTCGGCAACGCCTCGGGTCCGGTGCCGCCGTTCGCGCCCGGGCTGCTGGGCCCTAAGGGATCGCTGTACCTGACGCGCCAGACGCTGTTCACGCACATCGCCACGCGCGAAGCCACGCAGCAGATGGCCGATGAGCTGTTCGCGGTGGTGAGCAGCGGCGCGGTGAAGATCCGCATCGACCAGCGCTACCCGCTGGCCGACGTGGCGCAGGCGCACCGCGACCTGGAAGCGCGCAAGACCACCGGCTGCACGGTGCTGCTGCCCGGCGCCTGAGCGCGACGCCGGCGCGCTAGTTCTTGGGCGGGCGCGCGATGCGAAAGCCCAGGTCGGCGGCGCGATACGACGCCGGCTGCGCCATGCGGGCGGCCGAGCGAATGGTGTGCGGCGCGCTGCCCCAGCTGCCACCGCGCAGCACGCGCCGTGTGCAGTCGCCGCCGGGGCGCACGCCGCCTTCGCGCGGCGCTCCCACGTGGTTGGGGTGCCAGCAGTCCTGCGTCCACTCGGCCACGTTGCCCAGCATGTCGTACAGGCTGAAGGCGTTGCGCCCGAGGTAGCCGCCGGGCACGGTGAAGGGGTAGCCGTCCTTGCAGTTGAAGCTGGCCGGCCAGTCGAGCTGGCTGCGCAGGCTTTCGTCGGCGACGTTGGCGTTCTTGCAGGCGCGGCTGACCGGCTGTTCGGCGCCCGCGTTCTTGGCCTTGTCCCAGATGCGCGTGAAGAAGCCGCCCACTTCGCTCCACGGGCGGGGCGTGGTGGTGCCGGCGCGGGCGGCGAATTCCCACTCGGCTTCACTGGGCAGGCGGTAGCGCTCACCCGTGCCGTTGAGCCACTTCAGGTAGGCCTGGGCGTCGTTCCAGCTGACGCAGCTGACCGCGTGTTCGTCGGTCTGGGTGTAGCCCGGTGCGCGCCAGTGCACGCCCGGCTGCAGCACCCACTGGCCGCCGGGCGTCGGCACATGGCAGCCTGGCTGGCCCGGGCCCTCGGCTTCGGTGAGGTAGCCGCTGGAATCGGCGAACTTGCGGAACTGGCCCACCGTGACCTCGTAGTAGGCGATCTCGAAGGCAGCCATGCGCACGTTGCGCTGGGGCAGGGCGGCCTCGTCGGGCAGGCCCTCGTCGCCCAGGTCGTCGAGCGCGGCGCCCATCAGGAACTCGGCCGCCGACAGCCGGGCCAGGCTCAGCTCGCGCAGCGCGGCCACGCGCAGGGCCTCGCGTTCGCCCGGTGGCCGCTGGCGTTCATCGGGTGCGCGGGCCGAAGGTGCCTCTGGGGCGGGCGGGGTCGCAGCCGCCAGTTGCAGCGTCTTCAGCGCCGCCTGCGCCTGGGGCGCGAAGCGGCTCCTGGGAAAGTCCTGCAGGAAGGCCTTGTAGGCGACTTCGCTGTGGCTCTGGCGCGCCGCGTCCCAGGTGCTGCTTTCGGCCAGGGCCAGGTGCTCGGCCTTCTGCGCCGCTTCGCGCTGGGCGATGGTCTTGAGCGCGTTGCGCGCCGCCGTCGCGTTGCGGCCCTTGGGGAACTGCTGAAGATAGGCCTCGAAGTGCTCGCGCCCGCCCTTGGCCTGGGCCTCGCGCCAGAGGTAGCCGTCGGCATCCTTGAGGCCGGCGGGCACCGGGCCCAGCAGCGGCAAGGGCGCGGCGGCGGGTGGGGCTGCAGGCGCAGCGGCCACCACGGTGGTGGAGCGCAACGCGGCGATCTTGATGCGCGCCGCGGCGGCGTACAGGCCCTTGGGGTACTCGGCCAGGTAGGCCTGGTAGGCGGCTTCGCTGGCGCTGGAATCGGCCGCCTGCCAGGCGGCGGCGTCGGCGTTGGCCGGTGCCGGCTGCACGCTGATCTGCGGGTTGCCGTTGACGATGAAGTAGAAGTCGCCGGTCAGGCTGCCTTCCATCCAGGGCTCCTGCTTGCCCTTGGTGCTGTCGCGCACGCGGATGGTCACGCGCTTGAGCGCCTGCTCGATGGGCACGCCCTGCTCGCCGATCTGCGCGAGCAGCGCCGCGGTGTAGGTTCCGTGGGTGCCGCTGCCGTCCTCGGCCACGCTGCCGGGGCGCGTGGCGTAGTGGATGAGCGTGCCGCTGGGTGCCTGCACCCGCGCCAAGCCGGTGGCGGCCGAGCGGAAGCCGCGCGCATAGGGGTTGTTGCGGCAGGCATCCAGCAGCACCAGGTTGACCGCCGCCTTGGAGTCTTCCATGGTGTTGAGCACCGTGGCCAGGTTCAGGCTCTGGTGCGGCACGTCTTCTTCGCTGGTGAGTTGCGCGTCCACCGTGGGCAGGTAGTTCTCACCGCGCACCTGCAGGCCATGGCCGGCATAGAAGAACAAGGCCACCGAACCGGGGCGGATGAGGTTGCGGAACTCGCGCAGCGCGGCGCCCACCTGGCGTGTCTGCAGGTTCTCGAAGTAGACGGTCTCGAAGCCCATGCTCCTGAGCTTGTCGCGCATGGCACGGGCGTCGTTGACCGGGTTGCGCAGCGGCGATTCGCGGTAGGCCGCGTTGCCGATGACCAGCGCCACGCGGTGCTCGCTGCCGGCCGCCTGCGCCCGCGCCAGCAGGGGCAGGGCCAGCAGCAGCAGGCACATCAGATGCAGGAGGTGTCGGCGGGCAGGCGGCATGTCCAGGCTCTGGGGGTGGCGCATCGGCGGCGCGGGTGGGAAGTGCAGCCGACTATTGTCCCGAAGCTGGGCCGCAGTGCCATCCCGCCGCAGCCGGACGTGAAAAAGGGCCCTGACGGGCCCTTTTCGAGGGGTGCTTCAGCCTTATTGGGCGGTGAACTTGTAGTCGGTCTTGGCCTTGGCGCGCAGGTCTTCCTGGAACTTCTGCAGCTTGGCCTGTTCCATGCGCTGCTTGAGCTGACCCTTGACGTCGTCGAAGGGCGGGAACTGCGCCTCGCGCGTGTCGTCCAGGCGGATGATGTGCCAGCCGAACTGGCTCTTCACCGGCTCTTCGGTCATCTCGCCCTTCTTCAGCTTGGTCATGGCGCCGCCGAACTCGGGCACGTAGGAATCGGGCTTGGCGAAGTCCAGGTCACCGCCGTTGGCGCCGGAGCCGGGGTCCTTGGAGCTCTTCTTGGCCAGGTCCTCGAACTTGGCGCCGCCCTTGATCTGGGCGATCAGCGCCTTGGCCTCTTCTTCCTTCTCGACCAGGATGTGGCTGGCGCGGTACTCAGTGCCGGTAGCCTGGACCTTGAACTTGTCGTACTCGGCCTTGGCCTCGGCGTCGGTGATGGGGTTCTTCTTGCGGTAGTCCTCGAACAGCTCGCGGATCAGGATGCTCTGGCGCGCCAGTTCCAGCTGGGCGGCGAAGTCGGGGCTGGCGGCGATGCCGCGCTTGTTGGCCTCTTGCACGAAGATCTCGCGCAGCACGACCTGGTCGCGCGCCTGGCCCTGCATCTCGGGCGTGATCTGCTGGCCGCCGCGGGCGGCCTGCTGCAGCAGCACGTCGACGCGCGACTTGGGCACGTTCTTGCCATTGACGGTGGCGATGTTCTGCGCCGCGGCCGACAGCGGCAGCAGCATGGCGAGCAGGGCAGACGCGAGGACCGCGCGTGCGGCAGGGGTGGGGAGCTTCATGGACGAGGGGCTTTCAGGGGGAAAGTAGGCAACCGAGTGCTGCCGGGGCAGGCACCCGGGCGGCCGCACGCATGGGGATGCGGGGCCGCGGCTGTGGTCAGGACTCGTCCGGGGATCTGGCTTCTATGGCCAAGGCGTGGACACCCAGGGCGGTCAGCGGACCGAGGGAATCATACACAAGGCGGTGGCGCGCCAGCCGCGAAAGCCCCGTGAAGCATTCCCCGGTGATGCGCACCGTGTAGTGCCCGCCCTCGCGCGCGCCGGCGTGCCCGGCGTGCAGGTGGCTGTCGTCCTGCACTTCCAAGGCCAACGGCGCCAGCGCCGCGCGCAGGCGTTCGGCGATCAGGCTTGCACTCATTGGGCCCCCGGCTCGAAGGCGATGGAGGCCGAGTTGATGCAGAAGCGCTCGCCGGTGGGCGCCGGGCCATCGGGGAAGACGTGGCCCAGGTGGCTGCCGCAGCGCTGGCAGCGCACCTCGACGCGCACCATGCCGTGGCTGGCGTCCACCACGCGCTCCACCACGTCGGCGTTCACCGGCTCCCAGTAGCTGGGCCAGCCGCAGCCGGCGTCGAACTTGGTGCGGCTCTCGAACAGCGGCGTGCCGCAGCCGACGCACCGGTACTGGCCCTGGTCGAAGTGGTCCCAGTAGGCGCCGGTGAAGGCGCGCTCGGTGTCGGCCCGCCTGGCCACGCGGTACTGCAGCGGGTCGAGTTCGGCGCGCCATTGCTCGTCGGTCTTGCGCACCGGGTAGCGCGGGTCGTCGTGGTCGTGGGGGGTGTCGGACATGGTCGTCTTGTGGTGGTGCGGTTCATGAAGCACGGGCTTGCGCCGGTCGATGCGGCCCTCGGCGGCGCGCCCGAGGCCCGGGCGGGCGCGTGCAGGCGCACAGGTGCGGGTACGTGCAACGCCCGATTGTCCTTCGGTGCCGGTCGCGGGTTGGCCCCGGGGTCATCCCCAGGTCGGTCCCTGTCACGTGGGCGACAGGGCTTCGGGGTAGTCCCTGAGGGCTGGGGCCATGCAGTTCAGCTAACTTCCAAGGATTACCTGAAAACAACGGAGACAGACATGACATTCCGCCGCAGTCTTTTCAGCCTTGCTATCGGCAGCGCCATGGTCCTGGCCTGCGGCCCCGCGCTGGCGCAGAAGGGCCAGACCGTGAAGATCGCCTGGATCGACGCGCTCACCGGCCTGACCGCGGCCACCGGCCAGAACCAGCTCAAGGGCTTCCAGTTCGTCGCCGAGCAGTTCAACAAGAACAACGCCGCCGGCGTGAAGTACGAGATCGTCTCCTTCGACAACAAGCTCAGCCCGCAGGAAACGGTCAACGCGCTGCAGGCCGCCATCGACCAGGGCATCCGCTACGTCGCGCAGGGCACCGGCACCGGCCCGGCCACGGCCATCATCGACTTCCTGAACAAGTACAACGAGCGCAACCCCGGCAAGGAAGTGCTGTTCCTGAACTACGCCGCCGTCGACCCCGCGCTGACGAACGAGAAGTGCAGCTTCTGGCACTTCCGGCTGGACGCCGACACGTCGATGAAGATGGAGGCGCTGACCACCTTCATGAAGGACGACAAGGACATCAAGAAGGTCTACCTGATCAACCAGAACTACGCGCACGGCCATCAGGTCGTGAAGTACGCGAAGGACAACCTTGCACGCAAGCGGCCTGACGTTCAAATCGTCGGTGAAGACCTCACGCCCCTGGCGCAGACACGCGACTTCGCGCCCTACATCGCCAAGATCAAGGCCAGCGGCGCCGACACGGTGGTCACGGGCAACTGGTCGAGCGACCTCACGCTGCTGATCAAGGCCGCCAACGACGCTGGTCTGACGGCCAAGTTCTACACCTACTACGCCAGCGTCAGCGGCACGCCCACGGCCTTGGGTGCGAACTCGGCCGGCCGCGTCTACCAGGTCGGCGTGATGCCTTTCGAGAACCCGGCCGCGCGCAAGCTGATGGACGAGTACAAGGCCAAGTTCAACGACGACTTCTACACGGCCCAGATCTACAACGCCTACAGCCTGATGACCGCAGCCATCGTCAAGGCCAAGAGCATCGAACCCGTCAAGGTGGCCGCGGCGATGGAAGGCCTGGAAGTGCCCAGTTTCGGTGGCTCCGTGCAGATGCGCAAGACCGACCACCAACTGCAGCAGGCCGTCCACATCACGGTGTGGCAGAAGGCCGGTGCCAAGCCCTACGACTACAGTGTCGAGAACACCGGCTACAACTTCCGCACCGTGAAGTCCTACGAGCCCTATGTGGCCAGCACGCCCACGTCGTGCCAGATGAAGCGGCCTGCCGGTCTCTGAGCGCCACAGCCGGCACCCGGGCCCTGGGGAGCGTGCTCCGCAGGGCCCTTTTTCCTCAAGCTCCAGCCCGCACTGACGCGCCCGCCCGGACCTGCCTTTGGACCAGATCCTCATCAACGTCCTGAACGGCGTCAGCGCCGGGCTGCTGCTGTTCATGCTGAGCTCGGGGCTGACGCTCATCTTCAGCATGATGGGCGTGCTGAACTTCGCGCACGCCAGCTTCTACATGGTGGGGGCCTACATCGCCTATTCGCTGACGCGCATCGTCGGCTTCTGGCCGGCGCTCTTCTTGGCGCCACTGCTGGTGGGTGCGCTGGGGGCGCTGTTCGAGCGAACGGCGCTGCGCAAGGTGCACAAGTTCGGCCACGTGCCCGAATTGCTGATCACCTTCGGCCTGAGCTTCGTCATGCTGGAACTCGTCAAGCTGGTCTGGGGCCTGTCCTCGGTGCCTTTTGCGCCGCCAGCCTTGCTGCAGGGGGCGGCCTTCACGGTGGTGCAGTCGCCCGCAGACGGGCTGAGCCTGGTGTGGGGCGCGGCACCGGCCGAGGTGTGCAAGGCGTTGGCGAATGGCGACGTGACGCAATGCTCCACCTTCCCCGCCACGCGATTCTTCATGATGGTCATGGCGCTGGCGATGCTGCTGGCGCTGTGGCTGCTGCTGACGCGCACGCGCATCGGCCTGGTCATCCAGGCCGCGCTGACGCACCCCGAAGCCGTGGAGGCGCTGGGCCACAACGTGCCGCGCGTCTTCATGCTGGTGTTCGGCAGCGGCTGCGGCCTCGCGGGGCTGGCGGGTGTGATCGGTGGCGTCACCTTCGTCACCGAGCCTTCGATGGCCACCATCGTCGGCAGCATCATCTTCGTGGTGGTGGTGGTGGGCGGCATGGGCTCGCTGGCCGGTGCCTTTGTCGCGTCCATCCTCATCGGGCTGCTGCAGACGCTGCCGCTGACGGTCGACAAGAGCCTCGCCGACGCTGCGCGGGCCATCGGCTGGGCGGTGTCGCCGGGCAACTTTGCCTACCCCATCCTGAAGATCACGCTGGCCCAGGCGGCGCCCATCCTGCCCTACCTGCTGCTGGTGCTGATCCTGATTTTCCGGCCCAAGGGCCTGCTGGGCACGCGAGAGGGCTAGCCGCAAATGGCAAGCAAACACGAGGGCGGAGCGCGCTACCACTTCAAGCCCTGGAACGTCGGCCGCTGGGTGCTGTGGGGCCTGTTCGCCGCCGTGCTGGTGGTGGCGCCGCTGATCTGGAAGTCGGGCTTCGCGCTGACGATGCTGTCGCAGATGGGCATCGCCATCATCGCCTGCCTGGCCTACAACATCCTGCTGGGGCAGGGCGGCATGCTCAGCTTCGGGCACGCGGTGTACTCGGGGCTGGGCGCGTTTCTCGCCATCCACACGCTCAACATGGTGGCCAAGGGCACGCTGTGGCTGCCGGTGAGCCTGGTGCCCCTGGCCGGCGGCCTGGGCGGATTGGGCTTCGCGGCGCTGCTGGGTTACGTCACGACCAAGAAGGCGGGCACGCCTTTCGCGATGATCACGCTGGGCATCGGCGAACTGGTCTGGAGCATGTCGCTGATGATCCCCGAGTTCTTCGGCGGCGAGGGCGGCATCTCGGGCAACCGCATGGTCGGCGAGCCGGTGCTGGGCATCAGCTTCGGGCCGCAGATCCAGGTCTACTACCTGATCGCGGTGTACTGCTTCATCTGCACCGTGCTGATGTTCGCGCTGACACGCACGCCGCTGGGCCGCATGCTCAATGCCGTGCGCGACAACCCGGAACGGGTTGAGTTCATCGGCTACAGCACACAGCGCGTACGCTACATCGCCTTCATGATCTCGGGCCTGTTTGCCGGCATCGCTGGCGGGCTGGCGGCGGTGAACTTCGAGCTCGTCACGGCCGAGGTGGTGGGTGCCGGCCGCTCGGGCGCCTACCTGCTGTTCGTCTTCCTGGGTGGCGCGATGTTCTTCATCGGGCCCATCATCGGCGCCGTGCTGATGGTGGTGGCGCTGGTGCTGCTGTCCGAATACACGCAGGCCTGGTTGCTGTACCTGGGCCTGGTGTTCGTGGCCATGGTGATGTACGCGCCTGGTGGCATCAGCAGCTTGATCATGATGAACCTGCGTGTGGCCGCCTTCGGCAAGCTGCGGCCGCTGCTGGCGTCGTATCTGGCGCTGGCCGGTTCCGCGGTGACCATACTGGTGGGTGCTGGCGCGATGCTCGAGATGGTCTACCACCTGCAACTGAACGAGGCGCTGGGGCCCGAGCTCAAGTTCATGGGCGCCACACTCAACGCCAAGGGCTTTGACAGCTGGTTCGGGGCCTGTTTCGTGCTGGCCGTGGGCATCGGCATGTTCGAGCTGACGCGCCGTCAGTTCTCGCTCCAGTGGGGCCTGACGCAGGAAGAGATCGAGAAAGAGATCAAGCGCCGGGAGGCCGCGGTATGAGCGCTGCTGCAGAGTACGCGGTGGAACTGCGCGACGTGTGCAAGCGCTTTGGCAAGACCGAGATCATCCGCGGCGCCAATCTGGCGGTACGGCCCGGCGAGCGCGTGGCCATCATCGGCCCCAACGGCGCCGGCAAGAGCACGCTGTTCAACCTGATCAGCGGGCGTTTCGGCAGCAGCAGCGGCGACATCCTGCTGCATGGCCAGAAGATCGACGGGCTGAAGCCTTACGAGATCACGCGCCGCGGGCTGGCACGCAGTTTCCAGGTCAGCAACCTGTTCACCCGCCTGAGCGTGTTCGAGAACCTGCGCTGCGCGGTGCTGTGGAGCCTGGGCTACAAGTACAGCTTCTGGCGTTTCCTGGCCGACGCGAAGGACGCCAACGACCGTGCCGAAGAGGTGATGGACATGATCAAGCTGCACAAGCGGCGCGACGTGCTGGCCATGAACCTCACCTATGCCGAGCAGCGTGCGCTGGAAATCGGCATCACCATCGCCGGCGGCGCCAGCGTGATCCTGCTGGACGAGCCCACCGCCGGCATGAGCCGCAGCGAGACGGCGCGCTTCGTCAACCTGATCCGCGACATCACCGTGGGCAAGACCCTGCTCACCGTGGAGCACGACATGGGCGTGGTCTTCGGTCTGGCCGACAAGATCGCGGTGCTGGTGTATGGCGAGGTCATCGCCTTCGACGTGCCCGAGGCCGTGCGCGCCAATCCGCGCGTGCAGGAGGCCTACCTGGGTTCGGTGCTGGCCGATTCGCAGGCCTCTGCGGCAGGGCATTGACCATGGTCCCCAAGGTCAATGCGTTCGATACCGTCCTCGGTGCGGCTCGGCGGACGCCATGCTGACCGTCAAGGACCTCCACGCCTTCTACGGCAAGAGCCACGTGCTGCATGGCGTGAACTTCGACGTGCGGCCGGGCGAGATCGTGGCGCTGTTGGGGCGCAACGGCTCGGGGCGCAGCACCACGGTGAAGGCCATCATGGGCCTGGTCGACGGGGCCGGGTCGGTGCGCTGGAAGGACCAGCAGATTCGCGGTCGCAAGGCCTTCGAGATCGCCCATGCCGGCATCGGCTATGTGCCCGAGAACCGCGACATCTTTCCCACGCTCACCGTGCACCAGAACCTGCTGCTGGGGCAGAAGGGAAAGGGCGGGCGCTGGAGCTTCGACGACATGTACCAGCTGTTCCCGCGCCTGAAGGAGCGCCAGCACACCGAGGCCGGCGTGCTGTCGGGCGGCGAGCAGCAGATGCTGACGCTGTGCCGCACGCTCATGGGCGACCCCGAGCTGATCATGATCGACGAACCCACCGAAGGCCTGGCGCCCAAGATCGTGGAGCTGGTGGCCGAGTACCTGCGCGAGCTCAAGCGACGCGGCATCAGCGTGCTGCTGGTCGAACAGAAGCTGACCATCGCGCTCGAGGTGGCCGACCGCTGCCTGGTGATGGGCCACGGCCAGATCGTCTTCGAAGGAACGCCGGCAGCACTGCGCGCGGATGCCTACATCCGCAAGGAGTGGCTCGAGGTCTGACCACCCCGGCCCTGTCCCGACAGCGACAAGGCGTCGCCGGGCCCGCCACCTAGAATCGAACGACCGTTCTATTTTTCCGCCTCCCTTTACCGTCGACCAAGGAACCACGATGGGTGCTCACTACGAACAGCGCGGCGCAGTGGCCGTGATCACGCTGGACAATCCGCCGGTCAACGGCTTGGGCTACGACACGCGCGTGGCCCTGGCCGCGGGCCTGGAGCGCGCCGCGGCCGACGCCGGCGTGCAGGCCGTGGTGCTCACCGGCGGCGGCCGCGCTTTCTCGGGCGGCGCCGACATCCGCGAGTTCGGCAGCCCCAAGGCCATCGCCGAGCCCAACCTGCATTCGGTGATCCGCCTGGTCGAAGGTTGCGCCAAGCCGGTGGTGGCTGCCATCAACGGCGTGTGCATGGGCGGCGGGCTGGAACTGGCCTTGTCCTGCCACTACCGCGTGGCCGCGGCCGGCGTGGACGTGGCGCTGCCCGAGGTCAAGCTGGGCCTGCTGCCCGGCGCCGGCGGCACGCAGCGCCTGCCGCGCGTGCTGGGGGTGGAGACGGCACTCAACATGATCGTCAGCGGCGAGCCCGTGAAGAGCGACCTGCTGGCCGCGCTGCCGGGGCAGAAGCTGTTCGACCGCATCGAGGCCGGCGCGCTGCTGGACGCCGCCTGCGCCTTTGCGCTGGAGCGCGCGGCCGAGGCCGCCGCCGGCAAGCCGCTGCCGCGCGTGCGCGACCTGAAGTGCACGCATCCCAACGCCGACGCCTACTTCGGCTTTGCGCGCAACACCGTCAAGGCCATGGCCAAGAACTTCCCGGCACCAAACCGCTGTGTCGATGCGGTCGAGGCCGCCGTGCGCCAGCCCTTCGACGCCGGCCTGGCCACCGAGCGCGAGCTGTTCATGCAGCTGATGTTCACGCCCGAGAGCAAGGCACTGCGCCACGCCTTCTTCGGCGAGCGCGCCGCGTCCAAGATCCCCGACGTGCCCGAGGACACCCCGCGCCGCAGCATCGCCCGGGTGGCGGTCATCGGTGCCGGCACCATGGGTGGCGGCATCAGCATGAACTTCCTCAACGCCGGCATCCCGGTGACCATGCTCGAGATGAAGCAGGACGCGCTGGACCGCGGCGTGGCCACCATCCGCAAGAACTACGAGGCGCAGGTCAAGAAGGGCAAGCTCAAGCAGGACAAGCTGGACGCGCGCATGGCACTGCTGTCCACCACGCTCAACTACGCCGACGTCGCCGACGCCGATCTGGTGATCGAGGCGGTGTTCGAGGAAATGGGCGTCAAGGAAAAGGTTTTCAAGACGCTGGACGAGGTGATGAAGCCCGGCGCCATTTTGGCCAGCAACACCAGCACGCTGGACGTCAACCAGATCGCGTCCTTCACCAAGCGCCCGCAGGACGTGGTGGGCATGCACTTCTTCAGCCCGGCCAACGTGATGAAGCTGCTGGAAGTGGTGCGCGGCGCGGCCACGGCCAAGGACGTGCTGGCTACGGTGATGACCCTGGCCAAGAAGATCCGCAAGACGGCGGTGGTGTCGGGCGTGTGCGACGGCTTCATCGGCAACCGCATGATCGAGCAGTACGGCCGCCAGGGCGGCTTCCTGCTTGAAGAAGGCTGCACGCCGGCGCAGGTGGACAAGGCGGCCGAGAAGTTCGGCTTCGCGATGGGCCCGTTCCGCATGGGCGATCTGGCCGGCAACGACATCGGCTGGGCTATCCGCAAGCGCCGTTACGTTGAGAAGCCTGGCATGCGCTACAGCAAGACCGCCGACCTGCTGTGCGAGATGGGCCGCTACGGCCAGAAGACCGGCGCCGGCTGGTACGACTACCAGGCCGGCAAACGCGACGCCATTCCGTCCGACGTGGTGGTGAAGATGATCGAAGACCACCGCAAGAGCCTGGGCATCACGCCGCGCAAGATCAGCGACGACGAGATCGTGCACCGGCTGGTGTATTCGCTGGTGAACGAGGCCGCCAGGATCCTGGAAGAAGGCATCGCCAGCAAGGCCAGCGACATCGACATGGTCTACCTCACCGGTTACGGCTTCCCGCTGCACCGCGGCGGGCCCATGTGCTATGCCGACAGCCAGGGCCTGTACAACGTGGTGAAGACGATGAAGAAGTTCGCCGCCAACCCGCTGGACGACGCCGCGTTCTGGCAGCCGGCGCCGCTGCTGGCGCGGCTGGCGGCCGAAGGCCGGTCTTTCACCTGATTCTGTTCACCTGAATGCGTTGAAGGAAACCTCACCATGACCCGAGCCGTCATCGTCTCCACCGCCCGCACCCCCCTGTGCAAGAGCTGGAAGGGCGCCTTCAACATGACCCACGGCGCCACGCTGGGCGGCCACGCCGTGCAGGCGGCGGTCGAGCGTGCCGGCATCGCGCCGGCCGAGGTCGACGACGTGATCATGGGCTGTGCCAACCCCGAGGGCGCCACCGGTGCCAACATCGCGCGTCAGATTGCTCTGCGCGCCGGCCTGCCCATCACCACCAGCGGCATGACCGTCAACCGCTTCTGCAGCAGCGGGCTGCAGACCATCGCGCTGGCGTCGCAGCGCATCGTGGCCGGCGAGGGCGACATCTTCGTGGCCGGCGGCGTGGAAAGCATCTCCTGCGTGCAACAAGAGATGAACAAGCACATGCTGGCCGACCCCTGGCTGGTGCAGCACAAGCCCGAGATCTACTGGAACATGCTGCAGACCGCCGAGCAGGTGGCCAAGCGCTACGCCATCGGCCGTGAACGCATGGACCGCTATGGCGCCGCCAGCCAGCAGAAGGCCGGCGCGGCGCTGGCCGCGGGCCTGTTCAAGGACGAGATCGCGCCCATCACCGTGACCGCCGGCGTGGCCGACCCGGTGCTGGGGCTGCGCAGCAAGCAGGTCACCGTCACCAACGACGAAGGCATCCGCGCAGAGACCACGTACGAGGGCATTTGCAACCTGCGCTCGGCCCTGCCCGGCGGCCTGATCAGCGCCGGCAATGCCAGCCAGTTCAGCGACGGCGCCGGCGCCTGCGTGGTGATGGAGGAGGCAGTCGCCCAACGCAAGGGCCTGCAACCGCTGGGCCGCTTCCTGGGCTTTGCCGTGGCCGGCTGCGAGCCCGACGAGATGGGCATAGGCCCGGTCTTCGCCGTGCCCAAGGTGCTCAAGCGCCTGGGCCTGACCGTGGCCGACATCGACCTGTGGGAACTGAACGAGGCCTTCGCCGTGCAGGTGCTGTACTGCGCCGACACCTTGGGCATCCCCATGGACCGGCTCAACGTCAACGGCGGCGCCATCGCCGTGGGCCATCCCTATGGCGTGAGCGGCCAGCGCCTCACCGGCCATGCGCTGATCGAGGGCCGGCGCCGCGGCGCCAAGCGCGTGGTGGTGACCATGTGCATTGGCGGCGGCATGGGCGCAGCCGGCGTGTTCGAGGTGCTTTGAGAGGCTGAGAGTGCACGGCCGAAAAACTCTCAGCCTCTGATCCCGTGGAACTCGACCTGGCCGGCGCGCGCGCATTCTTTCGATCCTCGCCCTTCATGGTCGACCTGGGCGTGGAACCGGTGGCGGTGTCGCCCGGCCGCATGAGCACGGTGCTGACGATCCAGCCGCGTCTGCTGCAGTACACGGGCCAGGTGCACGCCGGGGTGCTGGCCACGCTGGCCGACCACAGCATGGGCGCGGCGGCGCAGACCCTGGCCGACCCGGGCTTCTGGGTGCTCAGCGCCGAACTCAAGACCAGCCTGCTGCGCCCGGCCGTGGGCGAGCGCCTGGTGTGCGAGGCCCACGTGCTGCGGCGCGGCCGCAGCATCAGCTTCACCGAGGCCGAGGTCTACACCGAGGGCCCGGCCGGCCGCACGCTGGTGATGAAGGCCTCGGCCACCATGGCCTTGGTAGCTGCCAAGGACTGACCCACGATGCGCGCGACGCTCGACTTCCTGCTGCACGACTGGCTAAGCGTGTCCACGCTGCTGCAGCGGCCACGCTTTGCCGAACATTCGAGCGAGACCTTTGCCCAGGTGCTGGACACCTGCGAGCGCATCGCGCGCGAGAAGTTCGCGCCCGTCAACCGCCTGGTGGATACCGAAGAGCCCCGTTTCGACGGCGAGCGCGTGCACCTGCCGCGCGCCACGCACGAGGCGCTGGCCGCCTATGTCGAGTCCGGCATGCTGGCCGCGGCGCAGGACTTCGATCTGGGCGGCATGCAGTTGCCCTGCGTCATCGAGATGGCCGCCAACGCCTTCTTCAGCAAGGCCAGCGTGGCCCTGGGCGGCTACGCCATGCTCACCAGCGGCAACGCCAGCCTGCTGCTGGCGCACGGCACGCCGGCGCAGCGCGAGGTGTTTGCGCGCAACCAGCTGTCGGGCCGCTGGTTCGGCACCATGTGCCTGAGCGAGCCGCAGGCCGGCTCTTCGTTGTCCGACGTGGCCACGCGCGCCGTGCCGGATGGTGACGACTTCGAAGCCGATGCGCTGGGCCCGCGCTACCGGCTGCGCGGCAACAAGATGTGGATCTCGGGCGGCGAGCACGAGCTCACCGAGAACATCGTGCACCTGGTGCTGGGCAAGATCCCCGGGCCCGACGGCGCCCTGCCGCCGGGCGTGAAGGGCATTTCGCTGTTCATCGTGCCCAAGCACCTGGTGGATGCGCAGGGGCAGCTGATCGCTGAGCGCAACGACGTGGCGCTGGCCGGCCTGAACCACAAGCTGGGCTACCGCGGTACCACCAACACCTTGCTCAACTTCGGCGAAGGCAGGTTTCCCGTCCGCGGCGCGGCGGGTGCCATCGGCTACCGCGTCGGCCAGCCTGGCGAGGGCCTGCGCTGCATGTTCCACATGATGAACGAGGCGCGCATCGGCGTGGGCCTGGGCGCGGTGATGCTGGGCTATGCCGGCTACGAGGCCAGCCTGGACTACGCGCGCCAGCGGCCGCAGGGCCGGCACTTGCAGGCAAAGGCCCCTGCGGGCGCCGTCACCGGCGGCGGCAAGGACGCCACGCAGCCGCAGGTGCCCATCGTGCAGCACGCCGACGTGCGCCGCATGCTGCTGGCGCAGAAGGCCTATGTTGAAGGCGGCTTGGCCCTGGCGCTGTACTGCGCACGCCTGGTCGACGAACTGCACACCGGCGACGCCGCGGCAGCAGCAGAGGCCGGCACGCTGCTGGAGGTACTGACGCCCATCGCCAAGAGCTGGCCCAGCGAATGGTGCCTGGAAGCCAACAGCCTGGCCATCCAGGTGCTGGGCGGCTACGGCTACACGCGCGACTTCATGGTCGAGCAGTACTGGCGCGACAACCGCCTGAACATGATCCACGAGGGCACGCACGGCATCCAGGCGCTGGACCTGCTGGGGCGCAAGGTGGTCATGCAAGGCGGCGCGGGCCTCAAGCTGCTGGCCGGGCGCGTCAACCACACCATCGCGCGCGCCGGCCAGGTGCCCGGTCTGGCCGAACCGGCTACCGCGCTCGCCGCGGCGCTGCAGCAGCTGGGTGCCGCCACCAAGGCCGCCTGGGCCACCGGCGTGCCCGAAGAAGCGCTGGCCAATGCCACGCCCTACCTGCAGGCCTTAGGCCATGTGGTGCTGGCCTGGGTGTGGCTGGACGTTGCGCTGGCCGCGCAAAAGGGGTTGGACGCCGCCGCCAGCCAAGCGCCGCTGCAATCCGGCAAGATGGCCGCCATGCGCTACTTCTACGCCTACGAACTGCCGCGTATCGACGCCTGGCTGGGCCCGGTGGCGCGCCGCGAACCGCTGGTGCGCGAGATGCAGGACGACTGGTTCTGAGCGCTCCAATCCATGCGCAATGCCGCGCTCGACCGTCTGATCTGGGTGCTCATCTACGGCGGCCTGCTGCTGGCCGCACTGGGCCTGTTCATGCGGCGAGCCTCTTCCGGCCTGGGCGCCACCTTCATCTCTGCCGGCCTGGTGCTGGCGGTGCTGGGCGCGGCGCTGGTCTGGGTGCGCTCGCGCCGGCCACCCGATTGATGTCATCACCTGTCTAGACACGCAAAGGACCTGCCCATGGGAACCCCCGTACAAAAGCTCTTCGACCTGAGCGGCCAGGTCGCCCTGGTCACCGGCGGCTCGCGCGGCCTGGGTCTGCAGATGGCCGAGGCTCTGGGTGAAGCCGGCGCCAAGATCATGCTGACCTCGCGCAAGGCGGCCGACCTGGAAGAGGCCATCGCCGACCTGGCCGCGCGCGGCATCGACGCGCGCTGGATCGCGGCCGACGCCAGCCAGCCGGCCGAGGTGCAGCGCGTGGTCAGCGAAACCATGCAGCGCCTGGGCCGCATCGACATCCTGGTCAACAACGCCGGCGCCACCTGGGGCGCGCCGGCCGAGGACTACCCGCTGGAGGCCTGGGACAAGGTCATGAACCTCAACATCCGCAGCCTGTTCCTGTTTGCGCAGGCGGTGGGCAAGGCCTGGATGATCCCCAACAAGGGCGGCCGCATCATCAACGTGGCCAGCATCGCCGGCCTGGGCGGCAGCATGGACGTCAAGTTCATCGCCTACGGCACCAGCAAGGGCGCGGTGGTCAACTTCACGCGCACGCTGGCCGGCGAGTGGGGCGCCCACGGCATCACCGTCAACGCGCTGGCGCCGGGCTTCTTCCCGAGCAAGATGACGGCCGGCGTGCTCAAGACCTATGGCGCCGAGAACCTGGCCAAGGCCGCGCCGCTCAAGCGCCTGGGCGATGACGACGACCTCAAGGGCGCGGTGCTGCTGTTCGCCAGCGCCGCCGGCAAGCACATCACCGGGCAGATCCTGGCGGTGGACGGCGGCGTCAGCGCGGTGCACGGCGGGTGACGGCATGACCCCGCTGGCCTTTCCGTCGCACATCCCGTTTGTCGAGCAGCTCGGCTTCGAACTCTGGGCCTTTGCCGACGGCAAGTCCGAGCTGCGCGTCGACCTCGAACGCTGGCACCTCAACAGCTGGGACGTGGCCCACGGCGGCGTGCTGATGACGCTGCTGGACGTGGCCATGGCGCATGCCGCGCGCAGCATCCACCGGCACACGCCCGAGAACTTCCCCGGCGTGGCAACGATCGAGATGAAGACCAGCTTCATGCGCCCCGCCGAAGGCAAGCTGCGCGCCGAGGGCCGGCTGCTGCACCGCACCGTGACCATGGCCTTCACCGAAGGCAGCGTGTTCGACGAATCCGGTCGCCTGTGCGCGCAGGCCACCGGCACCTTCAAGTACCTGCGCGGGCTGCCCACCTCGGCCCGCCATGCCAAGCCGTTGCGGCCGGCCGCGTCGCCCGGCCCAGGAGAAACCACATGAAGAACCGCCGCATCGTCCTGGCATCGCGCCCGCGGGCCGAGGCCACGCTGGACAACTTCCGCCTTGAAGAGGTGGCGCTGCCCGCGCTGCAGGACGGCCAGGTGCTGGTGCGCAACGAGTTCCTGAGCCTGGACCCGTACATGCGCATGCGCATGAACGACGTCAAGAGCTACGCCGCGCCGCAGGCCCTGGGCGAGCCCATGATCGGCGGCACCGCGGGCCGCGTGCTCGAATCGCGCAGCCCGCGCTTCAGCCCCGGCGACGCCGTTGTGGGCATGGGCGGCTGGCAAGCTTTTAGCGTCTTCGACGGCGGCGCAACCGGCGCGCTGCGCAAGGTGGACGCCGGCCGCGTGCCGCTGTCGGCCTACCTGGGCGCGGTGGGCATGCCCGGCGTCACCGCCTGGGTGGGGCTGCAGCTGATCATCGAGCCCAAGGCCGGCGAGACCCTCGTGGTGGACGCCGCCAGCGGCGCCGTCGGCAGCGCCGTGGGCCAACTGGCCAAGGCGCGCGGCTGCCGCGTCGTGGGCCTGGCCGGCGGCGCCGACAAGTGCCAACACGTGCTGCGCGAACTCGGCTTCGATGCCTGCATCGACTACAAGCAGCACCGCGACTTCGCCTCGCTGGCGGCGGCGCTGGACGCCGCGGCGCCGGCCGGCGTGGACGGCCTGTTCGAGAACGTCGGCGGCCTGATCCTGGACGTGGTGCTGTCGCGCATGAACGCCTTCGGCCGCATCGCGCTGTGCGGCATGATCTCCGGCTACGACGGCGCGGCCATCCCGCTGGCCGAACCGCGCCTGCTGCTGACGCAGCGTCTCAAGCTGCAGGGCTTCATCGTCAGCGAGCACATGGCGCTGTGGCCGCAGGCGCTGGCCGAACTGGGCGAGCGCGTGGCAGCCGGCCAGCTCAAGTACCGTGAGAGCGTGGCCCCGGGGCTGGAAGCCGCGCCGGCGGCCTTCCTGGGGCTGCTCAAGGGGCAGAACTTCGGCAAGCAGCTGGTGGCCCTGGCTTGAACTTCACCTGGCTGCGCTTCCCCGATCTGGGCGTGGACAACCTGTACGACGCGCTGGCGCTGCGCTGCCGGGTGTTCGTGCTGGAGCAAGGCCCCTACCTCGACCCCGACAGCCTGGACCAGCAGGCCTGGCACCTGCTGGGCCGCGATGCGGGCGGTGCGCTGCAAGCCTATCTGCGCGTGGTCGACCCCGGCGTCAAGTACGCTGAGCCGTCGATCGGCCGCGTCATCACCGCGCCCCAGGTGCGCGGCAGCGGCGCCGGCCGGCGGCTGATGATCGAAGGCGTGGCGCGCTGCGTGGATGCCTGGCCGGGGCTGGGAATCCGCATCAGCGCGCAGGCGCAGCTGGAGCGCTTCTACGGCGACTTCGGCTTCGCGCGCGTCGGCGAGCCCTACCTCGAGGACGGCATTCCGCACCTCGAGATGCTCAGGCCGGCATGAGCACCACGCACGAGATCTTCAACCAGAGCCAGCCGCTGGCCGACGTCAACCTGTGGCGCATCAACCGCCCGCTGCGCGACGCGCTGGCGCTGCTGGCGCCGGGGCTGGCCACGGCCGGGCTGGACGCGCTGGGCGCCGAGATGGGCTCGGCCGCGATGCAGCAGCATGCCCGCCTGGCCAACCAGCACGGCCCGGTGCTGCAGACGCACGACCGCAGTGGCCGGCGCCGCGACGAAGTCGAGTTCCACCCCAGCTACCACGCGCTCATGGCCGCCGCGCTGCGCCACGGCCTGCACGGCACGCCCTGGGCGGCGGGGCCTGGCGCGCACCTGCTGCGCGCCGCCGGCTTCATGCTCTTCACCGAGGCCGAGCCCGCGGTGCTGTGCCCCGTGTCGATGAGCTACGCGGTGGCGCCGGCGCTGCGCGCCAACGCCGCGCTGCAGGCGCAGTGGGGCCCGCTGCTCGCCGCCACCGCCTACGACCCGCGCTTCATGCCCGCCGCCGGCAAGACCGCGGTCACGATGGGCATGGGCATGACCGAGAAGCAGGGCGGCTCTGACGTGCGCGCCAACACCACGCGCGCCGAGTTCGACGGCAGCGACGACTGGGGTCGCCGCTACGCCATCACCGGCCACAAGTGGTTCCTCTCGGCGCCGATGTGCGACGCCTTTCTGGTGCTGGCGCAGTCCGCCGGCGGCCTGAGCTGCTTCTTCCTGCCGCGCTGGCGGCGCGACGGCAGCCTGAACGCGGTGTTCATCCAGCGCCTCAAGCACAAGCTGGGCAACCAGGCCAATGCCAGTTCCGAGGTCGAGTTCGAGCGCGCCAGCGCCTGGCTCGTGGGCGACGAAGGCCGCGGCGTGGCGCAGATCCTGGCCATGGGCGCGCTGACAAGGCTGGACTGCGCGCTGGGCAGCGCCGGGCTGATGCGCCAGGCGCTGTCGCTGGCGCTGCAGCACTGTGCGCAGCGCAGCGCCTTCGGCAGGCCGCTCATCGAGCAGCCGCTGATGCGCAACGTGCTGGCCGACCTGGCGCTGGAAAGCGAGGCCGCCACCGCGCTGGCCTTGCGGCTGGCGGCAGCGGTGGACCGCAGCGAGCACGACGACGGCGACGCGCACGAGCAGGTCATGCGTCGCCTGCTCACGCCGGTGGCCAAGTTCTGGATCTGCAAGCGCGGCAGCCTGTTTGCCCAGGAGGCCATGGAATGCCTGGGCGGCAACGGCTACGTCGAAGCCGAAGGCGAGGGCGTGATGGCGCGCATCTACCGCGAGATGCCGGTCAACAGCATCTGGGAAGGCGCCGGCAACATCATGGCGCTGGACCTGCTGCGCGCGCTGCGCGGCGCCGACGTGGCGCCGGCGCTGCAGCGCGAGTTCGCCGCCGCGCGCGGCGCACAC
>JALHPY010000041.1 GCA_022842305.1 Rubrivivax sp.
GCCCGCGCGGCGCCCGAGCCGCCGGCGGCCCGATCCGCGCCGGCACCCGGTGCCCCGCGCATCAACGTGCTCGCCCCGGACCTGGCGGGGCCGATCGCGTCGCCCACGCGCATCCAGCTCCGGTTCGAGCCGACGGCGCCCGCGGCCATCCGGCCCGAGAGCTTCAGGGTGCGCTACGGCGCGCTGCGGCTGGACATCACCAGCCGCATCACCGCGGTGTCCAAGGTCGCGCCCGACGGCATCGACGTGGCCGAAGCCGAACTGCCCAAGGGCGCGCACCGGCTCCTGCTCGAGATCCAGGACTCGCAGGGGCGCACCGGCGAACGGTTGCTGCAGTTCGTCGTGCAATGACGAAACAGGGCCACCCCAGTCAACGACAGGTCCGCTGCGCGCCAGAGGGCGCAGCCCTTTAGAACAGCCAGAAGCGCTTCTTGCGCACCGCGGGCGGGGCGATGCGCTTGCCCAGCACCAGGCACTTGATCATGTACTCGACCCGGTTCTCGTCGAACCGGAACTCGGCGTAGGTGGGCGGCGTCGACGACGAGATCCGCTGATTGACGACGAAGCGCTGACGCTCGGCGTTCCAGCGAATCCAGAAGTTCTTGCTCTTGCGCGGGCTCTTTTCCGGGCAGGCATAGCGGATGGCATTGCCGGCAAAACCCAGGGCAGCGCCCTTGGGCGACCTCATCCATTCTTGAATGCCCGCCTCTTCGGCAGACAGTGCGAAGGGCTTGGTCTTCTCGACCGGCAGCTGGATTTCATCGGGCAAGGCACTGTTGGCACCTTGAAAGCGAGCCCAGAGGTCCTGGATGCGATCGGACTCAACCGCCAGCGAGGCCTGGGGTTGGGAGGACGTCGCGGCGCCCTTGGCGCGGCGCTTCAGTTCTTTTTCGATCCAGGACATGCAGTGTTCAGAGTTGGTGGCTCAAGAATTCTTGGCCCGAAGCAATGTGCAGCTAGGCAGCATTCTCGTCAAAATAATCGCTGTCAATCTTTGGAATCTTGACCACCCGCGCTGAAACGCCAACGCCGAAATCAATCATCAACCCGGCCAGACGCGGGCCATCGATCAGGACGATCCCTTCAACCGACCTGGCATATTCCCGAGCCTGATTCGAGAAGAGCGATGTCGTTATGAACACGCCCTTCCTTGCCTTTTGGCCGGCGAGAGCACCGTAGAACGCTTGCAGATGCGGCCGACTGATGTTCTCTTGCCAGCGCTTCGCCTGCACATAGACCTTCTCCAGCCCCAGCCGGTCGAGGGAAATCACACCGTCAATCCCGGCGTCGCCAGGCCCGCCGACTTGCTGCAAGTCGGCCCGATTTGCCCCGTAGCCCATCTCGTGAAGCAGATCGAGGACCACCCGCTCGAAGAAGGCAGGCGAAACCGCCGTCAGGATCTCAAGCAGTTCTGAGGCGGCCGACTTCCGCAGTTCCGAGACGGCGATTTCCAGTTGATCGTCCGGGCTTGCAACGGCAGGAACCGGGGCCGCAGGCGGCGTTGATACTGATGGCTCTTCCGCGGACCCCGGCAGCTTGAGTTTGACGCCAATGAAGTCCATGGCGAGCTTCTGCGTCACGTCCGGGGAAAGCGGTGCAGCGTGCGCCTTGACGAAGGTACTGCCTTCCGCCGTCAGCTTCCAGAACCCGCGCTTTGGCGAACTCGATAAGCCGGCTCTCTTGAGCCTGTCGTGCGCCCAGCCCGCGCGATTCTTGTAGACCTGCTGAGTGCCGCTCGCGAGCATTTGAAGTCGATCCTCGTCGGTGAGTCCGAGCGCGGATGCTGCTGCCTCGTGGGCAAACCTTGCGGGCGCTCCATCTGGATTCCTGGCGAGGAATCTCAGGATCGGCTCGATGAATTGGTCGTAGCTGGGGACTGTCATTGGGACAGGATAGAGCACCTGGCTTGCCTTGCGGCCCGATCAGATCTCGAATGCAGCCGCTCCCGCCCCGACGCCGCAAACAGCAATCACCGCAAATGCCCCCTCAATAACTCACCCTCGCCAAATACGTCTCCCGCGACGCCTCCAACGCCTGCCCCAGCGTCGTGATCCCCATCTGCCGCAACAGCGGGATCATCTTCAGGAACACCTCCGCCGTCACCATCGCATCGCCCAGCGCCGTGTGCCGGCCCAGCACCGTCACGCCCAGCCGCTCGGCGATGGCCTCCAGCCGGTGGCTTTCCTGGTTGGGGTGGATCACGGCGCTCAGCAGCAGGGTGTCCAGCACGGGCTGGTCGAACTTGACGCCGGTGCTTTCTTCCTTCAGCTGCAGAAAGCGCATGTCGAAGGCGGCGTTGTGCGCCACCAGCACGGTGTCGTGGGCAAAGGCGTGCAGGGCGGGCAGCACGGCGGCTATCAGCGGCTGGCCGCGCAGCATCTCGGGCTGTATGCCGTGGATGGCGATGCCGGCTTCGGGCAGGGGGCGCTGCGGGTCCACCAGCTGCTCGAAGCTTTCCTGCCGGCGCAGCTTGCCGGCCACGATGCGCGTGGCGCCGATCTGGATGATCTCGTCGCCGTCGCTGGGCAGCAGGCCCGTGGTCTCGGTGTCGAAGACGGTGTAGCTCAGCTCGGCCAGGGGCTGCTGCGCCAGTTCCTGGTGCGCCTGGCCGGCGGCAAACAGGTCGAAGTCATAGAACTCGGGCCGGCTGCCCTGCGCGCCCAGCAGTTCGGCGTCCAGCGGCGCGGACTCGCCGGCCAGGGGCAGCAGGATGCGGAAGAAGGCCTCCTGCTGGATGCGCGCGCGCTCGAACCACAGCGCACCGCCGTGGCGCGCGATGACGTCGCGCACGGTCAGCGCGCTGGTGTCGTCGCCCGCCCGCAGCGGCTCGCTTTCCCAGGCGGTGACGGTCTCGGTGCTCATGGCCTGCACGGCCCACACCAGGTCCAGGCGGCCGCGCTCCACGCCGTTCTGCACGGCGCTGCCCAGGCGCAGCTGCACGCGCTGGATCTCGTATTCCTCGGCCAGGCGGCCGGCCAGGTGCTGCAGCGCCTGGATGAGCGAGAAGCTGTCCACCTTGAGCCACACCTGCCCGTCCACGTCGCCGGTGCTCACGCGCAGTTTGCAGTGCGCCTCGATGCGGCTGGCCGCGGCCGAGACGAAGTCCGCCCCCAGCATGTCTTCCAGCGGCCAGCGCGTGCGCTGGATGCGCAGGCCCTGCTCGGCGGCCTCATTCAGGCTGTGCGACATGGCGACGATCTCGTCGCGGATGACGGCCAGGAAGCGTTCGCGCGTGGCCGCGTCCAGCCCCGGGTCGTCCAGCAGTTCCACCGCCGCCTGCACGTTGCCCAGGCTGCCGCGCTGGCCCTCGGTCAGCTGGTGCAGCAGGCCGTCGCGCTGGGTGTCTTCGGCCAGGTCGCGGGTGATGTTGTCCAGCATCAGCACGAAGCCGTTGAGCGCGGCGTGGGCGTCGGCGCCGGGCGCGCGCACCGGGGTCATTTGGATGCGCAGCAGCTGCCCGCCGGGCGTGGCGGTGACGAACTGCGTCGTGGGGTGGGCGGCGCCGCGCTGCAGGCGGCGCTGCACGGCCTCGAGCGCGTGCGCCACCAGGCGGCGGTCGAGCACGCCGTAGATCGATCGGCCCAGACCGATGGCGTCGGCGCCGCCGATGGCCGGGGCGCCGCTGTCCGAACTGGCCAGCGCCCGGAACTGCAGCCGCGCGCGCGCGTTGAACAGCAGGATGCGGCCGTCCAGGTTGCACACCACCACGCTCTGCGTCAGCTCCGACATCAGCGCGGCCAGGCGGTTGCGTTCTTCGGCCACGTCGCGGCCTGCTTCGGCCACGCGCGCCGCGGTGTCGCTGCGCAGCGCGTCGCGCTGGCGCAGCAGGGTGTTGACGGCAGCCGTGAGTGCGCGGCTGCCGGCGCTGCCGGTGTCGGGCAGTTCGCGGCTGGCGTCGCTGGCCAGCAGCACCTGCAGCTGTTCGGCCAGGCGCTCGGGCGCGGTGGCAAAGTGCATCCAGGCCCAGCTCAGGCCCACGCCAGCCGCCAGCGAGACCACGCTCCACAGCATCAGCACCAGCGCCAGGCGCGGCTCCATCAGCTGCCACACGGCGGCGCGCTCGGCCGGCTCGAGCGTGGCCGCCAGCAGGCCGCCTGCGCCCAGCAGCACCAGCGCCAGCAGCAGGCCCGGCGCCAGCGCCGCCAGGATCCGGGGCAGGTCTAGCTTCATGCGGCCAGCATCTCGCGCACGCGCGCCGCCAGGTCCTTGATGGAGAAGGGCTTGGTCATGTAGCCGTCGGCGCCCACGCCCAGGCCTTGCGAGACATCGGTGTCGCGGCCCTTGGCGGTGAGCATCAGGATCTTGACGCCGGCCAGCGTCTCGTCGGCGCGCACCGCCTGGCAGACCTCGAAGCCGCTCTTGCCCGGCATCATCACGTCCAGCAGCACCAGCGACGGGCGTTCGCGGCGTATGGTTTCCAGCGCCTCGACACCGCTGCGCGCCACCAGCACCTGGTGGCCCTCGCGCTTCATCAGGAACTCCAGCGAGACCACGATGTTGGGCTCGTCGTCGGCGATCAGCACCTTGTGGCTCATGTTGTCGTCTCCTGGGTCTTCTTGTACTGCAGCCCGCGCCGCGGCGGCAGGCGGCCGTGCCGTGTTTGAACGCGGCTAGCCGTCGGTCTTGTACCTCACAGCGCGTCGAACTTGAAGCGTTGGCGCAGGAACTGGCGGAAGCGCTTGACGATGGCCAGCGCATCGTGCAGCGGCTCGCGCTCGAGCGTGGACAGGTCCGAGGCCTTGACCTCGTTGCCCGGCGCATGGCCCTGGTCGCGCTGCTGCAGCTGGTGCGTCAGGCGTATGCCCATCAGCAGGCGCAGCGCCTGCAGCACGTCGTCGGCCAGCGCCGGCTCGATGCGGTCGAGTGCCTGCAGCCGCGCCAGCCGTGCGGCCGTGCCTTGTTCGCGCACGCCGGTCTGCAGCGCCAGCGCGCGCACGCCGTGCACGATGGGGAAGGTGCCCAGCTTCTTCAGGTCCAGCGGTTGTTCGTCGCGGCTGCGGCGCAGGCGCGTGAACCAGTTGCCGGGCTCCTGGAACTGGTCTGCGGCGCGCGCGAAGCGGGCAAAGAACAGGTCGTTGCCGGCCAGGATCTTGTCGAGGTGGGCGCGCGCCTCGCGCAGCAGCGTGGCGTCGCCGGCCACGGCCGCGGCGTCGAAGAAGATGGCCAGGTGCATGGGCCCGTCGGCCGAACCGCCGCCGCCCGCGCCGCCGCCGTAGATCCAGCTGCGCATGGTGTCCTTGAAGGCCGCCAGCGGCTGGCACCACAGGGGGTTGGTGATCATGATGTCGCCCGGGCAGGGCGGGTAGCCCAGCTCGATGAGCGCGGCGCTGAAGCGCGCGCACAGCTCGGCCAGACCCGGCCATATGAAACCATCGCGCAGCAGCAGCGCGTTGTCCTGGTCGGTCTTGAGGATCTGTTCGCCGCGGCCTTCGCTGCCCATCACCAGCAGGCAGCTGTTGGCCTGCACCTCGGCCGGCGCCAGCAGCGCCCACAGGCGCGCGAACAGCCGCGTGTTGAGCTCGCTCACCAGGCGCGTGATGCGCTCGATGCGGATGCCGCTGCCGTGCAGCAGCTTGACCATCTCGTCGATGCGCTGCGCGGCCGCCTGCAGGTCGGCCACGGTGGTGGCCTCATCGATCTGCAGCGCCACGATGTGCGAGTGGTTGGCCACGAAGCTCACCAGGTCCAGCTGCCCCAGCACGCCCAGCACAGGGGCGCCAGGGGCATCGCCATCGCGCACCACCAGGCGGTGCACGCGGCGGCTGACCATCAGCCACAGGGCTTCGAACAGGTCGGCGTCGGCCTGCACCTCCACCAGCTCGAAGCGCGCCACGTCGCGCACCGGCAGCAGGTGCGGCGGCTGCGGGCGCAGCAGGGCGTCGCGCAGGTCGGTGGTGGTGAAGATGCCCAGCCGCGCGCCCGCACCCGTGCCGTCGCGCACCAGCGCCTGGGTCAGGCCTGCGGCCGACAGTTCGCGGCAGACGCTCACCAGGTCGGCGCCGCCGTCCACGTAATAGGGCTTGCGCAGGTAGGCGTCGCGGATGCGCGCCGTCACCAGCGTGAGCATCTCGCGTTGCGGCTCCTGCGTGGCGCTCACCGCCCCGGGGGCCGGCCGTACTGCAGTCATGGGCGTGCAATGGCTAAAGAAAAGGGGCCGCTGGACGATACGCCAGCGGCCCCGGACTGCCTTGGATCAGGCGTCGTGTCGTGCCCCAGCCGGCGCGCGTGCGCCGGCTGGGCTGCCTGCGGCTTTTAGTGGCCGCTGGCTCCCGATGCGCCGATACCGGTCTCGGAACGCACTTCCTGCGCGGCGTAGCCGGCGCGGTCACGGTCGCCCTGGGCGCTGCGGTCCAGCAGCGACACCAGCCAGATCGTGATGAAGGCCGCCGGGATCGAGAAGATCGCCGCCGAGTTGTACGGGAACCAGGCCGAACCCTTGGGGTAGTGCATCACGGCTTCCCAGACGCTGGCCGAACCGATGGTCAGCGTGACCGCGGCGATCAGGCCGACGAAGCCGCCGGTGACGGCGCCCTTGGTGGTGCAACCCTTCCACAGCACCGACATGAACAGCACCGGGAAGTTGGCCGAAGCGGCGATCACGAAGGCCAGCATCACCATGTAGGCAACGTTTTCCTTCTCGAAGGCAATGCCCAGCGCCACGGCGATGACGCCCAGGCACAGGGTGGTGATCTTGGAGACGCGCAGTTCGTCGGCCTGGTCGACACGGCCCTTGCGCCACACGCTGGCATACAGGTCATGCGACACGGCAGAGGCGCCCGACAGCGTCAGGCCGGCCACGACGGCCAGGATGGTGGCAAAGGCCACGGCCGAGATGAAGCCCAGGAACCAGTTGCCGCCCACGGCGCCGGCCAGGTGCACCGCCGCCATGTTGCCGCCGCCGACCAGACCCTTGCTGATGTCGCCGTCGACGAAGAAGTTCATCGGGTTGGGGATCAGGTTGGTGATGGCGCCGAAGCCGATGATGAAGGTCAGGATGTAGAAGTAGCCGATCCAGGTGGTGGCCCAGCCCACCGACTTGCGCGCTTCCTTGGCGTTGGGCACGGTGAAGAAGCGCATCAGGATGTGGGGCAGACCGGCGGTGCCGAACATCAGCGCCATGCCGACCGAGATGGCCGAGATCGGGTCCTTGATCAGGGCACCGGGGGCCATGATGGCGTCGCCCTTGGAGTGCACTTCGATGGCCTTGGTGAACATCGCTTCCGGCGAGAAGCCGAACTGGAACAGCACCATCAGCGCCATGAAGGTCGCGCCGCCCAGCAGCATGACGGCCTTGATGATCTGCACCCAGGTGGTGGCGGTCATGCCGCCGAAGAGCACGTAGACCATCATGATCGAGCCGACCAGGATTTCGGCGTACAGGTACTCCATGCCGAACAGCAGCTTGATCAGCTGACCCGCGCCGACCATCTGCGCGATCATGTAGAAGGCCACCACCACCAGCGAGCCGCTGGCCGCGAACACGCGGATCGGGGTCTGGGCGAAGCGGTAGCCGGCGACGTCGGCAAAGGTGAACTTGCCCAGGTTGCGCAGGCGCTCGGCCATCAGGAAGGTGATGATGGGCCAGCCCACCAGCCAGCCGATCGAGAAGATCAGGCCGTCGAAGCCGTTGGCGAACACCAGGCCCGAGATGCCCAGGAAGGACGCGGCCGACATGTAGTCGCCGGCGATGGCCAGGCCGTTCTGGAAGCCGGTGATGCCGCCGCCGCCGGTGTAGAAGTCGGCCGCGCTCTTGGTCTTGGCCGCCGCCCACTTGGTGATGAACAGCGTGAACACCACGAAGGTGCCGAACATGCCGATGGCCACCCAGTTGGTGGCCTGCTTGGTGGCCTGGCCCAGATCGGCACCGGCCGCGAAGGCGCTGACGCCGATGGCCGTGACCGCGGAGACGGCCAGGACCTTGGCGAGGGTCTTCAGGACTTGATGATCGAAACTCACTTGACGACTCCCTTGACGACTTGCTCGGTCAGTGAATCGAACTCGCTGTTCGCGCGACGCACGTAGATCCAGGTGATGATGATGGTGAAGACGATGACCGACACGCCCAGCGGCATGCCCAGCGTGGTGACGCCGGGGCCGATCTTCTGGGCCAGCAGCGGCTTGTTGAAGGCCACCAGCAGGATGAAGCCGTAGTACGCCACCATGCCTGCCAGCGTGAGCCACCAGCCGAAGCTGGTGCGCTTGGACTTCAGCTCCTGGTATTTCGGATGCGCTGCGATCCGTTTCGCAAAGTCTTCTTCCATGCTGTCTCCAGAGGGGGTGGGTGTTGATGCCCGGATCTTCTGCGGGGGCACTGACCGCGTTCTGACGACAATCCAACAGCGCCTGACAGCCGGGCGCAGCCCCTCCGGCCGGCGCCCGGCACCTGCGCGGCGCGCCTTCCGGCCTGAATCGGCCCCGGAAAATGGCCGCCCGGGCGCTGCCGCCGATGGCTTTCAGCCGCCGCGCGCGGCCGCCATCGCCCTGCGATTCACCAGCATTGGCGCGGCCTGGCGGCCGATCGGGGGGTCGCGGCCCACAGGCCCGACGCGGCCTGCCACAGGCTTTTCAGGGCCTTTGCGTCAGCGCTATCTTCTTTGGGTTTTTCCCCGATCTTTTCCGGGAAATCAGGCCTCTCGCGAAGACGCCATCTCAGTTCCCCAGTGTTGGCAACTGGGGTATGTACCGATCAGCGCCCTGCCGCGATTCGCGCGCCACCGCGGCGCGCGCCGACAATGGCGTCTGCCCCC
Organism: Rubrivivax sp.; assembly: GCA_022842305.1. Lineage (GTDB taxonomy): Bacteria > Pseudomonadota > Gammaproteobacteria > Burkholderiales > Burkholderiaceae_C > Rubrivivax. Next base: position 8,748 of record JALHPY010000041.1, read on the forward strand.
TCGCCCGCCCTGCCGCCCCGGTTCCCGCCATGCCCCGACAAGCCCTCGCCACCCAGCTGCGCACGCACCGCGTATTCCGCCACCTGGACGACGCCGCGCGCGCCGAACTGGCCGGCCGACTGGCCATCACCACGCATGAGGCGGGCGCTGAAATCGTCGCCGGCCCGGCGCTGGCCGACCGCCTGGGCTGGGTGCTGTCGGGCACGGTGCAGCTCGAGCACGCCGAGGGCGCCAGCGCGCTGCTGGGCGCGGGTGAACTGCTGGGCGCCGGTGCCGCGCCGCTGGACGGCGCACTGCAGTGGCGCGCCCTGGCTCAGCAGGCCGTGCGCATGGCCTGGCTGCCGGCCGACGAGGTGGCGGGCCTGTGCGCCGAGCACCCGGTGCTGGGGCTGTTCCTGGTGGCGCCGGGGCAGCTGCACTCCAGTGCCACGCCCGGCGACAAGGGCGAGCTGCCGCACGGCGACCCCAACCTGAACCTGATGACCATGCCGGTGCGCACGCTGCTCAAGCGCGAGCCCATCACGCTGCCGCCCACGGCCAGCGTGCTGCTGACGGCGCAGACCATGCGCGACGAGCGCGTGTCGTCGGTGCTGCTCATCGAGCAGGGCCACCTGTTCGGGCTGGTGACCGACCGCGACCTGCGCAACCGCGCGCTGGCTGCCGGGCTGGATCCGCAGTCGCCGGTGCTCGAGATCGCCACCGTGGCGCCGCTGACGGTGGACATCCAGGCACCGGCCTTCGACGCGCTGCTGATGATGGCGCGCCACAACATCCACCACGTGCCCGTGCTCGACGGCCAACGCGTGGCCGGCATGGTGACGGCCACCGACCTGACCGAGCAGCACAGCACCTCGGCCGTGTACCTGGCAAGCGAGGTGCACAAGCAGACCGCGCTGCCGGGCCTGGTGGCCGCCGCCGCGCGCGTGAAGCTGCTGCAGCGCAACCTGGCCGCCGCCGGCGCCAGCGCCTACAGCACCGGGCACATCATCACCGCCATCACCGACGCCATCACCATCCGCCTGCTGGTGCTGGCCGAAGCCCGGCTGGGCCCGCCACCGGTCGACTACGCCTGGGTCGCCGCGGGCTCGCAGGCGCGCAGCGAACAAACCGCCAAGAGCGACCAGGACAACTGCCTGATGCTCGACGACGCCTACGACGAAGCCCGGCACGGCGCCTACTTCGAGGCGCTGGCGCAGTTCGTCAACGACGGACTCGACGCCTGCGGCTACGTCTACTGCCCGGGCGAGATGATGGCGCGCACGCCGCAGTGGCGCCAGCCGATGCGGCGCTGGGCCGAGTACTTCCGCCGCTGGACCGAAGAGCCCGAGCCCAAGGCGCTGATGCTGACCTGCGTGTTCTTCGACCTGCGCGTGATCCACGGCCGCGCCGAGCTGCTGGAGGGGCTGCGCCAGTCGGTGCTGCGCAGCACGCGCGACAACCGCATCTTCCTGGCCTACATGGTGGGCAACGCGCTGCTGCGGCGCCCGCCGCTCACGCTGTTCGGTGGCCTGTCCACGGTGCGCCACGGCAGCCGCCGCGACGCTGTCGACCTCAAGCACCTGGGCATCGTGCCCATCGTCGACCTGGCGCGGGTGTATGCGCTGGCCGGTGGCCATGCCGAGGTCAACACCCACCACCGCCTGATGGTGGCCGCCAGCAGCAAGGAGATCAGCGAGCAGAGCGCGCACGACCTGCGCGACGCGCTGGAGTTCATGGCCACGCTGCGCATCCGCCACCAGACGGCACAGCTCATCGCGGGCGAGGCGGCCGACAACTTCCTGTCGTTGTCCGAACTGAGCAACTTCGAGCGCAGCCAGCTGAAAGACGCCTTCGGCGTGGTGCAGACGCTGCAAAGCGTGCTGGCACAGCGCTACCGCTGAAGCGCCGGCCCGGGCGCCCGGGCCCGCCTTCAGTACTTGACGCGGGCGTAGTAGGTCTTCTGCGCGGCTTCGCGCGCCTGGCCCAGGGTGTGGATGCCCAGCTCGGCCAGCAGCGGGATGAGCTTGAGGAACACCTCGGCCGTGACCAGCGCGTCGCCCAGCGCGGTGTGGCGCCCGATCACGACCACGTCGAAGCGCTCGGCGATGGCCTCGAGCCGGTGCGACTCTTGTTGCGGGTGCACCAGCGCCGACAGCAGCAGGGTGTCGAGCACCGGCTGGTCGAACTTGACGCCGGTCTTGGCCTCCTGCAGCTGCAGGAAGCGCATGTCGAAGGCCGCGTTGTGCGCCACCAGCACGGTGTCGTGCGCATAGGCGTGGAAGGCGGGCAGCACTTCCTCGATGGTGGGCTTGCCGGCCACCATGTCGGGCGTGATGCCGTGGATGGGGATGGTGGCCGCCGGGATGTTGCGCCGCGGGTCGACCAGCTGGTCGAAGCTCTCGCCCTTGAGCAGCTTGCCGCCCACCAGCCGGGTGGCGCCGATCTGGATGATCTGGTCGCCCGCCGCCGGCTCCAGGCCGGTGGTCTCGGTGTCGAACACCGTGTAGGCCAGCTCGGCCAGCGGGCGATCGTCCAGCGCGCGCGTGCTTTCGCCGCCGGCAAAGAGGTCGAAGTCGTAGTACTCGGGCCGGCTTTCGCTGTGCACGACCGAGAACTCGGCGCGGTCGTGCGCGGCGCTGGGCGCCAGGGGCAGCAGGAAGCGGAAGAAGGCCTGGTGGCGCACGCGGTCGCGCTCGAACCACATCTCGCCGCCGTGGCGCTGCACCACGTCGCGCACCGTCAGCAGGCTGGTTTCGGCACCGATGGAGATGGCGTCCATCTCCCAGCTCATCACGGTCTCGGTGCTCATCACCTGGCCGGCCCAGACCAGGTCCAGCCGCGCGCTGCGCTCGTCGGCGGCGCTCAGGCGCAGCTGCAGCGTGGGCACTTCGTATTCTTCGTGCAGGCGCATGGCCAGGTAGGTGAGCGCCTGCAGCAGCGAGAAGCTGTCGAGCTTGAGCCACAGCGCCGGGTCGGCCTCGCCCGCAGTGCAGCGCGCGCCCGAGAAATGCTCGATGCGCTGCTGCGCCGCCTGCAGGAAGTCGGTGCCGAGCATTTCTTCCAGCGGCCAGCGCGTGGCCAGGCCCTGCGCGCTTTGCGCCGCCAGGTCGTTGATGCGGCGGCTCATCGCGCGCGTCTCGTCGCGCACCACGCCCAGGAAGCGCTCGCGCATCTCGGCATCCAGGCTGGCGTCGTCCAGCATCTCCACCGCCGCCTGCAGGTTGGCCAGCGAGCCGCGGCTTTCTTCGGTGTGGCCGTGCAGCTGGCGCTCGCGCGCCGATTCGTGTTCGTACTCGCGCGTGATGTTGTCCAGCATCAGCACGAAGCCGGTCACCGGTGCCGGGTCGGCCGAGCCGGGCTCGGCCACGCCGCGCACCGGGGCCATCTGCGCGCGCAGCAGCTGGCCGCTGCGCGTGGCGGTGACGAACTGCGCGCTGGGATGGCTGGCACCGCGCTGCAGCCGCATCTGCACGCTGTCGAGCGCGTGCGCCACCAGCTTGCGGTCGAACACGTTGTAGATGCTGCGGCCCAGGCCGATGAGTTCGGCGCCGCCGGCCAGCGTGGGCGCGTCGCTGAGTGCGCGGAACTGCATGCGCGCGCGGTTGTTGTACAGCAGCACGCGGCCGTCGAGGTTGCACACCACCACGCTCTGCGTGAGCTCGCTCATCAGCGCGGCCAGGCGGTTGCGTTCCTGCTCGATGCCGCGGCTGGCGCGCGCCACCTCGTCGGCGATGTCGCGCTTGAGCTGGTCGCGCTGCGCGGCCAGCTGGTTGAGGGTCTGCGCCAGCGCCTGCACCGGCGCCGCAGCACCCGCGGCCGCCAGCGTGCGCTGCACGTCGGACGTCAGCAGCACCTGCGCCTGTTCGTTGAGCCGCGCCGGGGCCGCCACCCAGCTGCGGTACAGCGGCTGCACCGCCGCCGCCGCGGCGCCCACCACCGCCACCGCCGCCATCACCAGCAGCGGCACGCGCCCGCCCAGCAGCGCCGCCAGGCGCTGGCGCTCGGCTTCGTCCAGCGTGGACCAGACCATGCCGCCGCCCACCAGCGCAAAGGCCGCCAGCAGCGCCGCCGCGGCCGCAGCCGTCAGCGCCAGGGTGACCAGCAGACGGCGGTCGCGCTTCACGGCGTGGCCGGCGCCGCCCCGGGCGCGGTTGCCAGCATCTCGCGCACCTTGTTCACCAGTTCCTTGGTCGAGAAGGGCTTGGTCATGTAGGCATCGGCGCCCACGCCCAGGCCCTTGGCGACATCGGTGTCGCGGCCCTTGGCGGTGAGCATCAGCACCAGCGTGTCCTTCAGGGCGTCGTCGGCGCGCAGTTCCTGGCAGACCTCGAAGCCGGTCTTGCGCGGCATCATCACGTCCAGCAGCACCAGGCGCGGCTTCTCGCGGCGCAGCGCGTCCAGCGCTTCCTGGCCGTCGCGCGCCACGTGCACCACGTAGCCCTCGCGCTTCATCAGGTACTCCAGCGAGATCAGGATGTTGGGCTCGTCGTCGGCGATGAGCAGCGTCGTCGTCATGGCTTGTCTCCGTCTCCATCTGCGGCCGCTGTCGCACCCGCGGGTGCCGGCTCTAACGTCAACCAAGGTAGCGTGAAGGCAAAGCAGGCGCCTTGACCCGCATCAGGCCGCAATTCCATGCGGCCGCCGAAATGTTCCACGATCTGCCGGCTGATGGGCAGGCCCAGGCCGGTGCCCTGCGGGCGGTTGCTGGCGTCGCCGCCCTGGCGGAACTTCTCGAAGATCAGCGTACGCTGCGACTCGGGCACGCCGCTGCCGTTGTCCTGCACCTCGACGGTGGCGCCCTGCTCGTCGGTGAGCAGGCGCACCGTGATGCGCCCGCCCAGCCGCGGCACGAACTTGCCCGCGTTGGACAGCAGGTTCAGCAGCACCTGGGTCAGCCGGTCGGGGTCGGCGCGCAGCGGGCGCACCGACCGCGGCAGCTCCAGCACCAGCTCGGCGCCGCGCTCGCGCAGCAGCTCCTGCACGGTCTGCGCCGACTGGCGGATGAGCGCGACCAGGTCGACCTCGGTGTTGTGCCACTCGGCCTGGCCGGACTCGATCTTGGCCATGTCCAGCACCTGGTTCACCAGCCGCGTCAGGCGCTCGGTCTCGGCCACCACGATGCCCAGGAACTGCTGGCGCTGCTCGACCGGCATCTCGGCGTCGTCGACCATCAGCTCGGCCAGCGCGCGTATCGACGTGAGCGGCGTGCGCAGCTCGTGCGTGACGCTGCTCATGAAGTCGTCCTTCAGGCGGTCCAGGCCTTCCAGCCGCAGGTTGGCGGCGCGCAGCTCTTCGGTGGCCTTCTCCAGCGCGTGCGAATAGGCGCGGATCTGCGAAGCCTCTTCCAGGATGCGCAGCACGTCGTCCATTCCCAGGGCTTCTTCCTGGACCACCGAGGCCACCATCACGCGCGCCGAGGCGCTGCCGATGGCGCCGGCCAGCTGCGTCTCGACGAACTGCACCAGCTGCGCGTCGGGCGCGATGTCCTGCACGCGCGCGCCGCCGTGCTGGCGCGCGTAGGTCTCGAACAGGCGCGTGGCGCGTTCCTGCCCCAGAAAGCGCCCGGCCAGGGCCAGCAGGTCGGCCACCTCGGCGCGGCCGCGCCAGAACACCGGGCGCGCGCTCTGCGTGCGGTCGAACACGTCCACGAACAGCAGCGCCTGGCTGGCTTCCTGCGCCGACGGCGTGCGCGCCAGCGACACCGCCACGTACAGCCCGACGTTGGCCAGCATGCTCCAGAACAGCGAATGCGTCAGGTTGTCCAGCCCGGTCAGGCCCAGCAGGTGCTCGGGGCGCAGCAGCTCCAGCCCCCAGGGGCCCAGCGCCACGAAGTCGGTCTGCCACCAGCCGCTCTTGGCGATGGACGGCAGCATCAGCGTGTAGGCCCAAAGCCCGAAGCCGCCCAGCAGCCCGGCCAGCGCGCCTTCGCGCGTGCCGCCCTTCCAATACAGGCCGCCCAGCACGGCCGGCGCAAACTGCGCCACCGCGGCAAAGCTGATGAGACCGATGCTGACCAGCGCATAGGCCTCGCCGGCCAGATGGAAGTACAGGTAGCCCAGCAGCAGCACGGCCAGGATGGCGGCGCGGCGGATGGCCAGCAGCAGACCGGTCAGGTCGCGGCGCTGCGAAAAGCGCTTCAGGCGCAGCAGCAGCGGCATCACCAGGTCGTTGCAGACCATGGTCGAGACCGCGATGGCCTCGACGATGACCATGCCCGTGGCCGCCGACACGCCGCCGACGAAGGCCGCCAGCGCCAGCCAGTGCTGCCCGGCCGCCAGCGGCAGGCTCAGCACGAAGGTGTCGGCGTTGACGGTGCCGCGCCCGAAGTACAGCAGCCCGCCCAGCGCGATGGGCAGCACGAAGACGTTGATGGCCAGCAGGTAGGCCGGAAAGGCCCAGGCGGCGCGCCGCAGGTGGCGCTCGTCCACGTTCTCGACCACCATCACCTGGAACTGCCGCGGCAGGAAGATCACCGACAGCATGCTCAGGATGGTGAGCGCGAACCACTGCTCGTAGTCGAAGGGCCGGCCCGGCGGCGCCAGCGCCAGCAGCGCCTTGAGCTCGGGCACCGCGCGCGCCTGCTCGAACAGGTCGGCCGGCCCGCCGAACAGGCCCCAGGTCACGAACACGCCCACGGCCAGGAAGGCCAGCAGCTTGACCACCGACTCGAAGGCGATGGCCGCCACCATGCCTTCGTGGCGCTCGGTGCCGTCCAGGTGCCGGGTGCCGAAGACCATGGTGAAGCCGGCCAGCGCCAGCGCCATGTACAGGGTGCCGTCGCGCCACCACTCGGCGCGCGGCGCCGTCACGCCGATCTCGGTGGTGAGCAGCGCATAGCCGCTGGCGATGGCCTTGAGCTGCAGCGCGATGTAGGGAACGATGCCGACCACCGTGATCAGCGTCACCAGCCCGGCCAGCAGCGGGCTCTTGCCGTAGCGGCTGGCCACGAAGTCGGCGATGGACGTGATGCGGTAGGTGCGCGCCACGCGGATCATCTTGCGCACCACGGCCCAGGCCAGCACCATGGCCAGCATCGGGCCCAGGTAGATGGGCAGGAACCATACGCCGCCCGATGCGGCACGGCCGACGCTGCCGAAGTAGGTCCAGGCGGTGCAGTACACCGCCATGCTGAGCGCGTAGACCCAGGCGTTGCCGATCACCGAGCGCCCGGCCTCGGCGCGCCCGTCGGCCCACCAGGCCACCAGGAACAGCAGCATCAGGTAGGCGAAGGACGCGCCCAGTACGAGTGACGGCGACAGCATCGGGGCTGGCGCCCTAGTCGGGCGCCCGTTCCATCAGCCAGGCCAGTGCCGCGATGAGCAGCGCCCAGACGAGGAACAGTGCGGCCGGAAACAGCGGCAGGCCCAGCACCGTGACGTCACGGTCCCACAGGGCCAGCAGCGGAAAGTTGAACAGCAGCAGCGCCAGCGCGAACAGGCCCACCAGGCGCTGCATCAGGAGGCCGCTGCGCATGACGCTCAGGCCTGGCTCTTCTTGTCGAAGTTGTGGGCGTGGCGGCTGAGCCCGAAGTCGAGCATGAACTTGCACCAGATGGTGCTGCCGGCGATGGCGGTCCAGTTCTCGTACGGAATGCCGGTGAACAGCACCAGCACGATGACGGTCGAGACCACCACGCCGGCCAGGCCGTTGATGATCATGGCATAGGGTGCCCAGCGCTGCGGCACGCGCGGAGAGTCACCGCGCTTGAGCGCGACCTCGGAGAAGTCGCGCCTGAAGGCGATGCGCCAGGCGCGGCGCAGCCAGAAGAAGGCCATGGGGAACAAGGCCAGGAACAGGATCCAGGTGAGGGCGACACTGACGTCGAAGGTCATTCAGGGCTCCGGCTCGGACGGCTTCGCAAACACGAGGGGCCCCGCCAGCTTGGCCGGCGGGGCCCCGATTCTGGCGCCTGCCCCAGGTCACCGGGGCAGGCCTTTGGCATCAGGCGAGGGCGCCGCGCTCAGTGCGCGCCGTCCACCGCCTTGGAGCCACGCGGGATGCGCACGGCCTCGACCATGGCCTGGATGTGCGCCGGCGGCTCCTTGGTCACTTTGTCGACCGCGAAGGCGACGATGAAGTTCACCGCCGCGCCGACCGCACCGAAGGCTTCAGGCGTGATGCCGAAGAAGCTGTTGGCACCACCGATCAGGGGCAGGAAGTCGGTGCCCTTGACGAAGAAGATGCCCTTGTGCGCGAACACGTAGAACAGCGTCACGGCCAGGCCCGCCAGCATGCCGGCGATGGCGCCTTCCTTGTTCATCTTCTTGCTGAAGATGCCCATCATGATGGCCGGGAACAGCGAGCTGGCAGCGATACCGAAGGCCAGGGCCACGGTACCGGCCGCGAAGCCTGGCGGGTTGAGACCCAGCCAGCCCGAGATGACGATGGCCACCGCCATGGCGATCTTGCCCGCCAGCAGTTCGTTCTTCTCGCTGATGGTCGGCACGAAGATGTTCTTGACCAGGTCGTGCGAGACCGCCGACGCGATGGCCATCAGCAGGCCCGCCGCGGTGGACAGCGCCGCTGCCAGGCCACCCGCCGCCACCAGCGCGATCACCCAGTTGGGCAGCAGCGCGATCTCGGGGTTGGCCAGCACGATGATGTCGGGGTTGACGGTCAGCTCGTTGCCCTTCCAGCCGGCGGCGTCGGCCTTGGCCTTGGCTTCCGGGTTCTTGGTGGCGTCGTTGTAGTACTGGATGCGGCCGTCGCCGTTCTTGTCGGTGAACTTCAGCAGGCCGGTCTTTTCCCAGCGCTTCATCCAGTCGGGCCGATCGTCGGCCTTGATGCTGGCCTCGGCAGCGTACAGGTCACCGCCCTTGGCGACGGCCGTGTTCACGGTGCTGTGCAGGTTCAGCTTGGCCATCGCGCCCACGGCGGGTGCGGTGGTGTACAGGATGGCGATGAAGACCAGCGCCCAACCCGCCGACGAACGTGCGTCCTTGACCGTGGGCACGGTGAAGAATCGCATGATGACGTGGGGCAGACCGGCGGTGCCGATCATCAGGCTCAGCGTGTACACGAACATGTTCAGCGTGCTGCCGGCCGTGGTGGTGGTGTACTTGCCGAAGCCCAGGTCGGTGACGACCTGGTCCAGGCGTGCCAGCAGCGACACGTCGGTGCCCACCATGTCGGCGCCCAGACCCATTTGCGGCAGCAGCACGCCGGTGAGTTGCAGGCTGATGAAGAGCGCAGGAACGGTGTACGCCAGGATCAGCACGATGTACTGCGCCACCTGGGTGTAGGTGATGCCCTTCATGCCGCCGAACACCGCGTACAGGAACACGATGGCCTGGCCGATGTAGATGCCGGTGTCGCTGGACACGTTGAGGAAGCGCGAGAAGGCCACGCCCACACCGGTCATCTGGCCGATGATGTAGGTCAGCGACGCGGTCAACAGACAGACCACGGCCACCGTGCTGGCGCTCTTGCTGTAGAAGCGGTCGCCGATGAACTGCGGCACGGTGAACTTGCCGAACTTGCGCAGGTAGGGCGCCAGCAGCATGGCCAGCAGCACGTAGCCGCCGGTCCAGCCCATCAGGAACAGGCCGCCGCCGTAGCCCATGTTGGCGATCAGGCCGGCCATCGAGATGAACGACGCGGCGCTCATCCAGTCGGCCGCAGTGGCCATGCCGTTCATCACGGGGTGCACGCTGCCGCCGGCGGCGTAGAACTCGCTGGTGGACCCGGCACGCGCCCAGATGGCGATGCCGATGTAGAGCGCGAAGCTCGCGCCGACTACCAGGTAAGTGGTGGTTTGGAGATCCATGGTGGCCTCAGTCCTCGTGAACGTCGAACTGACGGTCGATGTCGCCCATCTTCTTGGCGTAATAGAAGATCAGCGCGATGAAGACGTAAATCGAGCCTTGGTGGGCAAACCAGAACCCGAGCGGGTAGCCGCCCAGATGGATGCCGTTGAGCATGTCGGCGAACAGGATGCCCGCGCCGAACGAAACAAGGAACCAGATGATCAATATCCTGGTTAACAGGCCGAGCGTGGCCTTCCAGTACCCGTGTGAATCATGTTGCATGTAGACGTCTCCTCGCAGAGGGATGTATCGGTTTAGACGAGCGGCGGGGCATACCGTTAGGGTCGGCGGCGCACTATGGCGGCCGCCTCTGACCGGTTTCTGACGGCTCGCCAACACAGGCTGACGCCAAACCGGCCAAATGCTTACGGCCTACAGGTCAACCCCTAGGTTTCATCCCGCCATGCGGGATTTGAGAAACCCTTAAGGGAAAATACCTGCAGAATAGTGCCAGCTTAAGTAGGGCCTTGTAAGCACCACAGCGGCCACAGAGCCACTGCCGCAGCGCCGCTTCAACGACGCACCAAACCAGGGCGCGGCTGGCCTTCAGCGACCCAATCCGGGCCCTGGAACCAGGCGCCGCCCTGCAGCGCGTCGCGCAGCATCTCCAGCGCATCCAGGCCCCAGAACAGGCGACCGTCGAGTTCGAAGCTGGGCACGCCAAAGACGCCGGCGGCGATGGCCGCGTCGGTGGCCGCGCGCAGTTCGCGCTTGACGTCGGCACTGGCCGGGTCGCGCGCCGGGGCCAGGCGCGCCGTCAGCTCGGCCAGGCGCGCCGGGTCGGCGGCGTCGGCACCGCCCACCCACACGTGGCGCAGGATGGCCTCGACCACGCGCCGGTCAGGCCCGCAGGCGATGGCCAGGCGCAGCAGCGGCAAGGGGTTGAAGGGGTGCACCTGCGGCGTCTGCAGCGCGATGCCGTGGCGCTGCGCCAGCCAGGCCACGTGGCGGAACGTCCAGGCGCGCTTGGGCTCGATCTCGGCCGGGCCCTTCTGGCCCCAGTGCTGCAGCAGGCCGGCAAACAGCAGCGGCCGGTACTCCACCGCGTAGCTGCAGCCCTCCAGCACCTGCGGCAGGCGCTCGAAGGCCAGGTGGACGAAGGGCGAGATCGGGTCGAAGTGGAAGACGATGCGCTTCATGCGGCCTCTTGGGGTGGTGTCACGGCGCCGCGCCGCGGTGGCAGCCGGGCCAGCACGGCGCGCTTGCCGGCCTCGTCCAGGCGCGACCACTGCGCGATCTCGTCCAGGGTGCGCAGGCAGCCGCGGCAAAAGCCGCTGGCCGCGTCCATGCTGCAAACGCTGGTGCAGGGGGATGCCACGGGCTGCGGCGGCGTTGGTGCGTTCATGCCTGCACCACGTCGGCCACCGGCGCGCCGGTCAGGCGCGGCAGGTCGGCCGGCGCCAGGCGGAACACGCCGTTGGGGTGGCCGGCGGCGGCCCAGATCTCGTCGAAGCGGAACAGCTCGCGGTCGATCAGCGTGAACGTGGGCTGCACATGCGCCAGCGGCGCCACCCCGCCAATCGAAAACCCGGTGCGCGCCTTGACGAAGGCCGCGTCGGCGCGCCCCAGCGGGCCGGCGAGCGCGGCCACGCGGGCCTCGTCCACGCGCCGGTCGCCCGAGGCCACCACCAGCACCGCGGCGTCGTCGCTGCGGCGGCGGAAGATCACGCTCTTGGCGATCTGCCCCACGGCCACGCCCAGCGCGCTGGCGGCCTCTTGCGAGGTGCGCGCCGCCACTTCCAGCCAGCGCGGGGCATGCGGATGTCCGGCCGCGGCCAGCGCCTGCACGACGCGGGTAAAACCTTCGGGGTAATCGGTGTCTTCGCTCATGTTCAGACCGCCACGCCACGCTTGGCCAACAGCGCCCGGCTCACGCGCGACACCGGCGCGCGCCCCAGTTGCGCGCTGATGTAGGCGCCGGCGTCGACCAGCGCGTCCAGGCTGCTGCCCGTAGCTATGCCCATGCCCTGCAGCATGAAGACCACGTCTTCGGTGGCCACGTTGCCGGTGGCTCCCTTGGCATAGGGGCAGCCGCCCAGGCCGGCGATGCTGGTGTCGAAGGTGTGTACGCCCAGCTCCAGGCTGGCCAGGATGTTGGCCAGCGCCTGGCCGTAGGTATCGTGGAAGTGGCCGCTCACCTGGGCGAGCGGGAAATGCTTCAGCGCGCGCTCCAGCGCGGCCTGCACGCGGCGCGGCGTGCCCACGCCGATGGTGTCGGCCACGCCGCAGTGGTCCACGCCGATGCCCCGCATCAGGCGCACCACGTTCTCCACCGCGTCGGCCGAGACCTCGCCCTCGTAGGGGCAGCCCAAAGCGCAGGAGATGGCGCAGCGCACCTTCAGCCCGGCCGCGTGCGCCGCGGCCACCACCGGGCGGAAGCGCTCCACGCTGTCGGCGATGCTGCAGTTGATGTTGCGCTGGCTGAAGGCCTCGCTGGCCGCGCCGAACACCACCACTTCGTGCGGCCACTGTTCGCGCGGCCCGGCCAGCGCGGCCTCCAGGCCCTTGAGGTTGGGCGTGAGCACCGAGTAGCGCACGCTGGGGCTGCGCGCGATGCCGGCCAGCACCTGGGCGTTGTCGGCCATCTGCGGCACCCATTTGGGGCTGACGAAGCTGGTGACTTCGATCTCGCGGCAGCCGGCGGCCTGCAAGCGCTGCACCAGTTCGATCTTGGTGGCGGTGGGCACCGGCTGGGCCTCGTTCTGCAGGCCGTCGCGCGGGCCGACCTCGACCAGGGTGACTGCGCTGGGGATCATGATCTGGTTCTCCGGTCAAGGGGGACTGGCGGCGATTCGAACAGAACCCCCTCAAATAGGGGGTGGGTTGGGCTCAATTGGGGGTGCCGCGCGCGCGCCCGCTCGTACACACTGCGCTCCCGATGAACACGCGCCGCTGTTACAAGATAGCCGATCGCCTGAATGCCGGCCTGCAGCGCGAGCTGGGCCAGGGCATCGACCGCGACCTCCTGGTGCACCAGGCCTTGTACGCGCGCGACGTATTGCTGGTCTGCGACGCGATGCGCGGCAGCGAACTGGCCCAGCTGGCGCGCGCCTTCCGCGCCGCGCAACTGGCGCCTGAACCCGAAACCACGCCCGCACCCCAGGGCGAACAGCCGGCGCCGGCCGGCGGCTTCAGCCCCTCGCGCTTTCTCAGCTCGCTGTTCGGGCCCTCGTCCAGCCTGGACAGCCGCCCCGCCGCCGACGCCCCGCCGGCCAAGCGCAGCGGCTGGTTCGGCCGCGCCGACAACGCCGACAGCGCGCCCAAGTAGCCGCCGCCTCGATCTCATGCCGCCGGCGCCAGCGGCGCCAGGCGCAGCAGCTCGCCGCCCTCGGCCACCTGATCGCCCACCGCGTACAGCAGCGCTTCCACCACGCCGTCGTGCGGCGCGTTGATGGTGTGCTCCATCTTCATGGCCTCCATCACCGCCAGCGCCTGGCCGCGGCTCACCTGATCACCCACTTTGGCCAGGAAGGACACCAGCTTGCCCGGCATGGGCGCGGTCAGCCGGCCCCCGGCGCCGGCCTGGTCGGCGGCGTGGGCCAGCGGGTCGATCTCGTCCACCAGCGCGCTGCCGGCGTCGCAGAACACGGCAAAGCGCTCGCCGCGGTTGTAGACGGCCAGCGTCAGGCGGCGCGTGCCCAGCAGCACGTCGTGCCGCCCCTGGCCCAGCGCGCGCGCGCTGAAGGCCCAGCGCTGCGCCCCGATGGCGAGCACCGAGCCGCCGTCGTGCAGGCGCGAGAACAGCGCTGTCAGCGCCTGGCCGCCGCGCATCAGGCTCAGCTGACGTTGCGCGCCGCCGTGCAGGCGCCAGCCGTCGCGGCGTGACCAGGGGTCGGCGCCTTCCAGCGCGGCCTCGGCCGCCAGGCGGTGCGCGGCCACGGCGGCGGCCAGCACCTCGTCGGGCAACGGCGGCTGGTCGAACAGCGCGGCGCGCTCGCGCTCGATCAGCGCGGTGTCCAGGTCGGCCGTGGCAAAGGCCTGGGTGGCCAGCACGCGGCGCAGGAAGGCCACGTTGGTGGCCAGGCCCATGATGTGGGTGTCGCGCAGCGCCGCATCCAGCCGTGCCAGCGCCTGGGCGCGGTCTTCGCCCCAGACGATGAGCTTGGCGATCATCGAGTCGTACCAGGGGCTGATGGCGTCGCCCTCGCGCACGCCGCTGTCCACCCGCGCCAGCTCGTCGCTGCGGCAGAAGGCCACGTGCTCGGGCCAGCGCGCCACCTGCAGCGTGCCGGTGGCGGGCAGGAAGTTGGCGTCGGGGTTCTCGGCGCAGATGCGCGCCTCGATGGCGTGGCCGCGCATCTGCAGCTGCTCCTGCCGCAACGGCAGCGGCTGGCCGCCGGCCACGCGCAGCTGCCACTCCACCAGGTCCAGGCCGGTGATGGCCTCGGTCACCGGGTGCTCGACCTGCAGCCGCGTGTTCATCTCCATGAAATAGAAGCGCAGGTCGCCGCCATCGCCCGCCGGCTCGGCGATGAACTCCACCGTGCCCGCGCCCACGTAGCCCACGGCCTGTGCCGCGGCCACGGCGGCCGCACCCATCTCGGCGCGGCGCGCCGCGCTCATGCCGGGGGCCGGCGCTTCTTCCAGCACCTTCTGATGGCGGCGCTGCACCGAGCAGTCGCGCTCGAACAGGTAGACGCACTGGCCGTGGCTGTCGGCAAAGACCTGGATCTCGATGTGGCGCGGCCGCGTGACGTAGCGCTCGACCAGCACCTGCGCATTGCCGAAGCTGGCCTGGGACTCGCGCTGGCAAGAGGCCAGCGCGGCGGCGAAGTCCTCGGGCCGGTCGACCCGGCGCATGCCCTTGCCGCCGCCACCGGCGCTGGCCTTGATCAGCACCGGGTAGCCGATGCGCGCGGCCTGCGTGGCCAGGAAGTCCGGGTCGTTGTCGTCGCCGTGGTAGCCGGGCACCAGCGGCACGCCGGCCTTGTCCATCAGCGCCTTGGCGGCGCTCTTGCTGCCCATGGCGGCTATTGCCTCGGCCGGCGGGCCGATGAACACCAGGCCGGCCGCGGCGCAGGCGCGCGCGAAGTCCTGGTTCTCGCTCAAGAAACCGTAGCCCGGGTGCACCGCCTGCGCGCCCGTGGCCAGGGCCGCGTCGATGATGCGCTGCCACTGCAGATAGCTGTCGCGCGGCGCCGGCGGGCCCACGTGCACGGCTTCGTCGCAGGCGCGTACGTGGCGGGCGTCGGCGTCGGCGTCGGAGTACACGGCCACGGTGCGCACGCCCAGGCGCTTCGCGGTGGCAGCAACGCGGCAGGCAATTTCCCCGCGGTTCGCAATCAGGATCTTCTTGAACATGGTCACGCTCTCGTCAGGCCGGAGCCTGCTGCGAAGGGAAAAGGCGCCGCACCAGGCCGCGCAGGAACTTGAACAGCACCACGATCAGCGCCATGGCCACCAGCACGGCCAGTGCCAGCACCGGCCAGAACCACAGCGGATGCGTCCAGGCCAGCCACAGCAGGCCGGGCACGGCGGCGTCGCCGGCCAGCGACAGGCCGATGTTGGAAAACGGCTCGGGCGAGGTGTTCACCGCCGCGCGCGTGCTGGCCTTGGCGGCGTGCGCCGTGGCCGCCAGCGTGCCGCCGGCCAGCGCCGCCACCAGCTGCCAGGCGGCACCGTCGCCGCCGAACACCGCCGCCGCCAGCGCCGCGCCGGCGGGGATGCGGATGAAGGTGTGCAGCGCGTCCCACAGGCTGTCCAGCCCGGGGATCTTGTCGGCCACGAATTCCGTCAACGTCATCAGCCCCGCCGCGCCCAGCACCAGCGGGTGCTGCAGCAGCTGCAGGCCCTGCGGCAGATCGACCCAGCCCAGCGCGCCGGCCGCGCCGGTGAGCAGGATCACCGCGTACAGGCGCAGCCCGCTGGCCCAGCCCAGGGCGGCGGCCAGCGCCAGCAGTTGCGGCAGGTCGAGGTTCACCGCCAGCCGGGCTCGCGCTTGTTGAGGAAGGCCTGCACGCCCTCGCGCCCTTCGGCGCTGGCGCGGATGTCGGCGATGCGCCGCGCGGTGTCGTCGCGCAGCGCGGCGTCGATGGGCCGGCCGGCCACGTCCTTGACCAGCTGCTTGCAGGCCTTCACCGCCGCCGGCCCGTTGGCCACCAGCGCGGCCACGATCTCGGCCACCTGGGCGTCCAGCGCATCGGGTGCAACGACCTCGTGCACGAAGCCCAGGGCCTGGGCGCGGGATGCGCTGAAGCGTTCTGCGGTGGTGAAGTAGCGGCGCGAAGCCTGCTCGCCCAGCGCCCGCACGACATAGGGGCCGATGGTGGCTGGCAGCAGGCCCAGCCTGGCCTCGCTCAGGCAGAACTGCACGCCCTCGGCCGCCACCAGCACGTCACACACCGCGGCCAGGCCCACGCCGCCGGCGTAGCAGTCGCCGTGGATGCGGCCCACCACCGGCAGCGGGCAGCTCCAGATCGTCCACAGCATCTCGGCCAGGCGCGCTGCGTCGGCGCGGTTCTCGTCCCAGCCGTAGCCGGCCATGCCGCGCATCCACGACAGGTCGGCGCCGGCGCAGAAGGCCTTGCCGTGGCCGCCCAGCACGATGGCGCGTAGATCAGGCTCGGCACCCAGCTGCGCGAAGGCGGCGGTCAGCTCGTTGATGACGCCGTCGTTGAAGGCGTTGCGCACCTCGGGCCGGTTGAGCCAGACCTCGGCCACGTGCGGCGAGAGGCGGCGGATGTCGAGTGTGGCGGTCACGGCGGCAGCCCCGGCCTACATGCGGAACAGGCCGAAGCGCGGGCTGTCCGGGATCAGCGCGTTCAAGCTGGCGCTGATGCCCAGGGCCAGCACGCGGCGCGTGTCGGTGGGGTCGATGACGCCGTCGTCCCAGATGCGCGCGCTGGCGAAGTACGGATGCGCCTGCTCCTCGAACTGCTTGAGGATGGGCGCGCGGAAGGCGGCCTCTTGTTCGGCGCTCCACTGGCCGCCCTTGGCCTCGATGCCATCACGGCGCACGGTGGCCAGCACGCCGGCAGCCTGCTCGCCGCCCATCACGCTGATGCGCGCGCTGGGCCACATCCACAGGAAGCGCGGGCTGTAGGCGCGGCCGCACATGCCGTAGTTGCCGGCGCCGAAGCTGCCGCCGATGATCACCGTGAACTTGGGCACCGTGGCCGTGGCCACGGCCGTGACCATCTTGGCGCCGTGCTTGGCGATGCCTTCGTTCTCGACCTTGCGCCCGACCATGAAGCCGGTGATGTTCTGCAGGAAGATCAGCGGCACGCGGCGCTGGCAGCACAGCTCGATGAAGTGCGCGCCCTTCTGCGCGCTTTCGCCGAACAGGATGCCGTTGTTGGCCACGATGCCCACCGGCAGGCCTTCGATGTGCGCGAAGCCGGTGACCAGGGTGGTGCCGTAGCGCGCCTTGAACTCGTCGAATTCGCTGCCGTCGACGATGCGGGCGATGATCTCGCGCACGTCGAAGGGCTTGCGCGGATCGGTGGGGATCACGCCGTGCAGCTCGGCCGGGTCGAACAGCGGCGGCCGCGGCGGCACCAGGCGCATCTGCTCGGGCTTGCGCCAGTTGAGGTTGGCCACGCTGGCGCGCGCCAGGGCCAGCGCGTGCATGTCGTTCTCGGCCAGGTGGTCGGCCACGCCCGACAGGCGCGTGTGCACGTCGCCGCCGCCCAGATCTTCGGCGCTGACCACCTCGCCAGTGGCGGCCTTCACCAGCGGCGGGCCACCCAGGAAGATGGTGCCCTGCTCGCGCACGATGATGGCCTCGTCGCTCATCGCCGGCACGTAGGCGCCACCGGCCGTGCAGCTGCCCATGACCACGGCGATCTGCGGAATGCCCAGCGCCGACATCTGCGCCTGGTTGTAGAAGATGCGGCCGAAGTGGTCGCGGTCGGGGAAGACCTCGTCCTGGTTGGGCAGGTTGGCGCCGCCGCTGTCCACCAGGTAGATGCAGGGCAGGCGGTTCTGCTGCGCCACCTCTTGCGCGCGCAGGTGCTTCTTGACCGTCAGCGGGAAGTAGGTGCCGCCCTTGACGGTGGCGTCGTTGCAGACGATCAGGCACTCGACGCCGCAGACGCGGCCGATGCCGGCAATGATGCCGGCGCCCGGTGCGGCGTTGTCGTAGAGGCCCAAGGCGGCCAGCGGCGCCAGCTCGAGAAAGGGCGTGTCGGGGTCCAGCAGCATCTCGACGCGCTCGCGCGGCAGCAGCTTGCCGCGCGCCTGATGCTTGGCGCGCGCCGCGGCGCCGCCGCCTTCGCCGATCTCGGCCAGGCGCGCGTTCAGGTCGTCCACCAGGGCCCGCATGGCCTGCGCACTGGCCTTGAACTCGTCGGAGCGGGGGTTGAGCTTGGACGTCAGGGTCGGCATCTTGTCTCCTGGCTGCGGCCGGCGCTGCGGCCGGCTCACTTGACGTTTACGTTAACGTCAATTGTAGGGTCGCGCCAGCGCCCGGAACCGGCGCAAGGGGATCAGGGGGCGCCGTAGACCTGGGCCTCGGTCCAGCCTAAAGCGGCCATGTCGGCCTGGCGCAGGTGGGGCTCGCTGGGCATCAAAAACTCGTCGAGCTGCGGCGGCGCCACCGCCGTGCCCGACAGCATGGCGTGCAGCTGGCCGCGGTGGTGGGTCTGGTGCATGAACAGGTGCGCCAGCATGTGCGCGGCGGCATCGGTCTGCACCTGGCCGGCGCGGCGCGGCATGTGCACCGGGCGGTCGAGGTCGGCATCGGCCGCGGCGTCCAGCCAGGCGATCAGGCGCTCGTCGCTGTGGCGCTGACGTTCGGCCAGCGTGGGCAGATCGGTGGCAGGCCGGTAGCGCTCCCAGTGGCTGGAATCGACGGCGTCGCCGTGCAGCACGGCGATGTAGTACAGGTCGACAACCAGGATGTGGTTGAGCGTGGACAGCAGCGTGGGGAAGAAGGCGCTGCGCGGCGCCTGCAGTTCATCGGCCGTGAGCGCCGCCATGGCCGCGTGCAGACGGTGGTTGGCCAGGCGGTTGGCGCGCGCCTGGATGCGCAGGAGGGTTATGGCCTGCATATCGCTCAGAACGGGCCCTGGGCCAGCCAGCGCTCGATCTGCGGGCGGCGGTCGTTGCCCCAGAAGGGTTCGCCGTCGATCACGATGAAGGGTGCGCCGAAGACGCCGGCGCCAATCGCCTCGTCGTTGGCACGCTTCAGGCGGGCCTTCCACTGCGGGTCGTTCCAGACGCGTTCGCACTCGCTGCCGTCCAGGCCGCTGCGCAGCGCCAGCGCCTTGAGCGCATCCGGCTCGTTGAGCGGCACGCCGGCCGTGAACAGCGCGCGCAACCCGGCCGTGGCCCAGGCCGCGGCGGCTTGCTCGCCGCGCGTCTCGGACAGCCACCAGAACACGCGCGCCGCGTTCTGCGTGGGGATGGGGAACACCGGCGGCAGCGCATAGGGCAGGCCTTCGAAGCGCGCCGAGCGTTCGAAGTCACGCAGCGAGTACTCGCGCTTGAGCGGGTAGGACACCGGCGACTTGAGCTCGGCCACCTGGAAGGTGGCGCCCAGCAGGATGGCCTGGTGCTGCACGCGGCGGCCGTGGCGTGCGGCCAGGGCACCCAGCCATTCGTTGGCGATGTAGGAGTACGGCGACGAGAAGTCGAAGTAGAAGATGACGGGCGGCTTCATCCAGTGACGATAGGTCGCCCCGCCGCGGCCGTCCAGCCCGTGCTAGCCCCTGCCGCCCGCGGTGGGTTTGCCCAGGTCGAGATCTGCACCGTCCTGCAGCAGGCGCTGCTGCAGCCGCGCCACATCGAAGCCGCCGCGCAGGCGCAGCGCCGCCGCCGTGCCGGCCGCCTGGCCCATGGCAAAGCAGGCGCCGCTGGCGCGCGCTGCGCTCTGGCCCAGGTGCTCCATGCCGGCGCAGCGCCCGGCCACCAGCAGGTTGTCCACGTCCGGCGGCAGCAGCATGCGCCAGGGCAGCTGGTTGTAGGCGTTGTCGGGGTCGCGCGCAAAGGCCCATTCCACGCGGCCGGCGGCGTGGGTTTCCACCGGCCAGGCGTTCAGGCCGATGACGTCGTCAAAGCGCGCGCCGCCCAGCACGTCTTCGCCGCTCAGGCGGTAGGCGGCGTTGATGCGGCGCGTTTCGCGCACGCCCACCTGGGCGGCGATCTCGGCGATCTCGGCCTGCTCGAAGCCCGGCACTTCGGCGCGCAGGAAACGCATGTATTCGACGATCTGGCGCCGGCCTTCGACCTCGGCTGCGCTCAGCTGGCCGGCGTCGGTGGCGTCGACCGCGCGGCCCTGGGCGTTGCGCAGCTGGGTGACGTTGGCGCGCCACTCGCTGGGGTTGCGCTGCGGCCGCAGGATGGCGCCGCGGCGCGGAAAGTCGTAGCGGCCGGCGGCCTGGTCCATCAACGCGTCGATGGCGCCGAAGCCGCCCACCGCCGCCTGCGCGCGCGCCGCGTCGACGTTGGCGATGCGGAACATGGTGCTGGGGTAGAGCCCGTCGCCCGCGCCGTCGCCCAGTTCAAACGGCACGCCGGCCCAGTGCGCCAGGTCGGCGTCGCCGCTGGCGTCTACGAACTCGCGCGCGCGGATAGCCTGGCGGCCCGAGCGCGTCTCGACCAGCAGCGCGTCCAGCCGGCGCGCATCGGCCTTGACCACGCCCACGGCCAGCGCGTGGAACAGCAGTTCGACGCCGGCCGCCTGCAGCCACTGGTCGGCGGCGCACTTGTAGGCGGCCACGTCGTAGCTGCGCACGCGGATGCGGCCCTGCAGGCCATCCTGCGGCTGGTTCAGGCCGCCCAGGCGATCTATGCGATCCAGCAGCTCGTCGACCACGCCGCGCACCAGCGGCTGCATCTGGCCGCCGCGGCGGCCGTACAGGCCGGCGAAGTTGGTCACGCCGCCGGCCGTGCCCATGCCGCCCAGGAAACCATAACGTTCAACCAACAGGGTGCGCGCGCCGCCGCGCGCCGCGCTCACCGCCGCGGCCAGGCCGG
>JALHPY010000042.1 GCA_022842305.1 Rubrivivax sp.
CACCGCGGTGTTGCGCAGGCGGTAGTTCTCGTAGCGCAGGCCCGGGGTGATGGTCCAGTGGCCGCTGTAGAAGGTGTTCTGCAGGTAGGCAGCGAAGGCCTCGACGTCGATGTCGTTCTGATCGCGGAAGTAGGTGCCGGGGGAGTCTTCGCGTGCGCTCGGCGTGATGCCGTTATAGCGCTTGCGCACCACCTCTTCCCGGTGCAGACGTGCGCCGGCGACCAGTTCGCTGCGCAGTCCCAACAGCTGATGGCGCAGCTCCAGGCGCGGCTCGACGCCGTAGAAGGTGTAGACGCGCGGGCGCATCTGGTTGCCGCACAGGCCGGCGCGTTCTTCCCAGCCATTGGGCACGCTGTAGTCGATGGCTTCGTCGTTGATGCGGCAGTCCGGGTTGCGCGGCCCGGTGTCCGGGGCGCGGCTGCGCAGGCTGCCCGACTCGAGCAGCGCGATCAGCCCGCCCGCTCCGTCGTCCTCGACGCCGTCGAACTCGGCCACGGCGTCCATCTGCCGGTACGAAGCCCGTTCGATGCGCTGGTAGTAGAGCTGCGTGCTCAGGTGCAGGCTGGTCGACGGTGTCCAGCTGTGCACCAGCTGCCCGGCCAGCCGCTCGAGCTCGAAGCGATCGTCCTTGAAGGGGTTGGCGTAGGGGTTGGCATCGAAGCGGGCCTGGTCCAGGCCGCCCTCGCCGAAGCCCGAGCTTTCTTCGAACCAGCCGAGCTTGGCAGACAGCGCGTGCTGCGGGCTCGGGTTGAACTCGAGCTTCGCGGAAACGTCGCTGACCTCGTGTTCACTGCCCTCGCGGCTGCCATCGCCCTGCTTGCGCGAAGCCTGCAGCAGCCAGCCCAGGGCTTCGGTGCCGCTGCCCACGCTGGCGCTGACGCGGCGGAAGCTGCGGTCGCCCAGCGCCAGGTCGCCCTCGGCGGCAAAGCTGCGTGGAACGGCCTTGGTGACGAAGTTGATGACGCCGCCCACGGTCTGCGGCCCGTGGACGATCTGCCCCGATCCCTTGATGACTTCGATGCGCTGCACCCGCTCCAGCGGCGTGTGGTAGTGGGCCGAGGGGTCGCTGTACGGCCCCAGCTGGATCGGCATGCCGTCTTCGAGCAGCAGCGTGCGGCTGGTGCGGCGCGGGTCCAGGCCGCGGATGCCGATGTTCAGGTTCAGGCCGAACGCGTCCTCGCCCACCACGTGCAGGCCGGGCACGGCCTGCAGGGCCTCGCGCACGGTGAAGGGCCGCTCGGCCTCGATCTGGCGGGCACTGACGACGGCGCTGCTGCCGGGCACCGCGTCCAGCACGCCGGGCAGCGCGCCCGTGATGGTGACGACCTGGCGTGCGCTGGCGGCATCCGTGCTGCCCTGGGCGCTGACCAGGGAGCTGCAGCACAGCAAGCCGGCGGCCAGGGCGATGGGGCGGAAGACGGGTGCAGGAGATGTCATCGGGTGTGCCTGTCGGAGTGCTAGCAGGGGCTGCGGGCATTATTCGCAGCGACCGTCCGCACCGCGACGCCGGCACCCGGGACAACTTCCCGACGTGCAGCATCGATAACCCCTGCCTGCAGGCGTGCCGCGGCAGCCGCTGGCGTACCCGGCGGTCTCTAGCCCTCGCGCCTTCGCCCGGCGCCGGCGGGTTGTGACGGGCTTCCAGCAGCGGGCGCGGGCGCTGAGTCGCCGCGAGGCGGGCGCAGGTCCGGCCGCGCCTTCAACGCCAGCTGCACCAGCAGATGGGCCGACACCGGCGCCGTGAGGAACAGGAAGACCGCGATCAGCAGCTCATGCAGGCTGGGCCTGCCGGCCGCGGCGGTCACCAGTGCCGACGCCGCCAGCACACAGCCCACGCCCAGCGTGGTGGCCTTGCTGGGGCCGTGCAGGCGCTTGAAGAAGTCCGACAGCCGGGCCAGGCCGATGGAGCCCACGAGCGCGAAGCCGGCACCGATCACCAGCAGCACGGCGGCCAGGGCATCGGCCCACAGGGGCAGGGTCTGGGTCATGGTCGGGCCCTCATTCGGTGATGTCGCCGCGCAGCAGGAACTTGGCCGCCACCACCGTGCCCACGAAACCCAGCAGGCCGATGAGCAGCGCCACCTCGAAGTAGTGCTTGTGCCCGAACGCCAGGCCCAACGTCACCAGCAGCGCCAGGGCGTTGATGTACAGGGTGTCGAGCGCGAGGATGCGGTCGGGCAGATCGGGCCCGCGCAACAGCCGCCAGGCGGCCAGCGCCAGGGCCAGGGCCAGCACCCCCAGCACCCAGGGAAGAACGGCAGCCACGATCATCCGAACACCTCCGCCAGCGGCGCCTCATAGCGCAACTGGATGTCGGCCACGATGGCGGCCGCAGCGGCGTCGTCGGGGGCATGCAGCGCATGCACCAGCAGCCAGCGCCGGTCGTCGCTCAGCTCGGCCGAGATGGTGCCCGGCGTCGTGGTCACGATGCCGGCCAGCATCACGACGGCCAGCGGGTCCTGCAGCGCTATCGGCACCCAGACGAAGCGCGTCTGGATGGCGGCCTCATGGCCCAGCACCCGGCGCGCCACGTCGATGTTGCTGCGCACCACGTCCCACAACACCACGCCCACCAGGCGCGCCAGCGTGGGCCAGGCACGCAGATTCGAGCGGCTGGGGCGCAGCGGCGCCAGCAGCGCCGGCAGGGCCAGCGCCAGCACGGCGCCCAGCAGCAACTGGCCGGCCGAGGCCGATTCATTGAGCATGGGCCAGGCGATGAACAGCGCCACGCTGGTCAACGGCGAGGGCAGCAGACTGGACCGCATGCTCATTTCAGCTCTCCGCGCTCACGCATCTCACGGCGCACGTCGATCGCCGCGGGCACCGGCCGGGCGCCGAGCACGGCCTGCACATAGCCCTCAGGCGTAAACAGCTGGGCCGCCGCCGCTGCGGTGTAGCGCCCCATGGGGCCGGCCGCCAGCGCGCACAGCACCACCACGGCCAGGGCGCCGGCGGTGGCCGCGCCGGGCAGTCGCGATCCGCGCAGCGGGTCCGGCAACGTGGGCACCGCCGGATGGCCGCGCTCCCAGAACAGTGCAGAGCCGGCGCGGGCCAGCGCCACCATCACCATCAGGCTGGAGGTCAGCACGCCGGCCACCACCCAGGCCGCCCACGGCGTGTGGCCGGCGGCCTGCAGCAGGAGCGCCTTGCCCATGAAGGCGGCCAGCGGCGGCACGCCGGCCACGGCCACCGCGGCGACGAAGAACGCGGTGCCCAGCGGCGCCCAGGCAGCCGGCCGCGGGCCGGGCTGCAGCACATCGCTGCCACCGCGGGCTGCGGCAATGCGGTCGGCCAGCAGGAACCAGGCGGCCGCCACCAGCGTGCTGGGCATCAGGTAGAACAGGCCCGCGGCCACGCTGCGCTCGCTGCCCAGGCCGATGGCCAGCAGCAGCGTGCCGGCCGAGGCCACGATCAGATAGGCCACCAGCGTGCGCAGCCGCGCCGCGGCCAGCGCGCCCAGGGCCGCCAGCAGCAGCGTGGCCAGCGCCAGCCCGGCCAGCAGCGGCGAGCTGCCGCTGACCAGCCCGGCGGGGATGAAGAGCGAGCTCACCCGCAGGATCGCGTACACGCCCACCTTGGTGAGCACCGCGAACAGCGCGGCCGTGGGCGCGCTGGCGCTGGCATAGGTGTCGGGCAGCCAGAAGTACAGCGGCAGCAGCGCCGCCTTCACCGCAAACACCACCAGCAGCATCAACATCGCGGCCTGCGCCAGACGCTGGTTCTCGGGCGCGACCTGCGGCAGCTTGAGGGCCAGGTCGGCCATGTTCAGCGTGCCCGTCAGCGCATACAGCAAGCTCACCGCCACCAGGAACAGCGCCGAGCCGGTGAGGTTGAACACCACGTAGTGCACGCCGGCCTTCAAGCGCGCGCGCGTGGCGCCGTGCAGCAGCAGGCCGTAGCTGGCGGCCAGCAGGACCTCGAAGAAGACGAACAGGTTGAACAGGTCCGCGGTGAGGAAGGCGCCGTTCAGACCCATCAGCTGGAACTGGAACAAGGCATGGAAGTGGCGCGAAGGCTTGTCATGCCGGCGGTCGTCGCCGGCCAGCGCATAGGTGAGCGCCGCTGCCGCCACCAGCGCGGTGACGAGCAGCATCAGCGCCGACAGCCGGTCCAGCGCCAGGGCAATGCCGAAGGGCGCGGCCCAGTTGCCCAGCAGGTAGGGCTGCACCGTGCCGTGGTCGGCCTGCCGCACCAGCAGCGCGGCCAGCACCACCAGGCCGGCCACCGCGGCAGCCGACAGCACCGGCACCCAGCGCGAGGCGGCCTTCTCCAGCAGCAGCAGCAGCGCGCCGGCCACCAGCGGCAGCACCACGGGCATCACGATCTCGTGGCCGCCCAGCAGCAGCGGCGCGATGGCCGGCGTGGCCAGGGCGAGGCTCAAGGCCGCGGCTCCTGGCCGTCGACATGGTCGCTGCCGGTCTCGCCGCGGGCGCGCAGCGCGATGCCCAGCAGCAGGGCCGTCATGGCAAAGCTGATGACGATGGCCGTCAGCACCAGCGCCTGCGGCAGCGGGTCGGCATGGGTGGCCAGCGTGGCCGCCACGCCCTTGTCGATGATGGGCACGGCGTTGACCTTGACCCGGCCCATGGCAAAGATGAACAGATTGACCGCGTAGCTGAGCAGCGTCAGGCCCAGGATGGTGTCGAAGCTGCGCGCGCGCAGCAGCAGCCAGGTGCCGCAGCCGGCCAGCGTGCCGATGAACAAGGTGAGCAGCAGCAGCATCGTCAGTCCAGCGGCCGGGTGGTGGTGGGTGACAGGCGCGCGATGGACAGCAGCATCACCATGGTCGCGCCGACCACGACCAGGTACACGCCCAGGTCGAAGGCCGAGGCGCTGGCCAGCGGCACACCGCCGATGCCGGGCAGCCAGGGGTAGTCGTACGTGGAGGTCAGGAACGGTGCCGCGAACAGCCAGCTCGCGACACCCGTGGCCGCGGCCAGCGCCAGGCCCCAGCCGGCCCAGGCGCGGAAGTCGCCCCCGAGCAGGGGGCTGCGCGCGTGCACCCAGGCCTGCCCGTGCGCCACCTGCATCAGCAGCAGGCCGATGGCCAGCACCAGCCCGGCGATGAAGCCGCCGCCGGGCAGGTTGTGGCCGCGCAGGTACAGGTACACCGAGATCAGCACCACGAAGGGCAGCACCAGGCGGGTGATCCGCTGCAGCATCAGCGGGTGCGCCTGCCCGGCCGGCAGCAGGCCCGGCAGCGCTGGCGCCCAGCCGGCCAGCAGCGCCTGCATCGTCACCGCGGCGATGACCAGCACGGTGATCTCGCCCAGGGTGTCGAAGCCGCGGTAGTCGACGATGATCACGTTCACCGCGTTGGCGCCGCCACCCAGCGGCAGTGCGGTGGCGAAGAAGTAGTCGCTGATGCTCTGGCCCGGCCGGGTCAGCACCATCCACACCAGGGCCGCCACGCCCAGGCCCACCGCCAGCGCCACCGCCGCGTCGCGCACGCCGCGCCAGTGGGCACCGCGCTCCGCCGGGCTTTCGTCGGGCAGCCACTTCAGCGCCAGCATCAGCAGCACCACGCTCACCACTTCCACCAGCAACTGCGTCAGGGCCAGGTCGGGCGCCGACAGGCCGACGAACACCAGGCACACCACCAGCCCGGCGCCGCCCATCAGCAGCACGGCGACAAGCCGCTGCCGGTGCATCACGGCAGTACCCAGCGCCGCAGCACTGCCCAGCGCGCCCAGCAGCAGCGACAACGCATCAAGGTCGTCCAGGTGCAGCCGCGCCGGCGCGGCCGAAGGCCCCCAGGACAGGACGAAGGGCGCCGCGCCGGCGGCCAGCGCCATCAGCACCAGCAACAGCAGGTAGCGCTGCAGGCGGCCGTTCTGCAGCGCAGCGCCCAGGGCAGCGGCGGCGGTCACGCCCCGGGCCTGCAGCAGGGCGAACAACTCGCGGCCCCCTGCGGCCATCCAGCCCGGCAGGCGCGTGACGCGGTGCAGGTCCAGGCCGTGCTGCAGCGCGAAGTACAGCGCCACGCCCGCCGCCACCGCCACCGCGCTCATCAGCAGCGCGCCGTTGAAGCCGTGCCAGATGGCCAGCGTGTAGGCCGGCAGCTCGGGCCCCGGCATGCCGTACAGCGCGGCCTGCGCCGCCACCGCCAGCAGCGGCCCGGCCACCAGCGCCGGCGCCAGGCCCACCGCCAGGCACAGCGCCACCAGCAGCATCACCGGCAGGCGCATGAAAAACGGGGCCTCGTGCGGCGTCTTGGGCAGGCCCACCGGCTGCCCGTTGAAGAAGGTGTCGTGGATGAAGCGCAGCGAGTACGCCACGCTCAGCGCCCCGGCCAGCGTGGCACCGGCCGGCAGCAGCCACTCCATCACCCTGGTCGAGTCCTTGGCCAGCGCCTCGGCGAAGAACATCTCCTTGCTGAGGAAGCCGTTGAACAGCGGCACACCGGCCATGCTGAGCGCCGCCACGATGCCCAGCGTGGCGGTGAAGGGCATCAGCTTCATCAAGCCGTTGATGCGCCGCAGGTCGCGCGTGCCGCATTCGTGGTCGATGATGCCGGCGCTCATGAACAGCCCCGCCTTGAAGGTGGCGTGGTTGATGATGTGGAACACGCCGGCCACCACCGCCAGCGGCTCGGACAGGCCGAACAGCAGCGTGATCAGGCCCAGGTGGCTGATGGTGCTGTAGGCCAGCAGCCCCTTCAGGTCGTGCTGGAAGATCGCGATGTAGGCACCCAGCAGCAGCGTGGCCAGGCCGACGCAGCTGACGATCCAGAACCAGGGCTCGCTGCCGCCCAGCGCCGGGTACAGGCGCGCCAGCAGGAACACGCCGCACTTCACCATCGTGGCCGAGTGCAGGTAGGCCGACACCGGCGTGGGCGCCGCCATCGCATGCGGCAGCCAGAAGTGGAACGGGAACTGCGCGCTCTTGGTGAAGGCGCCCAGCAGCACCAGGACCAGGGCCACCTCGTACAGCGGGTGGGCGCGGATGACGTCGCCCGAAGCCAGCACCACGTCGAGCGACACGCTGCCGACGATGTGACCCACCAGCAGCACCCCGGCCAGCAGGCACAGGCCGCCGGCGCCGGTGATGGACAGGGCCATGCGGGCGCCCTCGCGCGCGTCGCGGCCCACGTCGTCGCGCCCATGCCAGTAGCCGATCAGCAGGAAGCTCGACAGGCTGGTCAGTTCCCAGAACAGCACCAGCAGCACCAGGTTGTCGGCCAGCACCACGCCCAGCATCGCGCCCATGAAGAGCAGCAGGAAGACGAAGAAACGGCGGCTCGGGCTGTGCGGGTCGGCCGGGTCCAGGTACCAGGCGGCGTACAGCACCACCAGCGCGCCGATGCCGGCTATCAGCAGCACGAACAGCCAGGCAAGGCCGTCCATGCGAAAGCCCAGGTCCATCCCCAGGGCTGGCAGCCACTCGATGCTCGCGCGCAGCACCTGGCCGCCGAAGACCGGCGGCGCCACCTGAAAGGCCAGCGCCGTCACCACCAGCGCCACCGCACCGGCCGCCGCCGCATGGGCCCGGCGGGCGCCGACGGGCAGCGCTGCGACCAGCGCCGCGCCCAGCCAGGGCAGCAAGGCGATCGCGAACAGGCTCATGGGCTCAAGGGGCGCCGGCCACGGCCGGGCGGCGGATCATCACCACCACCAGCGTCACCACCGTCAGCGGGATCACGAAGCCCATCATCACGCCCGAGTAGGCCTGCAGCGCGTCGTGCTGCTGCGCGGCCAGGATCAGGTAGGACACGTAGGCCGCGTAGTAGCCCAGGAAGATGCCGCCTTCCCAGCGCGCGATCTCGCGGCCGGTCATGAACACCGGCAGGCAGGCCAGCGCCACCGCCAGCATCACCCAGATGTCGAAGGCCAGCACCGACGGCGCCACCGCCAGGCCGAGGTCGCCCGAGACCAGGCCCGACAGCCCCAGGCAACCCAGGATGTTGAAGGTACTGCTGCCCACCACGTTGCCGACCGCGATGTCGCGCTCGCCCTTGATCGCCGCGCTAATGCTGGTGGCCACCTCGGGCATGCTGGTGCCGGCGGCGACGATGGTCAGGCCGATGACGAGGTCGCTCACGCCCATGGCCTTGGCAAAGCTCACCGAGGCCTGCACCAGATAGTCCGAGCCCAGCACCAGGGCCACAAGACCGACCGCGATCAAGCCGACCT
The DNA here is from genome assembly GCA_022842305.1 of Rubrivivax sp. Taxonomy (GTDB): domain Bacteria; phylum Pseudomonadota; class Gammaproteobacteria; order Burkholderiales; family Burkholderiaceae_C; genus Rubrivivax. The sequence goes on from JALHPY010000042.1 coordinate 8,133, forward strand.
GCGCCGCCCAGTGGCTGTCCCAGGCGCCGGGCTCGGCCGGCTTGACCTCTGCTGCGAATTCGTCGTTGGCCGCCTGGGTCTCACGGCGCGACTGCAGCACCAGGAACGCCGTGTAGGCCACGAGCAACGCGAACAGGACGCCGCCATCGAACATCGAGAGCTTGCCGTCGAAGGCGAAGGCCAGCAGCAGCAGGCTCGCGCCCAGCATGATGGGCACCTCTTGCCGGATGAGCTGGATGTTGACCACCAGCGGCGCGATCAGCGCGCTGATGCCCAGGATGAACAGCACGTTGAAGATGTTGCTGCCCACCACGTTGCCGATGGCAATGTCGGTCTTGCCGTCGAGCACCGCGCCGACGCTGACCGCCACCTCGGGTGCACTGGTGCCGAAGGCGACGATGGTCAGACCGACCACCAGCGGGCTGATGCCGAAGGACAGCGCCAGCTTGGACGCGCCGCGCACCAGGGTGTTGGCCCCGATGACCAGGAGACCGAGGCCAGCAAGAAACAAGAGAAGGTTCATGGAGGCTCACTGTAGCGCCCGAAACGTGTCCGTCGCGGGCTGGATCTGGCGCAGGGGGCGGAGTTGCCACCCCTGCCGCAACTTCACGCGGCCGCCTGCCGGCCCGAATGCGGCCCGGGCCCACTGCCGTGGCGGCGCCACAGGGCGATGAGCAGGTGCAGCCCGACGCCCAGCAGCACGAGCAGCACGCTGCCGATGCCCCAGACCACCCAGGTCGCCACGCTCAGGCCGCCCGCCAGGGCCGGTGCCGACTGCAGCAGGCTCTCGACCATGGGGCCCAGACCCGCCAGCAGCGAGGTCAACCACTGCGCGATCTCAGGGGGCACCCAGGGAGCCAGCCACTCCGGCAGGCGAAGGCTGCCGACATCCGATGCGGCACCCGACAGTGCGCCGGCATTCGAGACCGACCAGACGACGATGCCATGCAGCGCCCAGGCCACGAGCGACCACAGCGCCAGGAGCGAGAAGACGACGAACCAGCTGATGGCGTAGAACACGATGGCAACTCCGGTGACGATGAACGGCCCCGGAGTGTGGGCATGGCACCCTCTCGAATAAATCAGATTCATTCGCATGCAGGCTTCGGTTTTCTCGAACTTCGGGTAGCCGGCTCCCCGACGGCACAGGCCGATCAAGGCACGGGTGCCGCTCGCAGTTCGAGATCCGCCACCCAGCCCAGGCTGCTGCCGCCGGTGTTGTCGGCGTCGGCGCCGACCGCCACGGCGCGCAAGGTGGGCACCGTGCTGGACTCGTCCCCGAAGGCCTGCAGGAAGTCGGCCGCCAGATTGCGCCGCACGGACTGCCATTCCCGACCCGGAGCGCCCAGCGTGATGTAGCGCACCCGGCGGCTGTAGGCGTTGGGCACGACAGTGCCTGTCGGCCAGGACGGATCCCACGCATAGCACAGGGTGGCGTTGGGCAGGTCCTCACCCGTGCGGGACTCGGCCAGTCGCAGCAACTGACGCTCCACGAACGGAACCCTGTCGCGGGGCATGTCGAACAGGGCGCACACCTTCAGCGCGACGTCGTCGCCCTGGCGGTTGCGCAGGTCGACCGCCTGCAGCGGAGTTTGGACGCGCCAGCGCCACGACAGTTCGCCCGCACTCACGCCGGTCAAGCGATGGATCAGGTTGCCGTACGAGCCCACGGCTTCGATGCGCAGCACGCGCTGCCCACCCTGCTCTTCGAGCGTGAAGCGCGTGGCGGGCAGCTTCTGGTCGGGCAGCCCGGCAAAGACCCAGGGCGAGGCATTGGCGCGGCCGGCCGCAACGGTCAGGTCCGTCAGCGGCGCGAGACCGGTCGACATCGCGGTCGCGGGGGCCGCAAGCACCAGGGCCGCCAGGGTGAGCGCCCTTCGTCGCTTCGCGCAGGCGTTGATCTGGAGAACCCGCGCGGCCTTCAGTGCACCGGCCAGCCAGTGGCGTCGAGACAGCGTCGTCATGCGCGCTCCCAGGCGTGGTAGCGGGCCACCCAGTCCAGCAGCTGCTTCGGCGCATGCGCCCGCTTCCATTCACCGGCCACGTACTTGTTGGCCTCGGCCAGCGTGGGGTAGGTGTGGATGGTGCCGAGGATCTTGTTCAGGCCCAGGCCGTGCTTCATCGCCAGCACGTACTCGGCCAGCAGGTCGCCGGCGTGTTCGCCGACGATGGTGACGCCCAGGATCTTGTCCTTGCCCGGCACGGTGAGCACCTTGACGAAGCCGTGCGCGGTGCCGTCGGCGATGGCGCGGTCGAGGTCGTCGAGGCCGTACCGGGTCACCTCGTACGCCACATCCTGTTCCTTGGCCTCGCTCTCGCTCAGGCCCACGCGGGCGACTTCGGGGTCGGTGAAGGTGGCCCACGGGATCACGCGGTAATCGACCTTGAACAGGCGCCAGCGGCCGAACAAGGCATTGACCGCGGCATACCAGGCCTGGTGTGCCGCCGTGTGCGTGAACTGGTACGGCCCGGCCACGTCGCCCACGGCGTAGATGTTCGGGTACAGGGTCTGCAGGTAGGCGTTGGTCGCTATGGTCTTGCGCGGCGTGAGTGGAATGCCCAGCTCTTCGAGCCCGTAGCCCGTGACGCGCGGGCTGCGGCCCACCGCGCACAGCAGTTCGTCGAACGGGATCACGACATCGGCGCCCTCATGCTTGGCGACGAGCCGCTTCTCGCCGTCCACCACCTCCACGCGCACCGCCTGGCGGCCGGTGAGCAGGGTCACGCCATCGGCGCGCAGCGAGGCCGCCACGAGTTGGGAGACCTCGGGGTCCTCGCGCAGCATGATGCGCGGCGCCATCTCCACCTGCGTCACGTTACTGCCCAGCCGCGCGAAGCTCTGCGCCAGCTCGCTGCCGATGGGGCCGCCGCCCAGCACCACCAGGCGCCTGGGCAACTCAGTCAGGCCCCAGACGGTGTCGCTGGTATGGAAGCCGGCTTCCTTCAGCCCCGGGATCGGCGGCACAAAGGGGCTGGCGCCAGCGGCGATAACGATGTTCTTCGTGCTCAACGTCTGCTTGCGGCCGTCGGCCAGCGTAACTTCCACGCTCCAGGGGCTGGTGATGCGCGCGTGGCCTTGCAGCACCTCCACGCCCAGGCGGGTGTAGCGCTCGACCGAGTCGTGCGGCTCGATCTCGCGGATGACGCCGTGAACCCGCCGCATCACGGCCGCGAAGTCCACCCGGCCCGCCGCATCGGCCACGCCCAGTTCATGCGCCTTCTTCAGCTGCCTGGCCATCTTGGCCGAGCGGATCAGCGCCTTGCTGGGCACGCAGCCGAAGTTCAGGCAGTCGCCGCCCATCTTGTGGCCTTCGATCAGCGTGACCTTGGCCTTGACGGCTGCGGCGATGTAGGCCGAGACCAGGCCGCCGGCACCGGCGCCGATGACGACGAGGTTGCGATCGAAAGCGCTCGGCTTGGTCCACCTCGCATAGACCTTGCGCCGCGCAAGCCAGCCCACGCCGGCCTTGGCCAGCAGCGGGAAGAGGCCCAGCAGCGCGAAGCTGCCCCACAAGGCCGGCGAGAAGATGTCCCCGGGGGACTGGATCGCTGCGAGCTGCGTGCCGGCGTTGACGTACACCACCGTGCCGGCCAGCATGCCCACCTGGCTGACAGCGTAGAAGCGCGCCGCGCCCATGGGCGTCAGGCCCATCAGCAGGTTGATCAACCAGAACGGGAACACCGGCACCAGGCGCAGCGTCAGCAGGTAGAAGGTGCCGTCCTTGCGCACGCCTTCGTTGATGGGCGCCAGGGCCTTGCCAAAGCGGGACTGGATGCTGTCGCGCAGCAGGTAGCGCGCCACCAGGAAGGCCAGCAGCGCGCCCAGGCTGGACGCGAAGCTCACCAGCAACAGGCCCCAGCCCAGGCCGAACATGGCACCGGCGGCGAGGGTGAGGACGAGCGCGCCGGGAATGGACAGCGCGGTGGCGGCCACGTAGACGCCGAAGAACAGCGCCGCAGTGGTCAGCGGGCGCGCCAGCACCTGGGCCTGCAGCGCGTCGCGGCTGGCCTTGAGGTTGTCCAGCGTCAGCAGCGCGCCCAGGTCAAAGTGGCGCCACGCCAACGCGGCCGTCAGTGCCAGACCGACCGCACCGACCCACAGCAGGGCCTTGGAGGGGCGGGCCATCAGCGCGCTCCGGCCATCACGCGGTTCGGTACGACCGGGACGTCAGCCGGTGCCGACGGTTCGAGCGCACCGCCACAACTGCTGCCCTGGCCGGCCGTGCAGCCGTAGCAGTGGTCGGCCGTGCGGATGCGCGCGCCCGCCGGGTCGTGGAGCAGTAGGTCGCAGGACGATGGCTGACGCGCGACCAGGTCGCGCACGTGCGGCCGCGACAGCCCGGCCAGGCCCGCCCGCAGGCCCAGCATCTGGTTGAAGTCGCAGTCGTACAAGAACCCCTGCCAGTCCACGCTGAGCAGGCTGCGGCACATCACGGTGTCCAGGTTCTCGGCGCGGTAGCTGTCGCGCAGCAGCTTCATGTAGCTGCCGAACGTGCCCTTGCTGACCAGCGTGCTGCCGAAGCGCTGGATGGGCATGTTCGTCAGCGCAAACAGATGGTCGAAGCGGATGCCGAAGTGCAGCAGCAGCTCGCGCTTGTAGTCGGTCTCCAGCGGCCCCTGCGGCGGCGGCAGCACCGCGCCCTGTGGGTTGTAGACCAGGTTCAGCACCAGGCCGTTCTTGGGGTCACGCGCCGGGTCACCATAGCCCAGCGCGCCCAGCTGGCGCAGCCCGGCGATGCTGCGATCGAAGACGCCGTCGCCGCGCTGACGGTCGACGTTGGCCGGTGAATAACAAGGCAGTGATGCAGTGATCTCGACGCCCTGTTCGGCGAGAAAGGCCGCGAGATCCTCCTGCCCCGGTTCCGACAGGATGGTCAGGTTGCAGCGGTCGATCACGCGCACGCCGGCCGCACGCGCCTGACGCACCAGTTCACGGAAATGCACGTTCATCTCCGGCGCGCCGCCGGTCAGGTCCAGCGTGCTGACACCCCGCGTGCGCAGCACCTCGAGCACCAGCGCGACCGTGTCGCCGTCCATCATCTCGGTGCGTTGCGGGCTGGCCGCGACGTGGCAGTGCAGGCAACTCTGGTTGCATTTGTAGCCCAGGTTGACCTGCAGGGTTTCGAGCGACCGGCGCCGGATCGGCGGGAAGTCGGTGGCAGTCAGCAGTGCAAGCGTGGCGTGCATGGATGGTTGGCGCGGTTGGGTTCAGCCCTGGGGCGACGCCCTTCATTCGCCGCCGGCCGCAGGATGGTTACAGCCACCGCAGCGATACACACCGGACCCGCGGCCGGGGCAACGTTCCCCTGCGCGCGTGCGCACCTGCGGGCAGCGCTTGCGCAGGCGCCAGAATCCGGCGGCCGCTTCATCGGATTCGACGGCTGAAGGCCCATGATCCTGCGCGATGTAACCAAAGGACCCCGAGCCACGAAATGCCTGTAGACGCCAGCCCCGGCGACTTCGAGTCCGCCCTCAAGCCGCTGTGGCTGCGCGCGCAGTCGGGGAACGACGCGGCCTATCGGCAATGCCTCGTGCTGCTTGCTTCCCGGCTGCGCGCCTATCTGAAGCGCCGCCTGTCCGGATTTCCGGACGAGGTGGAAGACTTGGTTCAGGAGACGCTGTTGGCCTTGCATCTGCAACGTGGCACCTACGACCCGACGCTGCCTGTCAGCGCCTGGGTGGTGGCCATCGCCCGGCACAAGCTGGTCGACCTGTGGCGCCGACGGGGGCGCCGCGACAGCCTGCACGACGCCATCGACGACGTGGATGAACAGTTGCTGGCCGCAGAGCCCGACGACGCAGGCGCGCGGCGCGACCTGGAGACGCTGTTCCAGGAACTGCCGCAGGCGCAGAGGCAGGCCATCGTGCTGACCAAGCTCGAGGGGCTGTCGGTCGCCGAGGCGGCGGCGCGCACCGGCGCCTCGGAATCGGCCATCAAGGTGCAGGTGCACCGTGGCCTCAAGCGCCTGGCCGCCCTGGTGCGCAAGGACGCTTGAGGCATGAACCAGCCCGCTCACGCACGCCGCAGATGAAGACCGACACGCTGATCGACCTGCTGGCCCGCGGCGCGGGCCCGGCCCCGCGCGCGCTCGCGGCGCGGCGCCTTTCGCCGGCAGCCATCGTCGGGCTGCTGTTGAGTGCAGCGGCGGCGATCGCCGTGTTCGGGGCGATCCCGTCGGGCATGTTCGCGACGGCCACGCCCTGGATGAAGATGGCCTATGCCGGCGCGCTGGCCCTGGCGGCGGGCTGGCTGACGGCGCGCCTCTCGCGGCCTGCCGCAAGCTTCGCGCGACCGCGAGTCGCCGCCGTCGCCGTGGTCCTGGCCATGGCCGCATGGGGCGCGGCCTCGCTGATGTCGTTGCCCAGCGGCGGCCGGCTCGGAGCCGTGCTCGGCCACTCCTGGTTCACTTGCCCGTCGAGCGTGCTGGCGCTGTCGCTGCCGGCCTTGGCGGCAGCACTCTGGGCCGTGCGCGGCCTGGCGCCGACGAAGCCGCGTGCGGCGGGGTTCGCGGCCGGCCTGATGGCCGGTTCGGTCGGCGCCTTCGGCTATGCGCTGTCGTGCCCAGAAGCCTCGCCTGCCTTCGTTGCGGTCTGGTACACGCTGGGCATCGCCTTGACCGGTGCCGTCGGCGCGGTGCTGGGGCCGAAAGTGCTGCGCTGGTGAGCGTGGCAGACCGAGGGCACACTGCGGCCGGATGAGCCCGACGTGTTCCAGGACCGGCACCGGACCAGCCCGCTACGATCCGGGCCATGGAACCAGACCTGAGCCCCAACGATGACAACCTGCCCCTGCACGAGCCGCGCCTGTGGCGCGACGATGGCTGGACCGCACGGGTGATCAAGAACAACGACGACGAAGGCTGGGCCGTCGAGATGACACGCCAGGGCGAGTCAGAACCCGCGTTGACCGGCCCCTGGACCATGGGCCGCGACAAGAAGAACCCCAAGCCGCTGGACACCAACGCCTTCCATACGCTGGTGAAGACAGCGTCCGAGGTGCTGCGCCGGCACGAACAGCAGCTTCACGCCCGCCTGCACAAGAGCCTGCCTGTGGAGACAGCCACCGGGCGCGTCACCGTCACGCTGGACATCGTGCCCGACGACGACAACCCGCATGCCCTGCTGACCGCCACCGACGCCAACCGCGACCGTCTGGCCCAGGTGCGCGTCAACGCCGATTTCCGCTTCACGCCCGCCAGTGTCGGGGCATGGGTCGAGAACGGCTACCCGCGGCTCGGCTGAGGCAGCCTGCACTGCCGCCGGCGTGCCCGGGCATCGAAGCGGGGGCGTTCGCGCTCAGCCCGCGCGCTGGCCGATATCGGCGCGCACCGCCGCCGGCAGCCGTTCGAGGATGGCGCGTATCGCCAGCGGAACGAGCACGATGTCGTCGACGATGCCGAGGAAGGGGATGAAGTCGGGGATCAGGTCCACCGGCGAGATCAGGTAGATCGCCACCAGCGCCAGCACGGGCTTGAGCCAGCGCGGCTGCAGCGGGTGACGCAGAGCCCGCCAGAGCATGCGGGCGTCACCGCGCACCACGGTCCAAAGCACTGCCAGCCGCTTCCACATCGCCACGCTCCTTCGGCCCTGCCCACTGCCGGCCTGGCCATAACCTGGGGGTGGCCCGCGACAAAGACAAGGGCTGGCCGAACGCCGCGCGCTCCATCGGCAAGGCGGGCGGCCTTCGGCAGCGCAGGCGCGACGCCGCTGCACGTCGGCGCGGCGTCATGTGGCGACGCGGAAGCAGATCACATGTGGTCGATCATGACCTTGCCGAAGCCCGAGCACGACACCTGCGTGGCGCCTTCCATCAGGCGGGCAAAGTCATAGGTGACCTTCTTGCTGGCGATGGAGCGTTCCATCGAGCTGATGATCAGGTCGGCTGCCTCGGTCCAGCCCATGTGGCGCAACATCATCTCGGCGGAGAGGATCTCGGAGCCAGGATTCACGTAGTCCTTGCCCGCGTACTTGGGTGCGGTGCCGTGCGTGGCCTCGAACATGGCGACGCTGTCACTGAGGTTGGCGCCCGGCGCGATGCCGATGCCGCCCACCTGCGCGGCCAGCGCGTCCGAGATGTAGTCGCCGTTGAGGTTGAGCGTGGCGATCACCGAGTATTCGGCCGGGCGCAGCAGGATCTGCTGCAGGAAGGCGTCGGCGATGCTGTCCTTGATGACGATGTCGCGGCCGCTCTTCGGATTCTTCAGCTTGCACCACGGGCCGCCGTCGATGGGCAGCGCGCCGAATTCCTTTTGCGCCAGGTTGTAGGCCCAGTCGCGGAAGCCACCTTCGGTGAACTTCATGATGTTGCCCTTGTGCACGATGGTCACGCTGGGCTTGTCATTGTCGATGGCGTACTGGATGGCCTTGCGCACCAGGCGCTCGGTGCCCTCGCGGCTGACCGGCTTGACGCCGATGCCCGAGGTATTGGGGAAGCGGATCTTCTTGACGCCCATCTCGTCCTGCAGGAAATTGATGAGCTTCTTGGCCTTCTCGCTCTCGGCCTCGAACTCGATGCCGGCATAGATGTCTTCCGAGTTCTCGCGGAAGATCACCATGTTGGTCTTCTCGGGCTCTTTCACCGGGCTGGGCACACCCTTGAAGTACTGGATGGGGCGCAGGCAGACGTACAGGTCGAGCTCTTGACGCAGCGCCACGTTCAGGCTGCGGATGCCGCCGCCCACGGGCGTGGTCAGCGGCCCCTTGATCGACACCACGTAGTCGCGCACGGCATGCAGGGTTTCTTCGGGCAACCACACATCGGGGCCGTAGATGCGCGTGGACTTCTCGCCGGCGTAGACCTCCATCCAGTGGATCCTGCGCTTGCCACCGTAGGCCTTGGCCACCGCTGCATCCACCACCTTGAGCATCACCGGCGTGATGTCGAAGCCGGTGCCGTCGCCCTCGATGTAGGGGATCACCGGCTGGTCAGGCACGGTCAACGAGAAGTCCGCGTTGACGGTGATCTTCTGTCCCTGGGCGGGTACCTGGATGTGCTTGTACATGCAGCGGGTCTCCACTTGACCGGGCATCGCGGCCACGGCATCCATGTTGCGAGGGACGGAATTTTAGTTCACCGGCCCCGAACCGCCACCGGGGAAACCGCCCCGTCGGACGGCCGGTGGCGCTGCCGCCCAGCGCTGTTCAGAGCGTGGCGCAGTAGGCCAACACCTGGTGCCACATGCCGTGGCCCAGGGTCCAGCCCGACGCGGCCACCAGCATCAGGCCGGCGGCGCGTACCAGCCAGCGCTCGCGCGAGCGGCCGCCTTGGCCGGCCAGCAGCCGGCGCCAGGCCCAGGGCGCGGCCAGCAGCCCGGCCGAAGAGGCCAGGGCAAAGCCGGCCATGGCGGCGGCGCCCGCGGCCGGCGTGTTGGCCATCGAGGCCACCAGCAACGCCGACTGCAGCAGCCCGCAAGGCCAGGCCACCCACAGGCCGCCGCCAAGCGCCGCGCGCAGCAAGCCCGGATGCGGGCCGTGCAGCGGCTGCACCGCGCCGCCCACGCCTGCGGGCTGAGGCACGCGGCCGAAGCGCCCCAGCCACTCGGGCTGGCGTGCGGTGACCAGCAGCCACAGGCCCAGGGCCAGCGCGGCCACGTGCAGCAGCGCCCACACCGGCCGCAGCGCCGGGCTCAGGGCCGCCAACTGCTGCAGCGCACCCACGCTGGCCGCGGCCACGGCCCCGCCCAGTGCGTAGCTGGCGACGCGCGCGCCGTGAAAAGCCAGCAGCGACGCCGGGCGGCCGCTGCCCACCATGGCGGCGCAGGGCGCACCACACATGGCCGCGCAATGCGGCGTGCCAGCCAGCCCTAGCAGGGCGGCGCTGGCGATCAGGGCGGCGTCCACCGCGGCGGCTAGATGATGCGCGAGAAGCGCTCGCGCACCTTGTCGGCCTGCAGGTGCTTGTCGAAGACCATGGCCACGCCGCGCACGAAGTACCAGCCGGTGGCGGTGACCTGTACCTCGCGCTCGCTCAGCTCGACCAGCCCCATCTCGGCCAGCGGCTTGAGGCGTTCGAGCTCTGTGGCGAAGTCACGGCGCATGTCCACCAGGTGCGCCAGGTCGATGGATTCGAATTCGAGCCGGCCCTGGCACATCAGCGCCATGATGATGGCGCGGCGCACGATGTCGTCGCGCGTGAGCGCCAGGCCGCGCACGATGGGGAATTCGTTGTTCTGCAGCGCGTCCTCGTACTCGGCCAGGGTCTTGGCGTTCTGACTGTAGGTGGCGCCCACGCGGCCGATGGACGACACGCCCAGGCCGATCATGTCGCAGTCGGGCTGGGTGGTGTAGCCCTGGAAGTTGCGGTGCAGCAGGCCCTGGCGCTTGGCCACGGCCAAGGCGTCGTCGGGCAGCGCGAAGTGGTCCATGCCGATGTAGACATAGCCGTTGTCGATGAAGCCCTCGAGCGCGTCGCCCAGCATCTGCACGCGCTGCTCGGCCGTGGGCAGCGCGGCCACGTCGATGCGCCGCTGCGGCTTGAAGCGCGCCGGCAGATGCGCGTAGGCGTACAGCGCGATGCGGCTGGGGCGCAGCTCGGACACTTGCGCGATGGTGCGCGCAAAAGACGTGGGCGTCTGCTTGGGCAGGCCGTAGATCAGGTCGACGTTGATCGACTCGAACTTCAGCGCGCGCGCCTCGGCCACCAGTTCGGCCACGCTTTCATAAGGCTGCATGCGGTGCACGGCGGCCTGCACCGATGCGTCGAAGTCCTGCACGCCGAAGCTGATGCGGTTGAAGCCCATGGCCGCCATATTGCGCATGCGCTCGCGCGAGGCGGTACGCGGGTCGACCTCGATCGAGACCTCGGCGTGCGGCACCAGCCTGAAGTTGCGCTTGAGCATGTCCATCAGCTGGCCCAGCTCTTCGTCGGACAGGAAGGTGGGCGAGCCGCCGCCCAGGTGCAGCTGCGACACCGGCTGGCCGCGGCCCAGCTCGGCGGCGTGCAGCTCGACCTCTTTGGCCAGCAAGTCAAGATAGCCGGCGCCGCGGCTCTTGTGCTTGGTGATGATCTTGTTGCAGGCGCAGTAGTAGCACAGCGATTCGCAGAACGGGATGTGCACGTACAGAGACAGCGGCAACGCGCCGCCGGCGATGGCGCCCTGGGCGCGCTGGCGCAGCGCCTGGCGGTACTCGGCCGGGCCGAAGGCTTCGACAAAGCGGTCGGCCGTGGGGTAGGAGGTGTAGCGAGGGCCTTGCACGTCCAGCTTGCGCAGCTGCGCCTCGGAAAGCGGCGGCGTGCGGACGAGGGTGGGATTGTTCATGGCGGCGACTCTGCCAAACGCGGCAAGAGGCCGCTTGACAATTCTCAAGCCAATGCCACGCCAGCGTCGCCGGTGGGGCCGCCGGCGGCGCATCCGCGCATGCGCGATACTTACGGACTTCTCAAGCCCAGGAATTTCATGCAGGCGTCTCCGTCGCCCATCCGTCTCGAGCCCTTCAAGGTCGCCTGCTCCAGCTGCAACCTGCGCGAGCTGTGCCTGCCTGTGGGCATGTCCACCGAGCAGATGCAGCGCCTGGATGAGATCGTCTCTGCGCGCCGCTCGCTGGCGCGCGGTGACGCGCTGTTCCGCAGCGGTTCGCCATTCACCGCGCTGTACGCGGTGCGCACCGGCTTCTTCAAGACCAACGTCACGTCTGAGGACGGGCGCGACCAGGTCACGGGCTTCCAGATGGCCGGCGAGCTGCTGGGCCTGGACGGCATCGGCACCGAGCGCCACACCTGCGACGCCATCGCGCTGGAAGACTCGCAGGTCTGCGTGATCCCCTTCAACCTGCTGGAAGACCTGTCGCGCGAGCTGTCCGACCTGCAGCGCCATTTCCACAAGATCATGAGCCGCGAGATCGTGCGCGACCACGGCGTGATGCTGCTGCTGGGCAGCATGCGCGCCGAAGAGCGCCTGGCGGCCTTCCTGCTGAACCTGACGCAACGCCTGCGCAAGCGCGGCTTCTCGGCCAGTTCACTGGTGCTGCGCATGACGCGCGAGGAAATCGGCAGCTACCTGGGCCTGAAGCTCGAGACCGTGAGCCGGGCCTTCTCGAAGTTCCAGGAAGACGGCCTGCTCGAGGTCAAGCAGCGCCAGATCCGGGTGCTCGACGTGGCCGCGCTGCAGGCGCTGGTCAACGGCAGCGGCACCTAGCCGCGCCCTGCCCCGCCGCAGTTCAGGCCCGGGGCCTTCAGCGCCGCCACAGGCGCGATTCGGTGTTCACTTCGTCCGCGCTGCGCGCCAGCGCCAGCGACAGCATGCAGGCCACGGCCATGGTGGCCCAGAAGATGAAGAAGGTCAGCGAGTAGACGGCGGTGTCCGACAGCTCGAGCGCCTCGCCCGACAGCAGCTGCAGGCTGCCCGGGTCGACGAACGAGAACACGATCATCTCGAGCACCGAGGCCCCCAGGAAGGCCGGCCAGGCGATGCTGGCCGCTCGGCGCATCGAGGCTCTCATCACGTGCGCTCCAGGCGCCTCAGCGCGACGGTGTCGCGGCGTGGTTGCGGGCCTGCATGGCCGGGGCATCGGCGCCGTGGCCCACTTTGGGGGCAACAAGCACCGGGTCGGGATTGAGAATCGCCAGCGTCAGCGTGACGAAGCTGGCCACCACCACCAGGGCAGGGCCGCCGATGACCATCCAGACGATGGGCAGGCGAAACCAGGGGGTGGTGGGTTCGGGCGCGGGTTCGGGCGTGCGGCTGTCGGACATGGCGGGTCTCCTGCGGTCGGCGCCTCAGCGGGGCACCATGAAGGTCGATTTCTCGACCAGGATTCTGGACGCTTCGTCGGGCGACGAGGCGATGCGCTCGATCACAAATTCCACCGCGTGGCTGCCGGGGCCGGCGGCGCTGGCGGTTTCGGGTGGCACACGCAGGGCCACCGGTACCCAGCGCGCCTGTGCCGGTGCGATGTCGATCTCGGTGCGCTGGTCGGTGGCCAGGCCCGTCAGCCCGCGCGCCGTGATGCGGTAACGCTGCTCGCGCTCGCTGGCGTTCATCAGTTGCAGACGGTACACATTCTCGATCCAGCCGTCGTCGACCAGACGTGAGAGCACGCCGCGGTCGCGCACCACGTCCACGCGGAAGGGCGAGCGGGTGTAGACGCTGACGATCAATGCGCCCAGCACGGCCAGCAGGATGGCCGAGTAGACCACCACGCGCGGCCGCAGCACGCGCTTGATCTCTTGTGCGCGCGTCAGGTGCTTGTCGATGCCGTTGAGCGTGTCGTAGCGGATCAGGCCGCGCGGGTACTTCATCCGGTCCATCACGCCGTTGCAGACGTCGATGCAGGCGGCGCAGCCTATGCATTCGTACTGCAGGCCGTTGCGGATGTCGATGCCGGTGGGGCAGACCTGCACGCACAGGCGGCAGTCGACGCAATGGCCCAGGTTGACGGACTTGGGGTCGGCCTTGCGGCTGCGCGTGCCGCGCGGCTCGCCGCGCTCGGTGTCGTAGCTGATGATCAGCGTGTCACGGTCGAACATGGCGCTCTGGAAGCGCGCGTAGGGGCACATGTACTTGCACACCTGCTCGCGCAGCCAGCCGGCATTGCCGTAGGTGGCCAGGCCGTAGAACAGGATCCAGAACAATTCCCAGGGCCCCAGCCCGAAGGACATCACGGCCTGGCCCAGGCTGCGGATGGGGGTGAAGTAGCCGACGAAGGTGAAGCCGGTCCACAGGCCGATGGCAACCCAGACCAGTTGCTTGGTGCCCTTGCGCCAGATCTTGTTCAGGTTCCAGGGCGATGCGTCCAGCCGCTGGCGGGGCACGCTGTCGCCCTCTATCCGGCGCTCGACCCACATGAAGATCTCGGTGTACACCGTCTGCGGGCAGGCGTAGCCGCACCACAGCCGCCCTGCCACCGTGGTGAACAGGAACAGCGCATAGGCCGAGATGATGAGCAGGCCCGTCAGGTAGATGAAGTCCTGCGGGTAGAGCACCAGGTTGAACAGGTAGAAGCGGCGCGCCGGCAGGTCGAACAGCACCGCCGGGCGGTCGGCCCACTGCAGCCAGGGCAGGCCGTAGAAGATCAGCTGGGTGGCCCACACCAGTGCCCAGCGCCAGCCGGCGAACCAGCCGCTGACGGCGCGGGCGTAGATCTTCTTCTGCGCCTGGTACATCGACACCAGCACCGCGCTCGCGTCGTCGTCCGACGCGGCGGGGGGGGTGGCGACGGGAGTCGGATCGGTCAAATCTCCGCCAATCCTCAGTTGCCGGCCACGCGCGTGCCCTGCGACAGGTTCCACACGTAGGCGCTGAGCACGTGGATCTGCGCCGGGGTCAGCAGACGGCCCTGGGCCGGCATGACGTTGGTCTTGCCGCCGTTGATGATGGCCACGATGGCCTGCTCACCCCAGCCGTGCAGCCAGACCTTGTCGGTCAGGTTGGGCGCGCCGATGGCCGCCATGCCCTTGCCGTCGGCACCGTGGCAGGCGGCGCAGGCGCCGAACTTGGCCTTGCCCAGCTGGGCCGCCACGTCGTTGTGCGCGCTGCCCGACAGGCTCAGCACATAGTGGGCGACGTTCTTCACGTCCTCGGCGCTGCCCATGGCGGCCGCCATGGGCGGCATCATGCCGGTGCGGCCTTCGGCGATGACCTTGTTGATGTATTCGGGCGAGCCCGCGCCCAGCCAGTCGGTGTCGGCCAGGTTGGGGAAGCCCTTGCTGCCGCGCGCGTCGGACCCGTGGCACTGCGCGCAGTTGTTCAGGAACAGGCGCTGGCCTATGCCCATGGCCTGCGTGTCCTTGCCCAGTTGCTCGGCCGACATGGCGGTGAACTTGGCGTACACCGGCTCCATCGCGGCGGCGGCCTTGTTCTGCTCGGCCACGAACTGGTTCTGGCTGGTCCAGCCCAGGCTGCCGGCATTGGTGCCCAGGCCCGGGTAGAAGGCCAGGTAGACGGCGGCAAAGACAATGGTGGCCACGAACAGCCACATCCACCAGCGCGGCAGCGGGTTGTTGAGTTCGCGCAGGTCCTCGTCCCAGGTGTGGCCGGTGGTGTTGTCGTTGGCCATCACCTTGCGGCGACTGGCGATCACGAGCAGCACCACGCAGAAGGCCAGGCTCAGAACCGTCAGCACGGCGACATACAGTCCCCAGCCGTTGGATACGAAATCACTCACGGGGTATCTCCTCGGGATGCGTTGACGGCGGGCTCGGCGGGCAGGGACTCGCCGATGAAGGGCAGCAACGCTGCTTCATCGTGCGCAGCGCGCCGACGCCGGCTCCAGGTGTAGGCGACCAGCGCCAGGAACAGCACCAGGCCGGACAGCGTGACGGCGATTCGAAAGTCGTTGACGTCCATCGTCACCTCCTACTTGGCTGCCGCCGCCGCTGCCGCCGTGGCGCCGGTGCCCAGCACCTGCAGGTAGGCGATCAAGGCGTCCATCTCGGTGCTGCCCTTCACGTCGTCGGCCGCCTTGGCGATCTCGGCGTCGGTGTAGGGCACGCCCACGGTGCGCAGCGCCTTCATGCGCGGCGCCATGCTGGCGGGGTCGATCGCGCTGCCCACCAGCCAGGGGTAGGCCGGCATGTTGGACTCGGGCACCAGGTCGCGCGGGTTGATCAGGTGCACGCGGTGCCATTCGTCGCTGTACTTGCCGCCCACGCGGTGCAGGTCTGGGCCCGTGCGCTTGCTGCCCCACTGGAAGGGGTGGTCGTAGACGAACTCGCCGGCCGTGGACAGCGCGCCGTAGCGCAGCGCCTCGGCGCGGAAGGGGCGGACCATCTGCGAATGGCAGTTGTAGCAGCCCTCGCGGATGTAGACGTCGCGGCCGGCCAGTTGCAGCGGCGTGTAGGGCTTGACGCCCGGCGCGGCCTGGGTGGTCGAGCGCTGGAAGAAGAGCGGCACGATCTCGACCAGGCCGCCGACGGCGAGCGAGATCAGGATCAGCACGATCATCAGGAAGTTGTTGGTCTCGATCTTCTCGTGACCGGCCGGGACATGTGCATTGGCCATGTTGATGTTCTCCTTGGGGCCGCGTCAGGCGTGGGCCGGCGCAACCGCCGGGATGGCCACTTCGACGGCGCGGCCGCTCCTGGCCGTCATCACCGTGTTCCACAGCATGATGATCATGCCGCTCAGGTACAGCAGGCCGCCCAGCAGGCGCACCACGTAGTACGGGAAGGTGGCCTTGACGCTCTCGACGAAGGTGTAGACCAGGGTGCCGTCGGGGTTGACCGCGCGCCACATCAGGCCCTGCATCACGCCGGCGATCCACATCGCGGCGATGTACAGGACGATGCCGATGGTGGCCAGCCAGAAGTGCGTCTCGATGGCCTTGACGCTGTACATCTGGCTGCGGCCGAACAGGCGCGGGATCAGGTAGTACAGGCTGCCCATGCTGATCAGGCCCACCCAGCCCAGCGCGCCGCTGTGCACGTGGCCGACGGTCCAGTCGGTGTAGTGGCTCAGGGCGTTGACGGTCTTGATCGACATCATCGGGCCTTCGAAGGTGCTCATGCCGTAGAACGACAGGCTCACGATCAGGAACTTCAGGATGGGGTCGTCACGCAGCTTGTGCCAGGCACCGCTGAGCGTCATGATGCCGTTGATCATGCCGCCCCAGCTGGGGGCCAGCAGCACCAGGCTGAAGATCATGCCGATGCTCTGCGTCCAGTCGGGCAGCGCGGTGTAGTGCAGGTGGTGCGGGCCGGCCCACATGTAGGTGAAGATCAGCGCCCAGAAGTGCACGATCGACAGGCGGTAGCTGTACACCGGGCGGCCGGCCTGCTTGGGGATGAAGTAGTACATCATCCCCAGGAAGCCCGCGGTCAGGAAGAAGCCCACCGCGTTGTGGCCGTACCACCACTGGATCATGGCGTCCTGCACGCCGGCGTAGGCCGAGTAGCTCTTGAACAGGCTCACCGGAACGGCCGCGCTGTTGACCAGGTGCAGCAGCGCCACGGCCAGGATGAAGGCGCCGAAGAACCAGTTGGCCACGTAGATGTGTCGCACCTTGCGGATGCCCACGGTGCCGAAGAAGACGATGGCGTAGCTGACCCAGACCACGGTGATCAGGATGTCGATGGGCCACTCGAGCTCGGCGTATTCCTTGCCGCTGGTCATGCCCAGGGGCAGCGTGATGGCTGCGGCCAGGATCACGAGCTGCCAGCCCCAGAAGGTGAACAGTGCCAGGCCGGGCGCGAACAGCCGCGTCTGGCAGGTGCGTTGCACCACGTGGTAAGAGGTGGCAAACAGGGCGCAGCCGCCGAAGGCAAAGATCACCGCGTTGGTGTGCAGCGGGCGCAGGCGTCCGTAGCTCAGGAACGAGATGCCGAAGTTCAGCTCCGGCCAGGTCAGCTGGGCGGCGATGATCACCCCCACCAGCATGCCCACCACGCCCCACACCACGGCGGCCAGCGAGAACAGCCTGACGACCGTGTCGCTGTAGACACCACCACCCGGGGCGGCGCTTGCGGCATTGTTTGCCATCAACAATCTCCTCTTTCCGGCGAACTTCGCCGTGTGGGAGATTCTTCTGTGCCGCCCTTACGCAACGCTTGATCGCCATCAAGCGGCGGCGCCTCGTCCGCCAGTATGCGTTCGGCTTCCATTTCGAGGTCCTCGAACTGCCCACGGTTCACGGCCCAGCCGAAGACGCCGATGATCAGCAGCACCAGGCCTGCCGACAGGGGGATCAGGAGGTACAGGCTTTCCATGTTTCCACCTACCGTGCGGCGCGCATCGCGTTGAAGACGACCCCCAGCGAACTGAGCGCCATGCCCAGGCCCGCGGCCCAGGGCGGCAGCCATCCGACCACGGCCATGGGGATGGCCAGCGCGTTGTAGACCATCGCCCATGCGACGTTTTGTCGCACGATGGCAACGGCCTTGCGCGCGCCGCGCCGGGCCCGCAGCACATCGGCCAGGTCGTTGGAGGTGATCACCGCGTCCGCGTGCGTGCGCGCCACCAGCGCGCCCTGCCCCATGGCCAGCGAGGCGTCGGCACGCGCCAGCACTGGCGCGTCGTTGATGCCGTCGCCGATCATCACCACGTGTTGCCCGCGCGCCTGGGCCGCGGCCACGGCAGCGAGCTTGGCCTCGGGCGTGGCCGCGGCGATGACCTCGTCCAGGCCCACGCGCGCCGCCAGCGCCTGGGCACGCGGCAGCGCGTCGCCGGTGAGCAGGGTCACGCGCACGCCCTCGTCGCGCAAGCCCTGCAGGGCCTCGGCCGTGCCCGGGCGCAGCTTCTCCTCGAAGCCGAACGCCGCCAGCGCCCGGCCGTCACGGCCCAGCCAGACCTGGGCGTCGCCGTCGCCAGCCTGTGCGGCGTCGACCCAGGCCGCAGCGCCCAGGCGCCAGCAGCGGCCTTGTTCATCCAGCGCTTGCACGCCCAGGCCCGGATGCTCTGCGAAGTCGGACCAGCCCGCGGGCGCCGGCGACGCATCCTGGGGCCGTGCCTCTACCAGCGCACGAGACAGCGGATGGTTGGACCACGTCGCCAGTGCAGCCGCCGCGGACCAAGCCGCGTCTTCGCTGCCCAGCACCTCCTGCCCCGCGGGGCTGAGCTGCAGGCTGCGCCATTCCAGCCGGTCTTCGGTCAGGGTGCCGGTCTTGTCGAAGAAGAACTGTCCGGCATCGGCCAGCACTTCGATGGCATCCAGCCGCTGCAGCAGCACGCCGCGGCGCGCCAGGCCGCTGGCCGCCGCCACCAGCGCCGCCGGCGCGGCCAGCGACAGTGCGCAGGGGCAGGTGACGATGAGCACCGCCACGGCCACCGGCAGTGCCCGGCTGGGGTCGATGAAGTACCAGCCCAGCGCCGACAGCCCGGCCAGGGCCAGCACCGACCACAGAAAAGGCCCGGCCCAGCGGTCGGCCAGCCGCGCCAATGCTGGGCGCTGGCTGAGCGCGCCGCGCATCATCTCGACGATGGCCTGCACGCGCGTGTCGCCGCCCACGCGCCGCACCTGCATCAGCACCGGCGCGCCCAGGTTCAGGCTGCCGGCCACCACGTCGTCGCCCGGGGACTTTTCCACCGGCGCCGACTCGCCGCTGAGCAGCGCCTCGTCTGCCCGCGTCGCGCCTTGCTCCAGCGTGCCGTCGGCCGGGAAGGCCTGACCCACCGGCACGCGCACGCGGTCGCCGGGGCGCAGGCGGTGCGCGCTCACGGCCTCGGCGCTGCCGTCCGGGGCCAGACGCCAGGCGGTCTCGGGCAACTGCGCCAGCGCGCCTTCCAGCGCTGCCGCGGCACGGTGGCGCGCGCCCAGTTCGAGGTAGCGCGCACCCAGCAGAAAGCTAACGAACATGGTGAGCGAATCGAACCAGACCTCGTCGCCGAAGGCGCCGCCGGGGTCGAAGGTGGCGCCGCTGCTGGCCACGAAGGTGATGGCCACGCCCAGCGCCACCGGCACGTCCATGCCGATGCGGCGCTGGCGCAGCGAGCGCCAGGCACCGCCGAAGAAGGGCCCGGCCGAGAACAGCAGCACCGGCAACGACAGCAGCCAGCTGCCCCAGTTGAGCAACTGACGCAGGTCGGGCGCCAGCTCACCCGGGCCGGCCACGTAGCTGGGCGTGGCAAACATCATCACCTGCATGGCGCAGAACGAGGCCACGAACAAGCGCCACAGCGCCTGCCGGTGCTCGGCGCGGCGCAGCGCGCGCCCCGGCGCGGCGGCATCGGGCACGGCGTCGTAGCCCGCACGGCGCACGGCGTGGATGAGCAGCGAGGGCTTGGTGGCTGCCGGGTCCCAGGTGACAGTGGCGCGCTGGCCCGCGGCGCTGACGCGCGCCGCGCGCACGCCCGGCACACCCATCAGCGCGCGTTCGATGATGCCGCTGCAGGCGGCACAGTGCATGCCCGAAAGCTGCAATGCGGATTCGGCCAGACGCAAGCCGCCGCCGGCGTCGATGCTGCGGGTGAACGGCCCCTGCTCCAGCGGGTCGTCCAGCACCAGCAGCGCCGCTTCGGCAGGGGACAGTTCGGCAGCGGCCGTGGCGCGGTTCATCGTCGAGCCTCAGCGGCTGGGATAATCCCGCACCGCCCTGAAACACCGCCCATGACCGCCGACCTCCATCGCCCTGCCCTTCGCCGCCGCCGGCCGGCCCTGCTGATCGCACTGAGCGCACTGACCGGGCTCCTGGCGCTGGGCGCCCAGGCCCAGCAGGCGCCGCAGCCCAAGCTGCGCACGGTCGACATCACGGCCGGCATGCACGTCATCAAGGCCGAGTTGGCCGTCACGCCCGACGAGCAGGCCACGGGCATGATGATGCGGCGCGACATGCCGGGCAACGAAGGCATGCTGTTCGTGAATGAGGCCCCCGGCGTGCGCTGCTTCTGGATGAAGAACACGCTGATCCCGCTGACCATCGCCTTCATTGCCGACGACGGCACCATCGTCAACCTGGCCGACATGCAGCCGCAATCGGAGCAGTCGCATTGCTCGGCCCAGCCGGTGCGCTTTGCGCTGGAGATGCGCCAGGGCTGGTTTGCCAAGCGCGGCCTGAAGGCCGGCTTCAGGCTGCGCGGCCGGCCCTTCCAGGGCTGACAAGCTGTGAACGAACCGTCCACACCCGCTGTCCACGCCAGAAGGCGCCCGCTCGGCGTTGCAAATGCTCGCCATATCAAGCGATATGGCTGCGCTTTGCGCCTTGATCGGACACCTTCTGGCGCGTCCCTCGGGCGCGGCCGGTCCATTCACAGCTTGTGAGGGCGGCCGCGCCGGGCCTGCGGTCAAGCGAAGTTCTTCTCGACGAAGCTCCAGTTGACCAGCTTGTCCAGGAAGGTCTCGACGAACTTCGGGCGCAGGTTGCGGTAGTCGATGTAATAGGCGTGTTCCCACACGTCCACCGTCAGCAGCGCCTTGTCGGCGGTGGTCAGCGGCGTGCCGGCGGCGCCCATGTTGACGATGTCCAGGCTGCCGTCGGGCTTCTTCACCAGCCAGGTCCAGCCCGAACCGAAATTGCCCACGGCCGACTTGACGAAGGCCTCGCGGAAGGCCGCCAGGCTGCCCCACTTGGCGTTGATGGCCGCGGCCAGCGCGCCCGTGGGTTCACCGCCGCCGGCGGGCTTCATGCAGTTCCAGAAGAAGGTGTGGTTCCAGATCTGCGCGGCGTTGTTGTAGATGCCGCCGCTGGACTTCTTGATGATCTCTTCCAGCGTCAGGGCCTCGAACTCGGTGCCCTTCTGCAGGTTGTTGAGGTTCACCACGTAGGCGTTGTGGTGCTTGCCGTGGTGGAACTCGAGCGTCTCCTTGCTGTAGTGCGGGGCGAGCGCGTCGATGGCAAACGGCAGTGCGGGCAGGGTATGTTCCATGGCGGTGACCTCTGTAAGTGGAATAGCTGCGGCCATTGTAGGCAGCCGACCGCTAG
>JALHPY010000043.1:0-21959 GCA_022842305.1 Rubrivivax sp.
AACCTGGGCACGTTCAGCCACGTGGCCTTGGGCACCTCGACGTCGACCTCGGGGCTGCCGAAGCGGGCGCTGCCGGTCTCGATGCTGAGCGTGACGCTGCCGGTCTCGGGCTTCTTCGGGTCCAGCGTCACCTGGGCGCCGAACTGGCCGAACTTGCCTTCCACCGGCACGCCCATCTGGCGGGTGATGAAGGCGATCTCGCTGCCGGCAGCGACCAGCTGCGCCGGTTTGGGCTGGGCCAGGGCGGGGGCGGCGCCGGCCAGCAGCGCCAGCGGCAGGAGCCATCGGACAAGGGTGATGTGCATGGCTTGTGATCCGGCAGGTCAGGGTTGGCGGCGCGCCGGCAGCATGCGCAGCAGCAGGCCGTCACGGTCGAAGAACTGGTGCTTGAGCGCGGCCGCCACGTGCAGCGCCACCAGAGAGGTCAGGCCCAGCGCCAGCGCCTTGTGCAGCAACTTCAGGTTGTCGGCCAGCGCGCGGTCGGGGCTGACGAAATCGGGAAGCGGCAGCACGCCGAAAAGCACCACCGGAAATCCGGCGGCCGAACTGTAAGCCCAACCGGCCAGCGGCACGGCAAAGAAGCACACATACAACAGCCCGTGCACGGCGGCGGCGGCGCGCTGCTGCCAGGCGGGCATGGCCGGCTCGGCCGGCGGGCGGTGCGTCAGGCGCCAGAGAAGGCGCAGCGCCGACAGCGTCAGGATCGTGATGCCGGCCCATTTGTGATAGTTGAAAAGCTTCAAACGCGTCGGCGAGAACGCCAGGTCGCTCATGTAGACGCCCAGCACGACGTTGCCGATCAGCAGCAGCGCCAGCAGCCAGTGGGCCGCGATCGCCACGTTGCCATAGCGCTGGATGGAAGGGCTATTGGTCATCACGGGGCGCAGTATCCGGGCCCCCGCGCAGCCCTGCGTTCAATACGTTTGATGGCGTCAGACAGCGCAGCCGAACAGTCTTTCGTCCAGCAGGCGCGCTTCATCGGAACCCAGCAGGCCATGGCGGCGGCCGAAGTCCAGGGTCACGAGCGCGGCGTCCACGGTCATGGTGTCGCCGCGCGCCAGGTCCAGCGCCTGCTGCAGTGGCAGCAGGCGAAAGCCTGCCACCTCGCCGTCCTGGTTGCAGGGCACCAGGCCCGCGGGCAAGGGCAGGTCGAAGGCGTGCAGGTCCTCGAGTTGCAGGCCTTCGGGGATGTCGCGCGACAGGCGGATCACGCGCGCCGGCTGCGCCGCGGCCATCTGCGCCGGGCGCAGGCCGGCTTCTTCCCAGCCCTCGCGCACCAGGGCTTGCAGGGGGCTCTGGCCATGGGCCACGCCACCGCCCACCAGGTTGTCGAACAGGCCGGGGTCGGTGGCCTTGTGCGGCGAGCGCTGCGCGATCCATAGGGCCTGCGGCCGGCCGTCGGCGTCGGCCACATAGCCGTTGGCGTGGGCGCCCAGGGTCAGCGCGCCCCAGAAGCGCGCCGCAGCGCGTTCCATGCGCGCCAGCGGCGCGCGCGTGGCCGGGTCGAACAGGGTGAAGGCCTCGTCGCGCCAGGCCTTGATCAGGCCTTGCGCGCGCAGCGCAGCGTGCACCTGGACCAGCGCCGCGTCGCAGTCGTCGGCGCGCAGTTCGACGCCACGCTCGTCCACCCCCAGCCATTGCGGCCAGGCACGCAACGCGTCCAGGTGGGAGCGCGCAACCGAGCCGACCACGCGGCCGCCCACCCTGAAAGGCACGCGGCGCGCCGCGGCAAGCGCTGGCCACAGCGCCGTGGCCATCAGGCCGCCTGCTGCAGGCCAGCGCTGCGCCAGCGCTGCAGCAGCGCCGCCCGCTTGGGCCGCACGGCGTCCAGGTGGCGCTGCTTGACGTGGCCGTAGCCACGGATTTCCTCGGGGATGCGCGCGATCTCGACGGCCAGCGCGCGGTTGCCGGCGTTCAGCGTGCCCAGCAGCTCTTCGATGGTGCTCTGGTACTCAGCAATGAGCGCGCGCTCCATCTTCCGCTCTTCGCTGCGGCCAAAGAAGTCCAGCGCGCCACCGCGCAAACCTTTCAGCCGCGCCAGCAGGCCGAAGGCGCTGCGCATCCAGGGGCCACACGGCTTCTTGACCAGCTGGCCCTGGGCGTCGCGCCCCGCGCTGGCCGGCGGGGCCAGGTGGTGCACGATCCTGTAGTCGCCTTCGAACATCGCGGCGATCTTGGCGGTGAAGGCCGGGTCGGTGTGCAGCCGCGCCACCTCGTACTCGTCCTTGTACGCCATCAACTTGAACAGGTAGCGCGCCACCGCCTCGGCCAGCGCGCTGCCGCCGCCGCAGGCCTGGGCCTCGGCCGCGCGCACCTTGTCGACGAAGGCCTTGTACTGCGCCGCATAGGCTGCGTCCTGGTAGCCGGTAAGGAAGCTCACGCGCGTGGCCACCACCTCGTCCAGGCCGGGCTTGCGCAGGAACTGGATCACCTGCTGCGGCTTGCTCAGCGCCAGCACCGCGGGCAGGTCGTGGGCGCAGCGCCGGCCCCACTCAAACGCTGCTTTGTTGGCATCCACCTGCACGGCGTTGAGCTCGATGGCGCGCATCAGCGCGGCGTGGGACAGCGGCAGCCGGCCCTGCTGCCAGGCGTAGCCCAGCAGCAGCGGGTTGGTGTAGATGCTGTCGCCCAGCAGGGCCTCGGCCACCTGCTCGGCGTCGAAGGCGCCGACCAGGGCGTCGCCCACGCTGGCGCGGATGGCGGCCTCGCAATTGCCGCCGGGGGATTTCCAGTCGGCGTTCTTGACGAAGGCCGCGGTGGGCGTGCCGTGGGTGTTGAGCGCCACGAAGGTGCGGCCCTGCTGCATCACCGTCATGGTGTACTTCATCGCGCCGACGATGCTGTCGCAGGCGATCACCAGGTCGGCCTGCGCCATGTCGACCTTGGTGGTGTGGATGTCCTCGGGCCGGTTGGCGATCTGGATGTGGCTCCAGGTGGCGCCGCCCTTCTGCGCCAGGCCGCCGGCGTCCTGCGTGACCACGCCCTTGCCCTCGAGGTGCGCGGCCATGCCCAGCAGTGAGCCGATGGTGATGACGCCGGTGCCGCCCACGCCGCCCACGACGATGCCCCAGGCGGTCTCGGCCACCGGGATGTTGGGCTCGGGCAGCGGCGGCAGCGCCGAAAGGTCGCCGCGCTGCTCTTTCTTGGGCTTCTTCAGCTGCCCGCCCTCGACCGTGACGAAGCTGGGGCAGAAGCCCTTGACGCAGCTGAAATCCTTGTTGCAGCTGTTCTGGTTGATGCGGCGCTTGCGCCCGAAGTCGGTCTCCACCGGTTCGATGCTCAGGCAGTTGCTTTGCACGCTGCAGTCGCCGCAGCCTTCGCACACCGCCTCGTTGATGACGACGCGCTTGTCGGGGTCGGCCAGCTTGCCGCGCTTGCGACGGCGGCGCTTCTCGGTGGCGCAGGTCTGGTCGTAGATGATGACCGTGGTGCCCGCAATCTCGCGCAACTGGCGCTGGATCGTGTCGAGCTCGTCGCGGTGGTGCACGGTGACGCCCGGCTCCAGCGCCACGCCGCGGTACTTGTCGGGCAGGTCGGTCACGATCACCAGCTGGGCCGCGCCCTCGGCCAGCAGGCTCTTCTGGATCTGGATGACGCTGTGGCCCTCGGGCCGCTCACCGACCTGCTGGCCGCCGGTCATGGCCACGGCGTCGTTGTAGAGCAGCTTGTAGGTGATGTTGACGCCGGCCGCGATGCTTTGGCGCACGGCCAGGATGCCGCTGTGGAAGTAGGTGCCATCGCCCAGGTTGGCGAACACGTGGCCGGTGGTGGTGAAAGGCGCCTGGCCGACCCAGGCCACGCCCTCGCCCCCCATCTGGCTGAAGGTGGTGGTGCTGCGGTCCATCCACACGCTCATGTAGTGGCAGCCGATGCCGGCCAGCGCGCGGCTGCCCTCGGGCACGCGCGTGCTGGTGTTGTGCGGGCAGCCGCTGCAGAACCAGGGCGCGCGGTCGCCGGTGTCGACCTTCAGCGCCGCCAGCTGGGCCTCGCGCGCGGCCACGATGGCCAGGCGCTGGTTCATGCGCGCGGCGATGTCGACGCTCACGCCCAGCTTGTTCAGGCGCTTGGCGATGGCCTTGGCGATGAGTGCCGGCGTCAGGTCGGCCTTGGCGCGCAGCAGCCAGTTGGCGCTGGGGTTGGGCATGCTCCACTCGCCGCCCTCGCCGCCCTCGGGTTCGTCGAACTTGCCCAGCACGTTGGGGCGCACGTCGGCGCGCCAGTTGTACAGCTCTTCCTTGAGCTGGTACTCGATGACCTGGCGTTTCTCCTCGACCACCAGGATCTCGTGCAGGCCCTGGGCAAAGTCGCGCGTGATGCTGGCTTCCAGCGGCCAGACCACGTTGACCTTGTGCAGGCGCAGGCCGATGGCGCGGCAGGTGGCGTCGTCCAGGCCCAGGTCGGCCAGGGCCTGGCGCGTGTCGTTGAAGGCCTTGCCGCTGGCGATGATGCCGAAGCGGTCGTTCGGGCCTTCGATGACGTTGTGGTTGAGCTTGTTGGCGCGCACGTAGGCCAGCGCGGCGTACCACTTGTAGTCCATCAGCCGCGCCT
Organism: Rubrivivax sp.; assembly: GCA_022842305.1. Lineage (GTDB taxonomy): Bacteria > Pseudomonadota > Gammaproteobacteria > Burkholderiales > Burkholderiaceae_C > Rubrivivax. The sequence continues at coordinate 4,549 of JALHPY010000043.1, forward strand.
CTTGCTCCAGCGGCGCGTCGGGCCAGCGGATGTGCAGGCCGCCGGGCGGCATGACAAAGTCTTCGGGCAGGATGATCTGCACGCGGTCGGGGTCGACGCTGACGCTGGCGCTGGACTCCACCACCTCCTGGATGGTCTTCATGCCGCTCCACACGCCCGAGAAGCGGCTCATGGCAAAGGCGTGCAGGCCCATGTCCAGGATGTCCTGCACGCTGCTGGGAAAGAACACCGGCAGGCCGCAGGCCTTGAAGATGTGGTCGCTCTGGTGCGCCGCGGTGCTGCTCTTGGCCACGTGGTCGTCGCCGGCGATGGCGATCACGCCGCCGTGCCGGCTGGTGCCGGCCATGTTGGCGTGCTTGAAGACGTCGCTGCAGCGGTCCACCCCCGGGCCCTTGCCGTACCAGATGCCGAACACGCCGTCGAACTTCTTCTCTTTCGGGTACAGGTCGAGCTGCTGCGTGCCCCAGATCGCGGTGGCGCCCAGTTCCTCGTTCACGCCGGGCTGGAACACGATGTGGTTCTCGGCCAGATGGCGCTTGGCAGCCCACAGCGCCTGGTCGTAATTGCCCAGCGGGCTGCCGCGGTAGCCGCTGATGAAGCCGGCGGTGTTGAGCCCCGCGGCCAGGTCGCGCTGGCGCTGCAGCATGGGCAGGCGCACCAAGGCCTGCACGCCGCTCATGAAGGCGCGGCCCGAGGCCAGCCGGTACTTGTCGTCCAGCGTGATGGTTTCCAGGGCCTTGCGGACGGACTCGGGCAGCGGGGCATTCATGGCGGCATCTCCTGGCGGGGGGGCCTGAGCGCGCGCCCATCACGGGCCGGCTCAGGCGTTGGGCAGTGTAGGGATTCGGGCGCCGCATGTCTTTTCCTTCGATGCCCGAATGGCCATGGCTGGCGCAAGCTTCTTGCGCAACAATGGGATTGAAGGGGTTGATTCATGCTCAAGAAGCCGACACTGGGGAAAGCCCCGCCTGCCGTGCCCGAAGGCGCCCAGGCCCATGGCGCCCTGCTCGACCGCTACGACATCGCCATCCTGCGCGAACTGCAGGCCGACGCGCGTCTGTCCAACGCCGAGCTGGCGGCGCGCATCGGCCTGTCGGCAGCGCCCACCTGGCGCCGCGTCAAGTGGCTGGAAGAGCAGGGCTACATCACCGGCTACCGCGCCGAGCTCGACCGCCGCCGCATCGGCCTGGGCGTGCTGGCCTTCGTGCGCGTGGACGCCGAACGCAACAACGCCGAGGCCACGCGCGCGCTCGAGGAAGCCATCCGCGCCCGGCCCGAGGTCGTGGCCTGCCACTACATCAGCGGCGCCGGCACCTTCGAGCTGCACGTGGTGGCCACCGACCTGGACGCTTTCTCGCGCCTGTCGATGGAGGTGCTGTTCAAGCTGCCCAACGTGAAGGACCTGCACACCAGCTTCTCGCTGGGCGAGGTCAAGGCCGGCGCGGCGCTGCCGCTGGGCCATCTGGGCCATCCGGGCCACCCAGGCGCGGGGCGGTAGCGCGCCCGGGGCGGTGCTACCCTCGACACCCTGCCGTGACAACCCCCTACCTTCCACGATGAGCCGACTGCTCGACGTGCTGCTCACCACCGATCCCGTCCAGCGCGCGCGCCTGTCGCAAGCCGGACTGGCCATGCTGCTGCTGGCCGCCGGCGTGGTCGCGATGCACTACTTCGCGTGGATAGGCGAAGCCCGCCTTGCGCCGGTGGCCTGGTGGTCAGCGGCCACCCTGGCCGGGATGGTGGTGTTCTTCGTGCTCATCCGCAGCGGCGCTTCGCGGCGCTGGCACGAGCCCTCGCTGACCGTGCCGCAGATGCTGTTTGCGCTGACCAGCGGCGCCATCGCCTACGCGCTGGTGGGTGTCGGCCGCGGCGCCGTGTTCCCCATCGTCATGGTGATCCTGATGTTCGGCATGTTCTCGGCGTCGCCGCGCGAGATGCGCTGGATCAGCGTGTACGCCGTGGCGCTGTTCGGCGCCACCATGCTGCTGATGTCGCTGCGCGACCCGGCGGGCTACCCGCCGGCGCTGGAGCTGGGGCATTTCGTGCTGGTGGCCACCATGATGCCGGCGGTGTCGCTGCTGGCCGGACGGCTGTCGCGGCTGCGCCACCGCGCGCACATGCAGCGCGCCGAGCTGGCGCAGGCCTTGGCGCGGCTGCGCGAGCACACCACGCGCGACGAGCTCACCGGCCTGATCAACCGCCGCCACATGCAGGTGGTGATGGAGCAGGAACACCAGCGCTGCGTGCGCTCGGGCCAGACCTTCTGCATGGCGGTGCTGGACATCGACAACTTCAAGCCGGTGAATGAAGAGCATGGCTACGCCGTGGGCGACGCGGTGATCCGCGCCGTGGCGCAAGAGGCGCTGCGCCAGGTGCGCGCCTCAGACGTGCTGGCGCGCTGGGGCGGCGAAGACTTCGTGCTGCTGATGTCCGACACGCGCGCGGCGCTGGCGCGCGGCGGGCTGGAGCGGCTGCACCAGCGCGTGGGCGCGCTGCGCATCCTGCACGGCAGCATGGCCGTGGGCGTCACGCTGTCGGGCGGCCTGGCCGAGCACCATGCCGGCGAAAACGTGATGCAGACGCTCGAGCGCGCCCAACGCGCCCTGGCCGAGGCCAAGACCAGCGGCCGCGACCGCGTGGTCGTGGCACCCTGAGCGCCGCGCCATGTGGCTGCTGATCCTGGAAGCCTTGCTGGCGCTGGCGCTTCTGGTGTTCATCGTCTGGTGGACGATGTTCTCGGGCCGGCGGCGCGACCGCGACTAGCCGCCTGCCTACGCTTCGCGCGGCGGCCAGACAAAGCTCAGCGGCGCCTGGCGCAGCCGCCGCCGCAATGCCACGGCGATGCGATCGCGCTCCTTCAAGCGCACGCCGCGCGAGCGCAGGGCCACGCGGAAGGCCAGCCAGAAGCTCACCGCCAGGTTGAGCACGCCGGTGGCGGCAATGCCGGCCACGCACCACCAGAAGGCCGGCTCGGCCAGCAGCGGCCAACCCAGGGCGCCCAGTGCCGCCCCCAGCTGGCCGGTGGACAGCGTGACGTGGCGCACCTCGATGGGCAGGCCCAGAAAGCCCAGCAGCGCCGGCACCAGCCCCAGCATCATGCCCAGCGAGATGTTGGCGGCCAGACCCGAGACGTTGTGGCGCCACCAGGCCGACCAGCGCCGCGCCCGCGCCGCACCCAGGCGCGCCACGATGCGCGGGTTCCAGGCCAGCGCACTGTCCAGACGGTGCAGCACGAACCAGTTCTCGGCCCAGCCGGCGAACAGCGAACTGGCGAACAGCAGCACGCCGGTGAAGGCGGCAAACAGCACCGTCGGCCCCAGCAGCGTGAGGCTGTCCAGCACGTACTGCGCATCCTGGGCGCCCACCGGCGGCGCGCCGAAGATCGCCACGCTGGCCAGCTGCACTGCCAGCACCAGCGGCCCGCACAGCGCCAGATTGCCCACGATGCCCGCGACCTGCGAGCGTATGAGCTGGGCCACGCGGTCGACGAAGGCGTTGATCTCGGCCTGGCTGGCGGCGCTGCCCGCAGGCAATGAGGCCGCCATGGCCGGCGCCGTCATCGCCGGCTGCTTGGTGGCCACGGTCCAGTGCAGCAGCATCACCAGCACGAAGCTGGCGGCGTAGTTGGCGCCCGACCAGAAGCCGGTCCAGAAAGCCGACAGCCCGATGGCGGCGATGGCGAACTTGACGAAGGTGGTGCCGGCGATGACCGCGCCGCCGCCGGCCGCGCGGCGCAGCATGTCGCGGTACTCGGCGCGGCTCTGGGTGATGTAGTGCTCACCGCTTTCGGCGCTGCGCTCGGCCACCTGGCGCGCCAGCAGCGAATAGTGCCGCGCCAGCAACGCTCGCAGCCCGCGCTGGCTGGCCAGTGCGCGCAGCAGTTCCAGCCAAAGGCGGTGACCCTCGTCCACGGGGTCGGGCGCCAGCACGCAGTCCACCAGTTGCTCCAGGCGCAGCGTGCGGCCCTGCAGCTGGTCCAGCTCGAACACGATGTTGATCGAGACGCCGTACTGCTCGAGGTGCGGCATGACGCTGGCGGCCGCGCGGCGGCAACTGTCAAGCAGCGCACGCAGGTAGCGCGCCTGCTGCAGCGCGTCGGCACTACGCCCTTCCACCACCGCCAGGCGCAGTGCAGTGGCGGTCTGGGTGAGCTGGCGGAAGGGCTCGTCGCGCAGCAGCACCGGCTCCATGCGCTGACGCAGTTCCGGCGTGTAGCCGGCGGCGTGCACCGCGCTCACCAGGATGGTGATGGCGTCAAGCAGCGCGCCCTGCATGAAGTCGGGCCCGGGCCCCAGCAGACGGGCCGCCTGGTCCAGCGTGGCGCGGTCCAGCGCGCCCACCCAGGCCTCGTCGCCCGGCTCGAACAGCAGGGCGAACAGCGCCGCCAGATCCAAGGTGTCGGGCGTGCCGGGCAGCAGCCGCGCCTGCACGCGCCGCAGCAGTTCACTGCCGAAGGACAGGCGTGCGCCGAAGCCCAGGTCGGCCAGCAGCGCGGCCGCGTCGATCTCGTCCCAGAAGGCCTGTGCCACGCCGCGCACGCGTTCGCGCAGGTCCTGGTGGCGTTCGAGCTGGTTGAGCAGGTGGCGCAGGCGCAGCACCGGCCGTGGCGTGCGTCCTTCGGCCGCCTCCGGCGCCAATGGCGCGTGTCGCAGCCATTCCATCAGCCGCACTAGCCACAGGTGGCGCTCGGCCGTGCCCGCCTTGGGGTCGGCCGCGTTGGCGAGTGCGGTGAGGTCCCAGCCGGCCGTCATGCGCGCCGGATGCTCAGTGCAGCGCGCCGGGGTAGACGAGCGCGAACTCCGGCACCGCAGCGTCGAAGGGACGCGCCTCTTCGGTCATGCACAGGTAGGTGCCGCGCATCTGGCCCATCATGGTGGCGATGCGCGTCCAGCTGGTGTACTGGAACTCTTCGCCCGGCTTGAGCAGCGGCTGGTGGCCGACCACGGCCAGGCCGCGCACGTCTTCGGTGTCGCCGTTGGCGTCGGTCACCACCCAGTGGCGCGCCACCAGCTGCGCCGTGATGTCGCCGGTGTTGCGTATGGTGACCGTGTACGAAAAGGCGTAGGGCCCTTCGGGTGGGTGCGATTGTTCGGGCAGGTACTGCACGCGCACGCTGCAGCTGAATTCGGGCTTGGCCATGCACGGCATTCTAGAAGCCGGCTCCGGCCGTCAAAGGGGCAGGCTTCTAGAATCCCTGCATGAAGACTTTCCGCATCGCCCCCAGCATTCTTTCGGCCGACTTCGCGCGCCTGGGCGAGGAAGTACGGGACGTCATCGGCGCCGGCGCCGACTGGATCCATTTCGACGTGATGGACAACCACTACGTGCCCAACCTCACCTTCGGGCCCATGGTCTGCCAGGCGCTGCGCAAGCACAGCAGCGCGCCCATCGACGTGCACCTGATGGTGCAGCCGGTGGATGCGCTGGCGCAGGCCTTCTGCAAGGCCGGCGCCGACCTGGTGAGCTTCCACCCCGACGCCAGCACGCACGTCGACCGCACGCTGCAGCTGATCAAGGCCGAGGGCTGCCAGGCCGGCCTGGTGTTCAACCCGGCCGAGCCGCTGGACGTGCTGGAGTGGGTGCTGGACAAGGTCGACCTGATCCTCATCATGAGCGTCAACCCCGGCTTCGGCGGCCAGAGCTTCATCCCCGGCGCGCTGCGCAAGATCGAGCAGGCACGCAAGCTGATCGATGCCAGCGGGCGCGACATAAGGCTGCAAGTGGACGGCGGCATCAAGGTCGACAACATCCGCCGTGCCGCCGACGCCGGTGCCGACACCTTCGTGGCCGGCAGCGCCATCTTCGGCCAGGCCGACTACCGCGGCGTGATCCAGGCCATGCGCGCCGAACTGGCGCGCTGAAGCGCCGCCTCCGCGGGACAACCCGCAGCCGCGGAACCATTCCCGCGGGCCCGCGCTCTACCAGCCGGGCCGGCACGCAGAAATGCCGGCATGGCCGCCCTGCAAGCGCGCGGAGGAGACATGCTCGAAACCATCGCCACGCTGTTGCAGCTCGAGCCCCGGCCCGAGCTGCCCGGCCACGCCTTCACGGTGGCCGCGGCGCTGGTGACCGGGGCCTTGCTGGGTGAAGCCGCGCGCCGCCTGATGGGCTGGCCGCGCATCATCGGCTACAGCGCCGTGGGCTTCGTGCTCGCGTGGATGGGCCTGGGCCTGGGCGACGGCGGCCTGCACGGCGCCACGCGCCTGGTGGTGGACATGGCGCTGGCGCTGCTGCTGTTCGAGCTGGGCAGCCGCGTCAACCTGCGCTGGTGGCGCGCCAACCCGGTGCTGCCGCTCACCGCCATCGGCGAATCGTTGCTCAGCCTGCTGGCCGTGGCCTGGGTGCTGCAGGCCCTGGGCATGGCACGCGACACGGCCCTGGTGTGCGCCGCGCTCACCACCTGCGCATCGGCTGCGGTGGTGGGGCGCGTGTCGAGTGAGCTGCAGTCGGCCGGCCAGGTGACCGACCGCATGATCGTGCTCACCGCCTGCAACACGCTGTTCGCGGTGCTGGCCAGCAAGCTGCTGATCGGCTGGCTGCACCACGACCAGGCCGGTGACTGGGTGCGCGCCATCTCGCAGCCGCTGTGGGTGCTGGGCGGCTCGGTGCTGCTGGCGGCGGTGCTGGCGCGGCTGGTGGCCGGGGTCACGCGCGGGCTGGACCTGCGCGACGAGAACGCCACGCTGCTGCTGCTGGGCCTGGTGGCGCTGGCCCTGCTGACGGCGCAGCTGCTGAGCCTGTCGCCGCTGCTGGTGCCGCTGCTGGCCGGGCTGCTGCTGCGCAACACCACGCAGCGCCCCTGGGTCTGGCCGCGCCACTTCGGCACCGCGGGCGGCGTGCTGGTGCTGATGCTGTTCGTCATCGTCGGCAGCGCCTGGACGGCGCAGGCCGTGCTCAGCGGCGGGTTGGTGGCGCTGGCCCTGGTGGCCACACGCTTTGCCGCCAAGACCGCCGTGGTCATGGGCCTGGCGCGCTGGAGCGGGCTGCACTGGCGCCAGGGCATGGGCCTGTCGCTCACGCTGGTGCCGGTGTCGGGCGTGTCGCTGGTGCTGCTGGACGACCTGCAGCGCAGCCACGCGGCGTATGCCGCGGGCATTGCCCCGGTGGTGCTGTCGGTGATCGTGCTGACCGAACTGGTGGGCCCGCTGGCCGTGCAGTGGGGCCTGCGCTTCGCTGGCGAGCTGGGTCCGGCAACTGGCGCGCCGGCAGCCACCAAGGCTGCAGCGCTGCGCCCCACGGAGGCGGCATGACGCTGCTGGACTTTGCCAGGTCCAAGCCGCTGACCCTGGGCGTCGAGCTCGAGCTGCAGATCGTGGCCACGCACGACTACGACCTGACGCCAGCCGCTGCCGACCTGCTGCGCCAGCTGGCGCGGCGCAAGCTGCCGGGCAGCGTGGTACCCGAGATCACCGACAGCATGATCGAGATCTCCACCGGCATCTGCAGCGGCCACGCCGACGCGCTGGCGCAGCTGGGCGAGATCCGCGACGCGCTGGTGGCCGGGGCCGACCGCCTGGGCGTGGCCATCTGTGGCGGCGGCACGCACCCGTTCCAGGACTGGAGCCGCCAACGCATCTTCGACAAGCCACGCTTCCACGAGATATCAGAGCTCTACGGCTACCTGTCCAAGCAGTTCACCATCTTCGGCCAGCACGTGCACGTGGGCTGCCCCTCGGCCGACGACGCGCTGGTGCTGCTGCACCACATGGGGCGCTTCATCCCGCACCTGATCGCGCTGGCCGCGTCATCGCCCTTCGTGCAGGGCACCGACACGCGCTTCCACTCGGCGCGGCTGAACTCGGTGTTTGCGTTCCCGCTGTCGGGGCGCGCGCCCTTCGTGCTGACCTGGGACGACTTCTGCGTCTACTTCGCCAAGATGACGCGCACCGGTGTCGTGCGCAGCATGAAGGACTTCTACTGGGACATTCGGCCCAAGCCCGAGTTCGGCACGATCGAAGTGCGCGTGCTGGACACGCCGCTGACCATCGAGAAGGCGGCGGCGCTGGCCGGCCTGGTGCAGTGCCTGGCGCGCTGGATCACGCTGCAGCAGCCCTTCGGCGCGCCTCAGGAAGACGACTACCTGGCCTACACCTTCAACCGCTTCCAGGCCTGCCGCTTTGGCCTGGCCGGCACCTATGTCGACCCGCGCAGCGGCGAGCACCGCGTGCTGCGCGACGACCTGCTGGCCACGCTGCAGCGGCTGGCACCGCATGCCGCCGAGCTGCGTGCCGAAGCAGCGCTGGCGCTGCTGACGCGCGAACTGGCCGGAGACGGCAACGATGCCTGCTGGATACGCGCCACGCAGGAGCGCGAGCGCTTCCTGCCCGAGGTGGTGCGCCAGCAATGCCAGCGCTGGGCAGGGCGCGATGTCTAGTTCAACCCGCTCCGGCCAGCCGGTCGATGCGCCGCGCCAGCACCACCGAGGTGGTGGTGCGCTGCACCCCGGCGATGGCGCCGATCTCGTCCAGCAGCGCATCCAGCCGCGCCGGTGTTTCGGCGTGCAGCAGCGCCAGGTAGTCGATCTCGCCGCTCACCGAGCACAGCTGGCGCAGCTCGGGGATGGCCGCCAGGCGCTGCGTCACCAGGCGCGCCGCCTGGGGCTCGGTGGCGATGCCCACGTAGGCCTCGACGCCGCGCTCGCCGTCCTCCTGCCCCAGGCGCACCGTGTAGCCGACGATGACGCCCTGCTTTTCCAGCCGCGCCAGCCGCGCCAGCACCGTGGTGCGCGCCACGCCCAGGCGGCGCGCCAGGTCGGCGGTGCTGGTGCGGGCATCGGCCTGCAGCAGGGCGATCAGGCGGCGGTCCAGCGTGTCCAATAACATGACTTGTTTACGCACTTTCAATGTTTTCAATGGCTACTGGCAGAGATGTCTTCCGCCAGCGCCTACAGTTAGCGCCACAGGGCGGTGTCAAACCCGACCCGATGAACAAGAGGTGCCAGGGAGATTCGTCAACCCTTACCCGAACCAACGATGAAATTTCGAGAGGTCGTCATCTTCAGCGGCGACACCTTCCAGGTGCCGCAGTGCATCCAGCGCATAGACCACCGCGCCACCCACGGCTGGCAACTGCGTTACGGAGGCACACGCCTTTTCTCCGACCACAGCACCGACGGCAGCGGTGCCGCGGCATCGCTCGAGGCGGCCACCAAGGAACTGCTCAAGCGCATCGCCAAGCTGCCAGCGCCTTCGCTGCTGCAGCGCGGCCCCAGCGCGGGCAAGACCAGCGACCTGCCGGCCGGCATCAGTGGCCCCATCGTGCGCCTGCGCAAGGGCAGCCACACGCGCGACTGCAGCCTGAGCGTGCTCATCCCGCGCTTCGGTGACAAGCCGCGGCGCCGCACCATCTACATCGGCACCGAGAACACCTACACCGTGGCGCGTTTCGAAGCCGCGCTCGAACGCGCCATCGCCATGCGCAAGGCGGCCGAGGAAGCCTACGAAAAGGCCACCACGCGCACCAAGCGGGCGCAGGCCCGGGAACTCAAGGCCAAAAGGGCTGAAGCCAGTTTGTAGCATTTGATCGTCGTTTCGTCGAAATCTACTTTCGTTTCGACGACTTGGCAATTTCTTTCGTCGGCAGTCGTTTCTAGACTGGCGGGCATCGGCCTGTAGAGGCCGCCGCCCGCCAACGCCACAAAGGAAAGCCATGCGCATCACCCTGCTCGGAGCCGGCCACATCGGCCACACCATCGCCCACCTGCTGTCGGCCAGCGGCGACTACGACCTGACCGTGGTCGACCGCAGCGCCGCGGCGCTGGCCAGCCTGGGCGCCCTGCCCGTGAAGAAGCTGCAGGCCGAGACCGCCGACCCGCAGGCGCTGCTGCAGGCCTTGCGCGGCCAGCAGGCGGTGATCAACGCCCTGCCCTACCACCTGGCCACGCTGGCGGCGACGCAGGCGCGCGAGGCGCGCTGCCACTATTTCGACCTGACCGAGGACGTGGCCGCCACCCGCGCCATCCAGGCGCTGGCCGAAGGCGCGTCCACCGCTTTCATGCCGCAGTGCGGGCTGGCGCCGGGCTTCATCGGCATCGTGGCGCACCACCTGGCGCTGGGCTTCGATGAACTGCGCGAGGTCAAGATGCGCGTCGGCGCGCTGCCGGCCTTCCCCACCAACGCGCTCAAGTACAACCTGACCTGGAGCGTGGACGGCCTGATCAACGAGTACTGCCATCCCTGCGAGGCCATCCGCGACGGCCGCAACATCGAGGTGCTGCCGCTCGAAGGGTTGGAGCACTTCAGCCTGGACGGCACTGAGTACGAGGCCTTCAACACCAGCGGTGGCCTGGGCACGCTTTGCGAGACCCTGGCCGGCCGCGCGCAGACGCTGGACTACAAGAGCGTGCGCTACCCCGGCCACCGCGACCTGATGAAGCTGCTGCTGGAAGAGCTGCAGCTGAACAAGGAGCCCGAGACGCTGAAGGCCATCCTGCGCAAGAGCATTCCCAGCACCATGCAGGATGTCGTGCTGGTGTTCGTCACCGTCAGCGGCATGCGCGGCGGCAGCCTCGTGCAGGAGGTGTTCGCGCGCAAGATCTTTGCCGAGCGCAGCGAGACCGCGCCGCTGTCGGCCATCCAGATCACCACCGCCGCCGGCGTGTGCGCCGCGCTGGACCTGTTCCGCGAAGGCCGGCTGCCGCAGCAGGGCTTCGTGCGCCAGGAGCAGGTGGCGCTGCCCGAGTTCCTGGCCAACCGCTTCGGCCGCGCCTACCAGCAGAGCCGGCAGGTCGAGTCGATCGGCTGAGCACGATGCCAGGCCGCTGCGGCTGATCGCGGCGGCTTGGCGGCGCTTTCCAAGTGGCGCAGCGGGCGCAGGCGCACAATGCAACGCGAACCGCACGATCCTGGAAAGGCGCCTGATGTCTTCGCGTGAGGTTCGGCTGCTGCTGGTCGACGATGATCCGTCCGCGATTCGGGTCATGAGTCGCATGCTGGCCCACCACCCCGATCAACAGTTCGCGACCTCCGGTGAGGCAGCCCTGCGGCTTGCCCGCGAGAACCCGCCGGACCTGATCGTTCTCGACATCGAGATGCCCGGCATGTCGGGGCTCGAGGTCTGCCGGGCCTTGCGGGCCGACTCGACGCTGGCGCATGTGCCGGTGATCTTTGCGACCAGCCACGCCACGCCCGCGCTCGAAGCCACCGCGCTGCTGGCCGGTGCGGTCGACTTCGTCACCAAGCCGCTGATTGCGGCTCAATTGACAGCGCGTGTACGCGCACACCTCCGCTCGGGCCGGTCGTTCAAGGAACTGACGGACCAACGGCTTGCCGTGGGCGCGACACCGCTGCCGGTCAGCGTTCAGGTACCGCGGCTGCTGATCGTCGACGACGACGTCGCTGCCATCCGGATCCTGCAGCACACGCTGTTGACGATGGGCGAGGTGCACTTCGCCCAGTCGGGCGCCGAGGCACTGCGCCTGGCGCGCAGCCTCGACCCGCACCTGATCCTTCTCGACGCCCACATGCCCGAATTCGACGGGTTCGATGTCTGCGCCGCGCTCAAGGGGGAGCCGGCTTTCGCGCACACGCCGATCGTGTTCGTGACCCGCTTCTCGGATCCGCGCAACGAGATGCGCGCCCTCGATCTGGGCGCGGCCGACTTCATCGCCAAACCCTACACGCCAGCGGTGCTGTTGGCGCGCATTCGCAACCTGCTCGACCTGCAGCGCCGCGCCGCCGCCGAGTTGCAGTCCGTGCGCGAGCACTGGCGCAGCATCGGCGACGCCCGCGTTGCCGCCATCGTTGCCGGCGCGTCCGACGCCATCGTCAGCGTCGATGCCCAGGAAACGGTGATGCTGGCCAATGCCGCGGCCGGCCGCTTGTTCGGTCGTGAGTCCGCTCGGATGATCGGCATGCCGGTGCGAGAGCTTCTTGGCGAAGGGCTGGACGCATGGCCGCCCGGTGCCGAGCCGCTGCGGATCATGATCAAGAGAGGCGACCGGAGTGCCATCCCCGTCGAGACCTCGGTGTCGCGCGAGGGCGAAGGACCGGACGCATCGACCACCTTGATGCTTCGCGATGTGAGGGACCGCGAACGACTGGAATCCGAATCACGCGCGCGCATCGAGGCCGAGGCGGCCAGCCGCACCAAGACCTTGATGATGTCCTACATCGCCCATGAGATAGGCAACCCGCTGAACGGCATCCTCGGGATGGCCGGGCTCATGGAGCGGGACACGGACAACCCCTTGAGCGCCAGGCAAGCCACGCGGCTTGCGCACCTGCTGACCAGCGGCCGCAGCCTCGAAGCGCTGATGCGCGACGTGCTGGACGTTGGCCGCTTCGAGGCCGGCAAGCTGGTCGTTCACCTGCTCGCCATCGATGCCACGCGCTGTGCGGCCGAAGCCACCGCGGCAGTGTCGCTCATCGCCGGGCGGGCCGGCGTGACGCTGTCGCCGCCGCAGGCTTGTGCACCCCTCCACGCCCTGGCCGACAGCGCCCGGCTGCAGCAGTGCCTGGCCAACCTGTTGACGAATGCCATCAAGTACAACCGGCCAGGGGGCTGGGTCCGGGTCGACGTGCAAGGCGGACCCGCCGAAGTGACCATCACGGTGCGCGACAACGGCTTGGGCATGGACGCGTCACAGCTGGAACAGCTTTTCGAGCCCTTCAATCGGGTGGGCAGGCAGCACACGGCGACACTGGGTGTCGGCCTCGGGCTGATGATCGCAAAGCAGCTCGTCGGCGCGATGAATGGCCGCCTGCTCGTCGAAAGTGAAGCCGGTCTGGGCAGCTGCTTTTCGATCGTCCTGCCCGGCGCCCCCGCGCAGCACCCTGTACAGCAGCCATGAACGACCGCATCCTGCTGGTCGATGACGACCCGGGCACGATCCAGCTGCTCAGCCGCATTCTCTCGGGCCTGGCCGAAGTGCAATTCGCGACCAACGGCGCCGATGCGCTGCGACTTGCCCGGAGCTCGGCGCCCGATCTCGTGCTGCTCGATGCCGAGATGCCTGGCATAAACGGTCTGCAGGTCTGCGAGGCCTTCAAGTCCGACCCGGCGCTGGCCGACGTGGCGGTGATCTTCGTCACCAAACACCACGAACCGGCGTTCGAAGTGGCGGGCTTCGAGCTGGGCGCCGCGGACTTCATCGCCAAGCCCGTCACCGCCGAGCTGGTGCTGGCGCGCGTCAAGGCGCAACTGCGGGTCAAGCACCTGGCCGACGAACTGCGCCGCATCGCCACGGTCGACGTGTTGACCGGCCTCATCAACCGGCGCCGCTTCGACGAATTGCTCGACCAGGAATGGCGGCGCGCACGTCGCTCGGGCGCGCCCTTGTCGCTGTTGATGATCGACGTCGATCACTTCAAGCTGTTCAATGATCACTATGGGCATCCGGCGGGAGATGCCTGCCTGCAGTCCGTGGCGCAGGGCCTGGTGGCGGCCACCGTGCGCCCTGCGGACATGGTGGCGCGCTACGGCGGCGAGGAGTTCCTGGTGATGCTGCCGCGCACCCCCCGCGCTGGCGCCGAGCATGTGGCCCGGCGCGTGCTGGCTGCCGTGGCGGCGCTGGACATCGCGCACGGCGCCTCGCCCTCGGGCGCGCGGGTCTCGGTCAGCGTGGGCGCAGCCTGCTACGACGAAGACAGTCCGAGCTGGAAGCCCGCATCGACCGATTCCGGCCTCACAGACGATGTCGGTGCGCACAGCACGCCCATGGACCTGGTACGCGCCGCGGACAAGGCCATGTACAGCGCCAAGCGCGCCGGCCGTGCGCGCGCCTGGCTGCTGGACATCGCTGCCGTTGACGCGCCGGCCCTGGCGCGCGAGATCGCGCCGCATTCCACCTCAGGTTGCCCATGACCAAGCCTTCCACCGAATCCCCGCGACCCGGCCCCGCTTCCGGCCGCGTGGAGGGCTTCGCAGAAATCCGCCGTCAGGAGTCCCTGCTCAGAACCGGTGCGCTGCAGAGCGCCATTTTCAACAGCGCCAACTTCTCGAGCATCGCCACCGACGCCAAGGGCGTGATCCAGATCTTCAACGTCGGCGCCGAGCGCATGCTGGGCTACGCCGCCGACGAGGTCATGAACAAGAGCACGCCCGCCGACATCTCCGACCCACAAGAGCTCGTCGCCCGCGCCCAGGCTCTCAGCCTCGAACTCGACACCCCGATCGCCCCGGGATTCGAAGCCTTGGTGTTCAAGGCCTCGCGCGGCATCGAGGACATGTATGAGCTGACCTACATCCGCAAGGACGGCAGTCGCTTCCCGGCGGTGGTGTCGGTCACGGCGCTGCGCGATGCGGACGGTGGAATCATCGGCTACCTGCTGATCGGCACCGACAACACCGCGCGCAAACGCGCCGAAGCGGCGCTGCTCAAGGCCGGTGCGCTGCAAGGCGCGATCTTCAACAGCGCCAACTTCTCCAGCATCGCCACCGATGCCAAGGGCGTGATCCAGATCTTCAACGTCGGCGCCGAGCGCATGTTGGGCTACGCGGCGGCCGATGTGATGGACAGGATCACGCCAGCCGACATCTCCGATCCACAGGAGCTGATCGCGCGGGCCAAGGCCTTGAGCGTCGAGCTGGGCGCGGCGATTGCCCCGGGCTTCGAGGCGCTGGTGTTCAAGGCCTCGCGCGGCATCGAGGACATCTACGAACTGACCTACATCCGCAAGGACGGCAGCCGCTTTCCGGCGGTGGTGTCGGTCACGGCACTGCGCGACGCCGAAGGCGCGATCATCGGTTACCTGCTGATCGGCACCGACAACACGGCGCGCAAGCAGGCCGAAGAGGCGCTGCTCAAGGCGGATGCCCTGCAGCGCGCGATCTTCAACAGCGCCAATTTCTCGAGCATCGCCACCGATGCCAAGGGCGTGATCCAGATCTTCAATGTCGGCGCCGAGCGCATGCTGGGCTACGCGGCTGCCGACGTGATGGACCGCATCACGCCGGCCGACATCTCCGACCCGCAGGAACTGATCGCGCGCGCCAAGGCCTTGAGCATCGAACTGGACACACCGATCGCCCCGGGCTTCGAGGCGCTGGTGTTCAAGGCCTCGCGCGGCATCGAGGACATCTACGAACTGACCTACATCCGCAAGGACGGCAGTCGCTTCCCGGCGGTGGTGTCGGTGACCGCGCTGCGCGATGCCGAGGACGCGATCATCGGCTACCTGCTGATCGGCACCGACAACACCGCCCGCAAGCAGATCGAGGCCGAGCAGAAGCAACTGGCGCAACGCCTGCGCGACCACCAGTTCTATACCCGCTCGCTGTTCGAATCGAACATCGATGCGCTGATGACCACCGACGCGCCGGGCATCATCACCGATGTCAACAAGCAGATGGAGGCCTTGACCGGCTGCACCCGCGACGAGTTGATCGGTGCCCCGTTCAAGAACTTCTTCACCGACCCCGAGCGGGCCGAGGCCAGCATCAAGCTGGTGTTGAGCCAGAAGAAGGTCACCAACTACGAACTGACCGCGCGCGACCGCGACGGCAAGCAGACCGTGGTCTCCTACAACGCCACCACGCTGTACGACCGCGACCGCGTGCTGCAGGGCGTGTTCGCCGCGGCGCGCGACATCACCGAGCGCAAGCAGTACGAGGAGTCGCTGCGCGAAGCCACGCACAAGGCCGAACAGGCCAACCGCGCCAAGAGCGAGTTCCTGGCCAACATGAGCCACGAGATCCGCACGCCGATGAACGCGGTCCTCGGCCTGTCCTACCTGCTGGGGCATACGGCGCTGGACGATCAGCAGCAGGACCTCCTGCGCAAGGTCAAGGTCGCCAGCAAGTCCTTGCTGACGGTGCTCAACAATGTGCTCGACCTGTCCAAGATCGAGGCGGGCGAATTGATCGTCGAGCGTGCCGCCTTCGGCCTGCCCGGGCTGCTGAAGCAGTTGGCCGACGTGATGGCGGTTCAGGCCGCCGCGAAGGGCATCGCCTTCGAAATCGACTGCCCGCCCGATCTGCCGCCCGCCCTGGAGGGTGACGCCACGCTGCTCAGTCAGATCCTGACCAACCTGCTCTCCAACGCCAGCAAGTTCACCGAACACGGCGGCGTCAGGCTGAGCGTTCGGTCCGTCGTCCATGCCGCGAACGTGGCCACGCTGAGCTTCGTCGTCAAGGACACCGGGATTGGCATCGCGCCCGAAGTGCAAGCGCGCCTGTTTGCCCCTTTCGCGCAGGCCGATGCCTCGATCACGCGGCGCTTCGGTGGCACCGGGCTGGGCCTGTCCATCGTCAAGCGCCTGGTCAAGCTGATGGGCGGCGAGGTGACGCTGCAAAGCATGCCTGGGCTCGGCAGCGAGTTCACGGTGGTGCTCGACTTCGCGCTGGCCTCGCCCGCCGCGCTGGCCCACCTGGAGGCTGTGCCGGCCACCCCAGGCAAGAATGCCCTGCTCGGTGTGCGCGTGCTGGTTGTCGACGACAGCGACATCAATCTCGACGTGACCAAACGCATCCTCGAACTGGAGGGCGCGCGCGTCACCCTGGCCAGCAACGGACAGGAGGCGTTCGAGCGCCTGCAGGCCGAACCCCGGTCCATCGACGTGGTGTTGATGGACGTGCAGATGCCCGTGCTCAACGGGCATGACGCGACGCAACGGATCCGGGTCGAACTGTCGCTGACCCAGCTGCCCATCATCGCGCTGACGGCCGGAGCCCTGAGCAGCGAGCGTGAACGGGCCCAGGCGGCCGGCATGGACGACTTCATCATCAAGCCCTTCGATGCCCAGTCCCTGGTGCGCAGCATCCTGCGCCACGTCCAGCCCGCCAAGCCCACGCCCGCCATGCCAGCCGCCGCTGTGCCGCTTGATCCGGCGCCGGGCGCTGCGCCCTGGGTGGAGATCGAGGGCATCGATTCGACCGATGCGCGCGAGCGCCTGGTCGATGACTTCAGCCTGTTCCGATCCATGCTCAAGCGCCTGCTGGACGAGTTTGCCGACGTCGCCGTTCCAGGCATCGCACAACCTGCGGGAGCGCTCAGCGCCTACACGGGACGGATGCACAAGTTGAGCGGGAGCGCGGGCATGCTGGGGGCCACGGCCATCCAGCGTCTCTCGCGCGAAATCGAAGCAGCCGCCGGCGCGGGCGAACGCGAACGGGCGGCGGCGCTCGGGGGGGTCCTGTCGACCATGTTGCAGGCGCTGCGCCGCGCTGCGGTGGCTGCGCTGGCGCACCAACCCACCGATGGCGGTCAGTCAGGAAGCACCAGCAGCGTGGCCATCGAACCCGAAGCCCTGGCCGCCTTCGTCAGGTTGCTGCGACAGCACGACATGTCGGCGATCGATCGCTTCAACGCGCTGTTGCCCCAGCTTCGAGGACGTCTGAGCGAGCAAGACTGCGACAGCGTGTGCGGCCACATCGAGAATCTGAAGTTCGACGAGGCCGCCCAGTTGCTGGAGGCGACCGAGGCGCAATGAGATCGGCTGATGAGGCGCGCGCCCCGGCAAGCCGGGGCGCGC
>JALHPY010000043.1:21969-29350 GCA_022842305.1 Rubrivivax sp.
GGGCTAATTGGTTCGGGAGTGGGGGGCCCCCCCCCCGCCCCGCGGGGCCCCGCGACAGGGGCAGCGGGCGCAGCGTCAACCGCGCGGCTCGCCCTGCTCGTTGACGGTGATCGTGCGGCCGGGCGCCTTGTTCATCTGTACGCGGTATTCCTGTCCACGGAAGCCGTAGGTCACGTCCCAGTAGGCGGGACGCGCCTGGTCGGGCCGGTTGCTGCAGCGCTCCACGTTCTGCGTGGTGACGACCTGCTGCGAGCCATCGCCGCGGCCGACATTGGCGCCGATGGCCGCGCCGCCCACGACACCGATGCCGGTGGCGATGTCCTTGCCGCTGCCGCCGCCCACCTGGTGGCCCAGGATGCCGCCGATCACCGCGCCCAGCAGGGCGCCTGGCACGTTGGGGCCGCTGTTGCGCGTCTGTTCAACCTGCTGCGGCTCGACCCAGCAGCGCCGGCCCGAGTCTTCGACCACGGCGCGGACGGAGCGGATGTCGGCCTCGTACAGGCGCTCGTCGTTGCGGCGGCCGTAGTCGCGCGACACCGCCGGCAGCGGCGCGTAGCGGCGATCGTCGATGCGCTCACCCCGTCCCAGCGCACGCACCGAAGAGATGCGGTCGTTCAGGCCCATCGCCGTCAGCGAGGGGTACTGGCCCGGGCGCAGCACGATGCAGGCACCGTTGAAGCCCGCGTCCTGGCAGGCCTCCCAGCGCTCGCCGGTGACCACGGCCGACGAGGCGCGGTCGTTGAAGCCGCTGCGGCGCAGGTCGTCCACCTGGGCGTCGGCCGTGAAGCTGCGTCCCTGGAAGCCATCATGTTCATAAAAGACGACGCGGCCGAGCGCAGCTTGCGGCGGCGGCGCGGGCCGGCCGCGGTCATCGTCATCGTTGCCACTGCGGCGCACCGAGGAGATGCGGTCATTCAGCCCCATGGCAGACAGCGAGGGATAGCGGCCCGGTCCCGGCGCGACGCAGGGGCCGTCGAAGCCGGCGTTCTGGCAGACCACCCAGCCGTCGCCGGTGACCACCATCGACGACGCGCGGTCGTTGAAACCGCTGCCGCGCAGGTCGGTTACCGCGCGCTCGGCCGTGAATGAGCGGCCCTGGAAGCCTTCGTGCTCATAGAACTCGATGCGGCGGCCCGTGGGCGGGGGCGCCGGCGGCGGCTCGGCGCGGGCTTCGCGCTCTACCGAGCGCACCGACGAGACGCGCTTGTTCAGTCCCATGGCCGCCAGAGACGAATACTGTCCCGGGCGCAGCACGACGCAGCGGCCGCGGAAGGCCCGGTCTTCGCAGACCTCCCAGCGGTCCGCGCGCGAGCCCTTCACCACCACCGAAGAGGCGCGGTCGTTGAAGCCGTAACGCTGGAAGTTCTGGATATCGCCCTCGGTGGTGAAGGAGCGGCCCTTGTAATCGTTGCGTTCGTAAAACGTGAGCTGCGCGGCGGCATGCCCACTCATCGCCAGGCTGGCTGCTGCCAGCACGAGGCGCATCGCTGTATTCATAGTGATCTCCAACTGGTTGCAGAGCGCAACCCGGAGCGCCCTGGCGATCCCGTCGGCCAGCGGCGCTGCCGGTCGCTGGCGCGCATTGCGCAGGCATCCGGGCGTCCGGGTTCGTGCCGACCAGCATCGCGCATCGGGGGGCGCAGTTCTGTGCGCCTACGCACCTACCCGGACAACAAGTTGTTGGCGGCGCCACGCTGGCTTGGACCGGCCGCCGCCGGCCGCCAGTCAGTCAGCCGGCGTGGACAGCCAGTGCCGGGCCCAGGTCAGCGCCTGCCCCAGGTGCGCCATGGCGGCTTCACCGGGCGGCTGGCCCAGCTCGAAGTGCTCGCCGCGGATGGCCAGCAGCGTGGCCGGGGGCGGCGCGCCGCCGTGCAGATCGCGGTAGACCTGCAGCAGCGCCTGCGGCGACATGGCGTGGCTGCTGAAGCTGGCGTCGCGCTGCGCGTGCAGCGGCGTCACCGCAAAGGGCGGTGCCGCGTCCAGGCTGGCATCGACGAAGAGCACGCGGGCGCGGCTCACCAGGTCCAGCGCGTGCTCGGGTTGCAGCTGGTAGTCGTCCAGGCATTCGACGCCGCAATCGGACTGCAACCCCATGCGCAGGCGCTCGACGAACAGCGGGCCCAGCGCGTCGTCGCCACGGCTGCGGTTGCCCCAGCCAAAGACGAGCACGGGTGGTGGCGAACGCATCACAGATCCCCTTGCAGGTGTTCAAAGTGGCCCGGCCCCGCGCGGCGTGCGCGGTCCAGGGTCTGGCCCTCGGGGCCTAGCAGCGCCACTTCCAGCGGCATCTGGCCCAGCGCGTGCGTGGCGCAGGACAGGCAGGGGTCGTAGGCGCGGATGGCCACCTCGATGTGGTTGAGCAGACCCTCAGTCAGCTCCTGCCCATCGAGGTATTCGCGCGCCACCGAGCGCACCGCTTCATTCATGGCCTGGTTGTTGTGCGTGGTGCTGACGATCAGGTTGCACATCGTCACCAGGTCGTCGTCGCCCACCTCGTAGTGGTGGATGAGCGTGCCGCGCGGCGCCTCGATCACGCCCACGCCGCTGCGCCGGTGCGCAGCGCCGCCTTCAAGGTTCTGCGGGCCGCCGGCCATCAGTTCACCGGCCAGGATGTCGGGGTCGTGCAGCAGTTGCTCGATGACTTCCACGCAGTGCAGCACCTCGACCATGCGCGCCCAGTGGTAGGCCAGCGGCGCGTGGATGGGCTGGCCGTGGCCCCAGGCCACGAACTCGCGCCGCTCCACCTCGGCCAAGGGGCTGGGAATGAAGTCGCAGTTCTGCAGCCGCGCCAGCGGGCCGACGCGGTACCAGCCGTGTTCGCGCCCCAGGCTGCGCAGGAAGGGGAACTTCATGTAGGTCCAGGGCTTGACTTCTTCCTCGATCAGGTCGAGGTAGCCCTGGTCGCTGGCGCCGTCGAAGATCAGCGTGCCGTCGGCGCTGCGCGCGCGGATCACGCCGTCGTACAGATCCAGCGCACCGTCGCCGCGCACCAGCGACAGCATGTGCGCGCGGCTCTCGCCGAAGTGGTCGTACAGCGCCGGGTTCTGCGCGTGCAAGGTCTTGGCGATGGCCACGGCATCCTGCGCCCAGGCCTTCATCTGCGCCAGGTCGCGCAGCAGGAAGTCGCGGTCGGCGGCGCTCACCAGCTTGTTCACCCCGCCCGGCACCGAGCCCGTGCCGTGCACGCGCTTGCCGGCGGTGACGCGGATCACCTCTTGCCCGTACTTGCGCAGCAGCACGCCCTTCCTGGCGATCTCGGGGTGGGCCGCGGCCACGCCGACGATGTTGCGCCGGTTGACCTCGCTGTCGAAACCGAACAGCAGGTCGGGCGAGCTCAGGTGGAAGAAGTGCAGCGCGTGACTCTGCATCACCTGGCCGTAATGCATCAGGCGGCGGATCTTGTCGGCCGTGGGCGTGACCGTGCGCGCGCCCACCACGCGGTCGAGCGCCTTGCTTGCCGCCAGGTGGTGCGACACCGGGCAGATGCCGCACAGGCGCTGCACCATCACCGGCACTTCCCAGTAGGGTCGGCCCTGGATGAACTGCTCGAAGCCGCGGAACTCGACGATGTGCAGCCGCACCTGCTGCACCCGGTTGGCGGCGTCCAGCAGCAGCGTGACCTTGCCGTGGCCCTCGACGCGCGTCACGGGTTCTATGGCCACGCGGCGCAGGCCGGCGGGGTGGGCAGCGGTTTCCAGCGGGGTGCTCATCGCATCAGTCGTAATGGATCAGGCCGTGCCCCAGGTGGGGCGTGCGGCCGGCCATCAGGTCGTTCAGAAAGGACCAGAAGGCGTCGGCCGAAGGCGGGCAGCCGGGCAGAAAGTAGTCGACATGCACCACCTCGTGGATGGGGTGCACCTTGTTCAGCGGCAGCGGCAGTTCGGGGTCGTCGGGGATGGCGCTGCCCGCGGCCAGGCCGGGGCGGCGGCCGTACACATTGGTCAGCAGCTGCCCCAGGTCCAGGTGGTTGCGCTGCGCCGGCAGACCGCCGTTGATGGCGCAGGCACCCACCGCCACCAGCGTCTTGCAGTTGGCGCGGAACTCACGCAGCACCATCACGTTCTCGGCATTGCACAGCCCGCCCTCGACCAGGCCGATGTCGCAACGGCCGATGTGCTTGATGTCGGTGAGCGGCGAGCGGTCGAACTCGATGCGCTCCAGCAGCGTGAGCAGGCGCTCGTCGATGTCCAGGAAGCTCATGTGGCAGCCAAAGCAGCCGGCCAGCGAGACCGTGGCCACCTTGAGCTTGCGCGGGCCGTGGGGCAGTGTCGGGTTCACTGGACGACCCTCCGCGCTGCGCGCTGCGGGATGAGCGCTCTGGAGCGGCCACGCGCGCTCATGGCGTGCCCTCGTCCTGCACCTGCTCGGACACGGGCTTGGCGTCGTAGCGGCGCTGGCCTATGGGCACGACGAAGCCGCGGCGCTTGGGCAGGATCACGCCCACCGGGCACACCTGCGCGGCGCGATCGGCCAGCGCCAGGTCGGTGTCGGCCAGTCGGCCGCTGGCGCTGTTGACCAGCAGCCGCGTGCCCATGCCGTGGCCGCCGATGGCGAACACGTTCTTGCCGTCCACGTCGCGGCTGGCGCGCACGCACAGCTCGCACAGGATGCAGCGGTTGAAGTCCAGCAGGATGTCGGGATGGCTGGCGTCCACCGGGCGGTCGGGATAGAACTCTTCGAAGTGGGGCCCTTCCATGCCCATCTCGTAGGCCGTGGCCTGCAGCAGGCAGTGGCCGCTTTTCTCGCAGCTGGGGCAGAAGTGGTTGCCTTCGACGAACAGCATCTGCAGCAGCGTCTTGCGGTGCGCGTTCAGCTCTTCGGTGTTGCTCTCCACGTCCAGGCCGGCAGCGGCCTGCACGGTGCAGGCGGCGGCGCTGCGTCCATTGACTTTGACGGTGCAGATGCGGCACGAACCGTGGGCCTTGAAGTCGGGGTGCCAGCACAGGTGCGGGATGTAGCGGCCGGCGCGCGTGGCCGCCTGCAGCACGCTGTCGCCGGGCTGGAAGGGCAGGTCTTCGCCGTCCAGCGTGAAGCTGCGGCTGCCGTCCAATTCGTAGCGGCCGGCACTCACTTGCTGTCCTCCAGGTAGGCGCCCGCGTCGTCGCGCCCGGTCATGCGGCGCGCCACCGACAGTTCTTCGTCGAGATCGAAGCCAGGCTCGAAGTACAGCGATTTCAGATGCTTCTCATACGCGGGGCGGAACTTCTGGATGGTGTCGCGCAGCGGGTTGCAGGCGGCAGCGCCCAGGCCGCAGTGGGTGGCCGTGTGCATGAGCTTGTCGAGTTCGAACAGCACGTCGATGTCGTGGCGCGAGCCCTGGCCGGCGGCCAGCTTGTCCATGCGCTTGACCACCAGCGCAGTGCCCACGCGGCAGGGCGTGCAGAAGCCGCAGCTCTCGTGCGCGAAGAAATGCGCGAAGGCGCGCGCCACCTCGAACATGTCGCGGCTGCGGTCGAAGACCATGAAGGCGCCCGCGGTGGGCACGTCCTCGAAGGCGATGCGCCGACCGAACTCGAAGGCAGACAGGCACACGCCCGAGGGCCCGCCCACCTGCACCGCCTGCGTGTCCTGCGCGCCGCAGTCCTCGAGGATGCGGCCGATGCGCGTGCCCAGGGGGTACTCGTACAGGCCCGGGCGCTCGCAATCGCCCGAGACCGAATGGATCTTGGTGCCGGTGGACTTGGGCGTGCCGATGCCGGCCCACCAGGCGCCGCCGTGCAGCGCGATGTGCGCCGCGGCGCAGAAGGTCTCGACGTTGTTCACCACCGTGGGCAGGCCCAGGTAGCCCTGCTCCACCGGGAAGGGCGGGCGGATGCGCGGCGTGCCGCGGTGGCCTTCCAGCGATTCGATCAGCGCGGATTCCTCGCCGCACACATAGGCGCCGGCACCGACGTGGATGCTGATGTCGAAGTCGAAGCCGGCCCGGCCCTGGATGGCGGCGCCCAGCAGACCGGCCTCGCGCCGCCGCTGCAGCGCCGCCTGCAGTGCAGGCAGCAGGTAACGGTATTCGCCGCGTAGATAGACCAGGCCGCGGTGCGCGCCGATGGCCAGCGCGGCCACGCTCATGCCTTCGAACACGGTGTCGGCGTGGCGCGTGAGCAGCACGCGGTCCTTGAAGGTGCCGGGCTCGCCCTCGTCGGCGTTGCACACCACCACGCGCTCGGCACCCGGGGCGCGGCGGCACAGTTCCCACTTGGTGCCGGTGGCAAAGCCTGCGCCGCCGCGGCCGCGCAGGTTGGCGCGCTTGACTTCGGCCAGGGTGGCCTCGGGCCCGCGCGCCAGCGCCGCGGCCAGTGCCGCGCCGGGGGCCGGTGGGTCGGCCAGCAGCACATCGGCGCGCTGGACGTTGTCCTGCACCTCGAACCAGGCGGCCGGCCACTGGTCCACCGGCGTGCCGGCGCGGATGAGATCGGCCATCAGCGCCACGCGGCGCGCATCCAGCCGCGTGACCACGTGCTGGTGGTTGATCAGCAGCGCCGGGCCCTGGTCGCACAGGCCGGTGCACGAGGTCTTGTCCACGCTCACCAGGCCGTCGGCCGACACATGGCCGGGCGTCACGCCCAGGCGCCGGCACAGGTCGGCCATCAAGGCCTCGCTGCCCAGCATGCGGTCGGTGATGTTGTCGCTGAACAGCACGCGCCAGCGGCCCACCGGGCGCAGGTGCAGAAAGCGGTAGAAGCCGGCCACGCCCTCGACCTGGGCCAGCGTCAGCCCCAAAGCCTGCGCCACCTGCCACAGCGTGGCGCGTGGCAGCCAGCCTTGCAGCGCCTGCAGTTCCCGCAGGATCTGCACCAGCGCGTGCGGATCGTGGCCGTGCGCGGCGATCACGCCATCGCAGGAGGCAATCACCTCGACGGCGGGGGATGTGAGGGTCGACACGGCACCGGGGCGAAGTCGCGTAGCCTGCAGTGTGCGCCCGCCACCCTCGTCAGCGCTGCGAAACAGCGCCGGAAATCAGCCCTTCTTGAGCCTTGTCAGTGGGCAGCGCCGTTCAGGATGCCCTGCAACCCTACCGGGTCGGTGATGCGGATCTGGCGGTTGCGCACGAACAGGATGCCGTCGGCCTGGAACTTGGAGAAGGTGCGGCTCACGGTTTCCAGCGTCAGCCCCAGGAAGCTGCCGATCTCTTCGCGCGTCATGCGCAGCAGCACCGAACTGGCCGAGAAGCCGCGCGCCTGCAGCCGGTGCGTCAGGTTCAGCAAGAAGGCGGCCAGGCGCTCTTCGGCGTACATGCTGCCCAGCAGCAGCATCACGCCCTGGTGGCGCACGATCTCGCGGCTCATGATGCGGTGCAGCTGGTTCTGCAGCGAGGCCACTTCCAGCGACAGCGACTCCAGCGCCTCGAAGGGGATGACGCAGACCTGCGAGTCCTCGAGCGCCA
>JALHPY010000044.1 GCA_022842305.1 Rubrivivax sp.
GCCACCATGGCCAGCACCGCGACGATGGCCACCACCACCATCAGCTCGATCATGGTGAAGCCCGACGAGGCCTTGCGCGTGCCCGTCATCATCGGCTCCAGCACGCGTTGGTGGCGGTGTAGGTGAAGGTGCTGCAGGACTCGCAGGCGGCGTAGCTGATGTTGCCGTCCACCATGAGCAGGCTGAGCTTCTTGCACTGCGTTTCCGATGCCTGAGCGTTTCGGCCCACGGCGGTGACGACGTAGCCATTGGCCAGGGTGGCCGGACTCGCAGGCGCACTGACGGTGATGCTGTACAGCGTTGGCTCGTTGACGCTGAACCGGGTGCTCAGCTCGGTGGCGGTGCTGGCGGTGCTGTAGGCCGGGTTATTGGACCTTAAACGCTCCTGCGCCTGCTGCACAGCGGCGATCGCCGTGAATGCGTCGGCGCGGCGCCCCTTTCGCACCGAGTCCTGATAGACCGGCAGCGCGATGGACACCACGATGGCCGCGATGGCCACGGTCACCAGCATCTCGATCAACGTGAAGCCGCGTGTTGGCTGGCGCGCCAGGGCGGTGATCGCGACAGAGGCAGCTTGCATGTTCATTGGCTGTGATTCTGAGCGTGACAGGTTTCACGACCCAAACCGCTTGTCGGCCCCCGCCTGCCTTTCGTCGACACCCCCCTTACACGAGGGGCATCAGCAAGCGCGCTGGCCGATCATCGGCACGTCCGGCGTGCACTGGCGCACGCGCCCCATGATGTTGACCACTACGTTCAGGGCCTGACCGCCGCCGGCGCGCAGGCGCAGCGTGCCGGTCGGCGAGACGGTGCCCTTGTCGGCGTCGAACAGCATCGCTGCGACATTGGCCTGCAATTGCACCGCACCGGTTGCGGGGAAGCCGACACTGCGCAGCGCCGTGGCGCCGCTGGCGCAGACCGGGGCGGCGTTGGCGCTGCAGCTGCAAGCGCCGGCGCCGCCGCTGTGCACCACGTAGCAGCTGCCGGTGGCGTCTTGCCCAAAGCTGATGCGCACCGAGCGGTTGGCAGCCACGGCGGCGCTGCGCGCCAGTTGCAGATCGGTCTCCAGCTGGGCCGCGCTGCCTTCCAGCTGGCGGCGCTCGAGCGCGCCCATGAAGCCGGGCACCGTGGTGCCGGCCAGCACGGCCACGATGGACAAGACGATCAGGCTTTCGACCAGCGAGACGCCAGACTGGTGGCGGCGGGCGGTGGCGATGGTGCTGGGCTGCATGGCGTGGGCTCCGGTGGGCTGCTGCGATGCCTGCACTCTAGGCAGCCAGCCGGCGCGGCGCGACCCCATCGCGGGGGCGCCCGGGGCGCTGCGAAGAGGGCCCCCTGCCGCATCCCCCCGGGCGGGGGATGTGGGGGGTGGGCGCCTTCAGATGTCCCGGATCAACTGCCGGAAGGCGTCCACGTCCTCGAACTCGCGGTAGACCGACGCAAAGCGCACGTAGGCGACCTTGTCAATGCGCTTGAGCTCGCGCATCACCAGCTCGCCCACGCGGGCGCTGGGTACTTCGCGCGCGCCGGTGGCCAGCAGCTTGTCCTGGATGCGCTCTATGGCCGCGTCCACCTGCTCCACGCTCACCGGGCGCTTGCGCAGCGCCAGGATCATGCTGGCGCGCAGCTTGGCCGGGTCGAACTCGACGCGCGCGCCGTCCTTCTTGACCACCGCCGGCAGGGCGATCTCGCTGCGTTCATAGGTGGTGAAGCGCTTCTCGCACTGCAGGCAGCGGCGGCGGCGGCGGATGACGTCGCCCTCGTCGGACTCGCGCGTCTCGACGACCTGCGTTTCCTGGTGGCTGCAGAAGGGGCAGCGCATCCGCCGTGCGCTGCCTTAGCGGTAGACCGGGAAGTCGCGCGTCAGCGCGGCCACGCGGGCGCGCACGTCGGCGATGGCGGCGGCGTCGTGCGGTTTGTCCAGCACGTCGGCGATCAGGTGCGCGGTGGCCCGCGCCTGCTCTTCGCGGAAGCCGCGCGTGGTCATGGCTGGCGTGCCCAGGCGGATGCCGCTGGTCACCATGGGCTTCTGCGGGTCGTTGGGGATGCCGTTCTTGTTGCAGGTCATGTGCGCCTGGCCCAGCACCGCCTCGGCCTCCTTGCCGGTCAGGCCCTTGGGGCGCAGGTCGACCAGCATCACGTGGCTTTCGGTGCGGCCGCTGACGATGCGCAGGCCGCGCTCGATCAGCGTCTCGGCCAGCACGCGCGCGTTGGCCACCACCTGTTGCTGGTAGACCTTGAACT
Source organism: Rubrivivax sp. (assembly GCA_022842305.1). Lineage (GTDB taxonomy): Bacteria > Pseudomonadota > Gammaproteobacteria > Burkholderiales > Burkholderiaceae_C > Rubrivivax. Next base: position 2,245 of record JALHPY010000044.1, read on the forward strand.
CGGGCGCCAGCGCCTCCTTGAAGGCCACCGCCTTGCCGGCGATCACGTGCATCAGCGGCCCGCCCTGGATGCCCGGGAAGATGGCGCTGTTGATCTTCTTGGCGATGGCCTCGTCGTTCATCAGCACGATGCCGCCGCGCGGGCCGCGCAGGCTCTTGTGCGTGGTGCTGGTCACCACGTCGGCGTGCGGCATCGGGTTGGGGTAGACCCCGGCGGCGATGAGGCCGGCGTAGTGCGCCATGTCGACCATAAAGTACGCACCCACGGCCTTGGCCACGCGGGCGAAGCGCTCGAAGTCGATGCGCAGGCTGTAGGCCGAGGCGCCGGCGATGATGAGCTTGGGCTTGTGCTCATGCGCCAGGCGCTCCATCGCGTCGTAGTCGATGGCTTCCTGGGCGTCCAGGCCGTAGCTCACCACCTTGAACCACTTGCCGCTCATGTTGAGCGCCATGCCGTGGGTCAGGTGGCCGCCTTCGGCCAGGCTCATGCCCATGATGGTGTCACCGGGCTGCAGCAGGCCGAAGAACACCGCCTGGTTGGCCTGCGAGCCGGAATTGGCCTGCACGTTGGCGAAGCCGGCGCCGTAGAGCTGCTTCAGGCGCTCGATGGCCAGGGTCTCGACGACGTCGACGTTCTCGCAGCCGCCGTAGTAGCGCTTGCCCGGGTAGCCTTCGGCGTACTTGTTGGTGAGCTGCGAGCCCTGCGCGGCCATCACCGCCGGGCTGGTGTAGTTCTCCGACGCGATGAGCTCGATGTGCTCTTCCTGGCGGCGGTTCTCGGCCTGGATGGCGGCCCAGACTTCGGGGTCGACGTGGGCAATGGTGGATTGGGTACGGTCGAACATGGCAGTCCTCTTCGGATGAAGGGCCTTCGAGAGCCGGCAGCGCTGTGCCGGGGTGTGGCGGCGCGCTGCGCGATCGAGGGCTGCCCAGGCGAACGGCGGATGCCGCAGCGCTTGCTGCCGCGGCCCGCGCTTCCCGGTGGTCTTCCACCTCGGGGGCCAGGCCCCTATCGCCAGTCGCGCGGAGCGTCAGTGTAGCGCCAGGGCTGCTCAGCTCAGGCGCGCCATCAGTTCAGCATGGCCAAGGGGCCTGGCGGCGCCGGCAGCGGCTCGGTCGTCGGCGGCGGCGTGCTGTCCTGGGCCGACGCCGGCGGCTGGTTGCTGGCGTTGATGGGCACGCGCTGGCCATCGGCCACGCTGCGCATGTGGCCTTGCTCGGCCATCACGCGGCTGGCATAGCCGCCGTCGCCTTCCAGCAGCGCGGCGCCCACGTAGTAGCGCAGGCCGTCGCGCACGCTGCCCGCGCGGGCGATGCAGTCGCGCAGCACCTGCACGCCGACGCGCAGGTTGCTGATGGGGTCGAAGGCGGCGTGGGTGCCACCGAAGGCCACGTACTTGTCGTCGTGTACGCGCGTCATGACCTGCATCAGGCCTTGCGCGCCCATGGCGCTTTGCGCAAAGGGGTTGAAGCTGGATTCCACGGCGATGATGGCCAGGATCAGCGTCGGGTCCAGCCCGGCGCGGCGGCCGATGGCAAAGGCCTCCTGCACCAGCGCGGCCACGGGTTCCGGCGCCACCTTGTAGCGGCGCGCAATCCAACTGGCCAGCGTGGCCTGCGGCCGCGGCAGGTCGGCCAGCGGCACGGCCGTCGCGCGGGCCACGGCGTCGGGGGTGGCCACGGCGGACAGCACGTTGCCGGCGTTCTGTTCGCGCGCCTCGTGGCGCGTCTGCAGCCATTCCAGGGCGACGACCTCGGCTTCGTGGCGGATGTCGGCACGGCCCAGCGTGAACACCAGCACCGCAATGGCGGCCAGCCCCACCAGGGCCAGCGTGTTGTGGCTGACTTCCAGCAGCCCGCGGCCTACGTCTTCTACGAAGACCCTGAGCGACCGCGCCGTTGAACGGGATGCGCGGTGCAGCATGTCGATGACGTGCATCGTGTCTCTCCTGATGAACCGTGGCGCGCCGCCGCATTGCCCAAGGGCTTGCGGCGAGGCCACAGCGATAATCGATCGCAGGGTCGCGGGCCTCGAACGGGCCGCAGAACCCCCGCAGGAGCGCTTACCTGGCGACACACGATCCCAAGGGTGTCGTCACGGGGTAAACCCTGAGAATTCAGGTCTGGGCGGATTCTAGGAAGCGTTCAACGACATGGTCAAGCATATGAAACGCTCCTCTAATAACCAAACAAGATGAAGTACAGGGACTTGCGGGACTTCATTGGACAGTTGGAACGCCTGGGTCAGTTGAGAAAGCTCACCGAACCGGTATCGCCACGCTTCGAACTGACGGCAATCGGTGACAAATTGCTGCGGGCCGGCGGGCCGGCGGTGCTCTGCACCAGCCCGATCGGTTTCGAGACTTCCTGCCTGATCAACCTGTTCGGTACCCCTGAACGAGTGGCCCTGGGCATGGGCGCTGAATCCCTGGCCGACCTGCGCGAAGTCGGCCGCGTGCTGGCCAGCCTGAAAGAGCCCGAGCCGCCGCGCGGGCTGAAGGACGCCGGCCGGCTGCTGCACATGGTCAAGGCGCTGTGGGACATGAAGCCGGCGCAACTGCGCAGCGCGCCCTGCCAGGAAGTGGTGTGGCAAGGTGACGCGCTGGACCTGGGCCGCCTGCCGGTGCAGACCTGCTGGCCGGGCGACGCCGGCCCGCTGATCACCTGGGGCCTGGTGGTCACGCGCGGGCCGCAAGGCGTGGCGGCACCGCGGCGGCGCCAGAACCTGGGCATCTACCGCCAGCAGGTGATCGGCCGGCGCGAGGTCATCATGCGCTGGCTGGCGCACCGCGGCGGCGCGCTGGATTTCCGCGAGTTCGCCCGCGCCAACCCGGGCCAGCCCTTCCCCATCGCGGTGGCGCTGGGCGCCGACCCGGCCACCATCCTGGGCGCGGTGACGCCGGTGCCCGACAGCCTGTCCGAGTACCAGTTTGCCGGCCTGCTGCGCGGCAGCCGCACCGAGGTGGTGGAATCGGCCGTGGGCGAGGGCGAACACAAGCTGCAGGTGCCGGCCAGCGCCGAGATCGTGCTCGAGGGCCACATCCCGCCGGCACCGGCCGGCTACACCGGTGAGTCTGAACACGGCGTGCGCCTGCGCGAACAAGGTGGCTACCTGCACGCGCTGGAAGGCCCCTTCGGCGACCACACCGGCTACTACAACGAGCAGGACTGGTTTCCGGTGTTTCGCCTGTCGCGCATCACGCACCGGCGCGACCCCATCTACCACTCCACCTACACCGGCAAGCCGCCCGACGAGCCGGCGGTGCTGGGCGTGGCGCTCAACGAAGTCTTCGTGCCCATCCTGCAGAAGCAGTTTCCCGAGATCGTCGACTTCTACCTGCCGCCCGAAGGCTGCAGCTACCGCATGGCGGTGATCTCGATCCGCAAGGCCTACCCCGGCCACGCCAAGCGCGTGATGTTTGGCGTGTGGAGCTTTCTGCGGCAGTTCATGTACACCAAGTTCATCGTCGTCACCGACGACGACATCGACGTGCGCGACTGGAAAGAGGTGGTCTGGGCCATCACCACGCGCATGGACCCGGTGCGCGACACGCTGCTGGTGGAAAACACACCCATCGATTACCTGGATTTCGCCTCGCCCGTCAGCGGCCTGGGCGGCAAGATGGGGCTGGACGCCACCAACAAGTGGCCGGGCGAATCGCAGCGCGAATGGGGCCGCACCATCCAGATGGATGCCGCGGTGGAGCAGCGCGTGGCGGCGCTGGTGGACGGCCTGCTGAAGCCGCAGCAGTAGTCGGGCAATGGCCGGGCAAAAGCCGAGCAATAGCCGGGCAATCTTCACGGCCAAGGCCTTGCGGCGCGGGGGCAATCGGCCTATGCTGGCTTTGCCTGCACGCAGGTACTAAAGACGGCGCAGTCTCTGCGCCTCAGGGGCCCCGGACCTCATTCCTCCGGATCCCCATCGGCAGCCTAGGCTGCCCGCCCCTCCGGCGGTCAAACGTTCGGAGGGGTTTCGCTTTTGGGGCCTGAATAGCCGCTCGCGCCATCATCACTTCGGGGTGGTCGCCATCCGCCCGGGCCCCGGATAATCCGCGCCTTCGGCCAAGCACAGGCCGAGCACAGGCCGAGCGCCGGCCCGGCACATGATGCAGGGCCGGCGATCACCAGCGCCCCACCCGGCGCCTTCAGGGGTTGATCTTGTTCCAGCGCTTCGAACGACTGGTGCATCCCTACCCGGATGCGCTGCCCGCCACGCCGCCGGGCCGGCTGCTGCCCTTCCTGTGGGACTGCTCGCGCGGCATGCGCGGGCTGCTGCTGGTGGTGCTGGTTTCCTGCGCCGCCTTCGGCGCCTTCGAGGCGCTGCTGTTCAGCATGATGGCGCACGTGGTCGACACGCTGGGCCAGGTGCGGCCGCAAGACCTGTGGCAGGTGCACGGCACCACGCTGGCGCTGCTGGCCGGTGTGCTGGTGGCCAGCGTGGTGCTGGCGCTGCTGCTGGCGCTGTTCAAGTACCAGGGCCTGAACATCAACTTCCCGATGCGGCTGCGCTGGAACTTCCACCGCCTGATGCTCGAGCAGAGCATGGCCTTCTACCAGGACGAGTTCGCCGGCCGCATTGCCACCAAGGTGATGCAGACGGCGCTGGCGGTACGCGACACCTGGATGGTGTTCGTCGACATCCTGGCCTACGTGGTGGTGTACTTCGTCACCATGGTGGCGGTAGTCGCCGCCTTCGACCTGTGGCTGGCGCTTCCCTACTTGGGTTGGCTGGCGGCTTACGTGGTCACGCTGTGGTACTTCGTGCCGCGCCTGGGCCGCGTGGCGCAGCAGCAGGCCGATGCGCGCTCGCTGATGACGGGCCGCGTGACCGACGCCTACACCAACATCGCCACCGTCAAGCTGTTCTCGCACGCCCAGCGCGAGGCCAAGTTCGCGCGCAGCGCGATGATGGAATTCGCCTCCACCGGCTACACCCAGATGCGCCTGGTCACCGGCTTCGAGACCGTCAACCAGTTGCTCAGCATCGGCCTCATCGCCGCCACCGCCGTCACCAGTCTGATCCTGTGGACCCAGGGCGCGATCGGCGTGGGCGCGGTGGCCGCGGCCAGCGCCATGGCCTTTCGCCTGAACGGCATCTCGCACTGGGTGATGTGGGAGATGTCCACGCTGTTCGAGCACATCGGCACCGTCCAGGACGGCATCGGCACGCTGGCGCGCACGCGCTCGGTGGTCGACCGCCCTGATGCCCGGCCGCTGCAGGTGACGCGCGGCGAAGTGCGCTTCGAAGGCGTGGGCTTTGCCTACGGCGGGCGGCACCGGGTGGTCGATGACCTGAACCTGGAGATCAAGCCGGGCGAGAAGATCGGCCTGGTGGGGCGTTCGGGTGCGGGCAAGAGCACGGTGGTCAACCTGCTGCTGCGCCTGTACGACCTGGAGGCGGGCCGCATCCTGGTGGACGGCCAGGACATCGCCGGCGTGACGCAGGAAAGCCTGCGCCGCCAGATCGGCATGGTCACGCAGGACACCTCGCTGCTGCACCGCTCGGTGCGCGACAACATCGTCTACGGCCGGCCCGAGGCGACCGAGGCGGAGATGCTGCGCGCCGCCGAGCGCGCCGAGGCGCACGACTTCATCGTCGGCCTGGCGGATGCGAAGGGGCGCAAGGCCTATGACGCGCACGTGGGCGAGCGCGGCGTCAAGCTCAGCGGTGGCCAGCGCCAGCGCGTGGCCATCGCCCGTGTGATGCTCAAGGACGCGCCCATCCTGCTGCTGGACGAAGCCACCAGCGCGCTCGACAGCGAGGTGGAGGCTGCGATCCAGACCAGCCTGTACAAGCTGATGGAGGGCAAGACCGTGGTGGCCATCGCCCACCGCCTGTCCACCATCGCGGCCATGGACCGGCTGGTGGTGATGGACCAGGGCCGCATCGTCGAGACCGGCACGCACCAGAGCCTGCTGGCCGCCGGCGGCATCTACGCGCGGCTGTGGGCGCACCAGAGCGGCGGCTTCCTGGGCGAAGAAGTGGACGAGGCGGTGCCGCAGCCCCAGGCCCTGGCGACCGCCTGAGCGCGGGCAGAGCCCCGCGTTCACCAAGTGCATGGGGGCACTGGGACAATCTGCCCATGCCGTCCCCCGTCGCCGCCCGCCCGAACCCGCCCTTGCAGACGCCTGCCGGTGCCAAGCCGCTGACCAGCTGGAAACCCTTCTGGGCCAAGCGCTTCGGCACCGCGCCCTTCCTGCCCATGAACCGCGCCGAGATGGACGCGCTGGGCTGGGACAGCTGCGACATCGTCATCGTCAGCGGCGATGCCTATGTGGACCACCCCAGCTTCGGCATGGCGGTGATCGGCCGTGTGCTCGAGGCCCAGGGCTTTAGGGTGGGCATCGTGGCCCAGCCCGACTGGAACAGCGCCGAGCCCTTCAAGGCGCTGGGCCGCCCGAACCTGTTCTTCGGCGTGGCCGCGGGCAACATGGATTCGATGATCAACCGCTACACGGCCGACCGCAAGATCCGCAGCGACGACGCCTACACGCCCGGCGGCGCGGGTGGCCGGCGGCCCGACCGCGCCACGCTGGTCTACACCCAGCGCTGCAGGGAAGCCTTCAGCGAGGTGCCGGTGGTCATCGGCGGCATCGAGGCCAGCCTGCGCCGCATTGCGCACTACGACTACTGGCAGGACAAGGTGCGCCGCAGCATCCTGGTCGACAGCAAGGCCGACCTGCTGGTCTACGGCAACGCCGAGCGCGCCATCGTCGAGATCGCCCACCGCCTGGCGCGGCGTGAGCCGGTCGAGACCCTGACCGACATCCGCGGCACCGCCTTCATGGTCAAGCGCGGACACGAGCCGCAGGGCTATGCGCAGATCGATTCCACCGAGGTCGACCGGCCCGGGCGCATCGACGCGCACATCAACCCCTACCTGACGACCACCGAAGCCGCGGCCTCGGTGGGCGAGACCTGCGCCAAGGAAGACGGCGCCGCGCCGCCGGCCGTGGCCACGGTGGCCCTGCCGGTCAGCCGCAAGACCGGCGCGCTGCAACTGCCGCCGCGCGAGGGCAGCGTGATCCGCCTGCCGGCGTACGAGCAGGTCAAGAGCGACGCCGTGCTCTACGCCCACGCCAACCGCGTGCTGCACCTCGAGACCAACCCCGGCAACGCGCGGGCGCTGGTGCAGCGGCACGGCACCGACGCAACTGCGCGCGACGTGTGGATCACGCCGCCGCCCATCCCGTTGACCACCGCCGAGATGGACCATGTCTTCGGCCTGCCCTATGCGCGCAGCCCGCACCCGGCCTATGCCGACGAGCAGGGCAGCCATGACGGCGCCACCAAGATCCCGGCCTGGGAGATGATCCGCTTCAGCGTGAACATCATGCGCGGCTGCTTCGGCGGCTGCACCTTCTGCTCGATCACCGAGCACGAGGGCCGCATCATCCAGAGCCGCAGCGAAGACAGCGTGATCCGCGAGATCGAGGACATCCGCGACCGCGTGAAGGGCTTCACCGGCGTCATCAGCGACCTGGGCGGCCCTACGGCCAACATGTGGCACATCGGCTGCAAGAGCCGCGAGATCGAATCGGCCTGCCGCAAGCCCAGCTGCGTGTACCCCGGCATCTGCCCCAATCTGCACACCGACCACGGCCCGCTGATCCAGCTGTACCGACGCGCGCGCACGCTGCGCGGCATCAAGAAGGTGCTGATCGGCAGCGGCCTGCGCTACGACCTGGCGGTGCAGAGCCCCGAGTACGTGAAGGAGCTGGTCACGCACCACGTGGGCGGCTACCTGAAGATCGCGCCCGAGCACACCGAGGCCGGGCCGCTGTCGCGCATGATGAAGCCGGGCATCGGCACCTATGAGCGCTTCAAGCAACTGTTCGAGCAGGCCAGCGCCGCCGCCGGCAAGAAGCAGTACCTGGTGCCCTACTTCATCGCCGCCCACCCGGGCACCAGCGACGAGGACATGATGAACCTGGCCATCTGGCTCAAGCGCAACGGCTTCAAGGCCGACCAGGTGCAGACCTTCTACCCCAGCCCCATGGCCACGGCCACGGCCATGTACCACAGCGGGCTGAACCCGCTCAAGGGCATCAGCCGCCAGCTCGACGGCCCCACGGCGCGCGCCGAGCGCGTGGACATCGTGCGCGGCGAGAAGCGCCGCCGCCTGCACAAGGCCTTCCTGCGCTGGCACGACCCGGCCAACTGGCCGCTGCTGCGCGACGCGCTCAAGGCCATGGGGCGGGCCGACCTCATCGGCAACGGCAAGCACCAGCTCATCCCCACGTACCAGCCGGCGGGCGATGGCGGCTACGTCAGCGCGCGGCGCAAGAACAGCACGCTGCCGGGCACGGCCGCGGCGCCCACGGCCGTGAAGCGCGGCCGGCTGCTGACCCAGCACACCGGCCTGCCGCCGCGCGAAGCCGTTGCGGCCGCCGCGCCGACGAAGCCCCGGCGCAAGCCGGCGCGCTGATCAGATGCCGGCCGCGGCCAGCGCTGCGACCAGCGTGTCCACCTCGGCCGGCGTGTTGTAGACCTGCACCGAGAGGCGCACGAAAGTCCGGCCGCTGTGCTGCGTCACCGGCACCTCGATGCGGTGGCGTTCGTACAGGTCAGCGCGCAAGGCCTCGGCATCGCCGGCGCGCACGGGGATGGGCAGCATCTGGCCGAAGCAGCTGTCCGGCGCGATGGGTTCCAAGCCGTTGCGCGCCAGCACCGCGTGCTGCGCAGCACAGGCCAGGTCGTGGCATTCGCGCCGGCGCGCCGGCCAGTCGTGCTGCTGCTGGAAGGCGATGGCCGCCGGCACCGCCAGATAGGCCGAGATGTCGCGCGTGCCCTGCCATTGCAGCCGGCGCTCGAACTGGCTGCGCCCGGTGTAGGCGTCGAAGCCGGTGTGGCCTGCCATGTCCAGGCTCTCGGCCACGTAGCCCCAGCTGACCACCAAAGCCTCGATGCCGGCCTGGTGTTCGGGCCGGGCGTGCAGAAAGCCCGAGCCCTTGGGCGCGCACAGCCACTTGTGGCAGTTGCCGGTGTAGTAGTCGGCGCCTATGGCCGCCAGGTCCAGCGCGATGTGCCCCGGCGCGTGTGCGCCGTCGATGACACTGAGGATGCCGCGGGCGCGCGCCGCCGCACACAGCTGTTCCACCGGAAAGATCAGCGCCGTGGTGCTGCTGATGTGGCTGGCGAAGACCACGCGCGTGCGCGGCGTGGCGCTGTCCAGCAGGCGTTCGGCCCAGCCCTCGGGGTCGAAGGGCAGCGGCACCGGTACGCGCCGGTAGTGGGCGCCGCGCGCCGCGCAGGCCTGCTGCCAGGCGGCTTCGCAGGCGCCGTATTCGTGGTCGGTGGCCAGCACTTCGTCGCCCGGCTGCAGCGCCAGCGAGCGCGCCACGATGTTGACGCCGGTGGTGGCGTTGGGCACGAAGACCAGGTCTTCGCCGCGCGCGCCCAGGTGCGTGGCCAGGGTCTGCCGTGCCTGGGCCAGCAGACCGGCCGAACGCCGGCCCAGAAACTCTACCGGGTTGCGTTCCAGCTCGCGCTGCCAGCGCTGCCACTCGTCCAGCACCACGCGCGGGCAGGCGCCGAAGGAGCCGTGGTTGAGGAAGACGAGCCCGGGCTCGAGCAGGAAGGCGTGGCGCATGTTGGACGGCATCATCGCACCGGCCACGACGCGAGTAGGGCGTGCGCTCACCCGGGGCCGTTGCCGCGCACAATCCTGTCGGTTCGGCAGGCACTGGCCGCCGTCCAATCCTTATCCAACACAGCAAGAGGAGTCAAAGCATGAGTGAACCCATCGTCTATGGTGACCCGATCAGCACCTACGTCCGGTCCGTCCGGCTGGCCCTGGCAGAGAAGGGCGTCCCGCATGCGCTGGTGGCGGTCGACCTGGTCAAGGGCCAGCACAAGGAAGCGGCCCACATGGCGCGCAACCCCTGGGGCAAGATGCCCGCGTTCGAGCATGCGGGCCACTGTTTCTACGAAGCCAGCGCCATCATGCGTTACGTCGACGAGGCGTTCTCGGGCCCGGCGCTGATGCCTTCGACGCCGGCCGAGCGGGTGCGGGTGAACCAGTTGATGAGCGTGGTAGACAGCTACGGCTACGGCGCGTCCATCACCAACATCTTCATCCCGCGCGTGCTGGTGCCCATGCTGGGCGGCCAGACCGACGAGGCCCAGGTCGAAGCGGCCAAGCCGACGGCGGTGTTGTTCCTGGCCGAAGTCAACCGCCTGCTGGGTGGCACCGACTACTTCGGCGGCAAGGCCGTGAGCCTGGCCGACCTGCACTTGCTGCCCGTGCTGGCCTACCTGAATGCCACGCCGGAAGGCCAGGGCATGCTGGCAGCCACCCCGGCCATAGTCGCCTGGATGGCGCGCATGAACCAGCGCGCCAGCGTCAAGGCGGTGATGCCGGCCTGATGACCCGCAGCGCGGGCCCGGCTTGCCGGCGCCCGCGCTTCAGGCGTCGTCCAGCTCGGCCTGCAGCGCCGGCGCCCAGTCGTCCAGATCGTCCTGGCTCAGCTGCAGCCAGGCCAGCGCGCGCGGCCCGTGCTGCAGCCAGTCGCTTTCGGCGTCCAGGCCCTCGCGGCGGCGGATCAGATGTTCGGCCAGCAGACCGGCGGCCACCAGGGTGTGGATCTCGGGCTCGCAGTCCTCGTCGCCCAGCGATGTCAGGTCGTGGTGCAGGCGGATCGCCGCCACCACCGTGGGCGCCAGGTGCCAGGCGCGCGCCACCAGGGCGCCCACCACGGCGTGGTCGGTGCGGTGGTTGGCGTTTTCGGTGGCGATGAAGGATCTGTCGATGCGCGCCCGCGCCTCGACCAGCGTGCCGCCGTAGCCGCGCACGCTTTGCAGCAGCACCGGCATGCCCACGTGGCAGAACAGGCCGTACAGCTGCGCTACCTCGGGCAGCACGCCGGGCAGGTGGCGGGCAATGAAGTGCAGTGCCGCGGCACGCAGTGCCGAATGCTCCCAGAAGCGCCGCAGCTGCGGGTGGTCCACAGGGATGGCGTGGCGCACCAGAAAGCCGGTGATCAGCGCCGCGGTCTCGTTCAGGCCCAGGCGGTTCATGGCCTGGCCCACCGTTGCGACCGGCTGGCCCACCGCGTGCAGCGGGCTGTTGGCGTTGCGCAGCAGGGTGGCCGACATCGCCACGTCGCTGCTGGCGATGCGCGCGACTTCGCTCAGGTCGGGCTCGGGCTCGGCCATCGCCGCCTGCATCTGCACCAGCAAGTCCGGACAGGGCGGGATGACGATCTGGCGCAGTTCGCGGCGCGATTGTTCGAGCTCCTGGGCAATGCGTTCGGAGCGGGAGCCTTGGGCGAGCGTGGTCGTCATGGCGATGCGGTGGCCGGGGATGCCCGGATGTCTGTGGGGCTTATCGGCAGCCAGGCGTGGCGCTTGAGCGCCGCGAACCCTTGTCGGACAGGCACCGACAGCCCGCCCAGCGCCGCGCCGACCGCCGTGATGGCAATGCGCCCGCGGCGGCAGGCCGGTGCTCGAACTACTTTAAAGAGGCGACCTTCACTTTCCGTATCCCGCCAAACGCCAGTGCCTGCCATGACCACGCCCGCCCATGCCCCCGCGCACAACTACCTGCTGCGCTTCGAATCGCTGTACGACCCCGGCCGTGCGCTGATGTTTCCCTGCGACGAAGGCGGCCAGGTCGAACTGGACGCCTTGAGCGAACCGGCGCGCTGCAACTACTTCTACGCGCGCGCCGTGGTCGGGCGCGAGTTCGGACTGCCCGCCGTGGTGGGCGAGCGGCCGCACTGAGAACAGCCGTTCGCGGCCGGCGTGCCTACTTGCCGGTGATGCCCAGCAGTTCGACTTCGAACTGCAGCACTGCATTGGGCGGGATGAGCCCGCCGCCGGCGCCGCGCTGGCCGTAGGCGATGGCCGACGGGCAGGTCAGACGCGCCTTGCCGCCGATCTTCATGCGCTGCAGGCCTTCGGTCCAGCAGCGGATCACGCCGTTCAGCGGAAAGCTGGTGGGCGTGCCGCGCGAGTAGGAGCTGTCGAACTCCTTGCCGCCGGGAAAGCTGCCGCGGTAATGCACGCTGACGGTGTCGGCAGCGTTGGGCGCGGCGCCCGTGCCGTCCTTGAGCGACAGGTAGACCAGGCCGCTGTCGGTGACCACGGCGCCTTTTTCGGCGGCTGCCGTCTTGAGGGCTTCGGTCTGGGCCAGGGCGGGCAGCGACAAGGTGGCCAGTGACAGGGCCAGCGCGGCCAGGGTGCGTTGAGCGGTAGACAAGGGCGGGGGCTCCGGAAGAGAAGTTGGGGCGCGCATCATCGCAGCTTGCGCACCGCGTGCGCCGGGTGCGCAGGCTTCAGGGTGTGACGAAGGTGGTCTGGAACCAGCGCTCGATCAGCTGGCGCTCGTGGGGCAGTTCGCCCTGCCGGGCCGGCGTGTCGCGCCAGGACAGATCGGACAGCCAGGCCTCGCCGCTTTGCAGCGTGCTGGTGCCGGCCAGCAGGCGCCAGCGCAGCTTGATGCGCGGGCCGTCGCCGTTGTCGCGCAGCACACGCAGCTGATCCTGCGCCAGCCATTCGACGCGGCCGGCCAGGTCGACGTCCAGCACCTCCAGCACCAGGTTCTGGTTCTCGGGCAACTGGCGGCCCAGTCCCTGCAGGTGCTGGCTCAGCAGCGCCAGGTGGCGCGTGCGATCGGCCGGGCCGGGGCCGATGTCGGTGAACTGTTCGGGCTGCATCCAGCTCAGCTGCACCGTGCCGGCGGCGTGCGCGGCGCCGGTGGCGGCCAGCAGGCTCAACAGGCAGGCGAGGCGGATCGAGCGCTTCATGATCGGCTCCGGTGGCGGCTGAAGCCGCCATCCTGAACCGCGCGCACCGAGCCTGCGCCGCTTTTTCAGATCTTTACCGAATGAGCCCCCATAGTCAGGCCGACCAGCCGTCGCGCAGCGTGGTGATGCGGTTGAACACCGGCTGCCCGGCCTGGTGCAGCACGCGGTCGGTGACGAAGTAGCCGTGGCGCTCGAACTGCCAGCGCTGCTCGGTGGCGGCGCCGGCCAGGCCGGGCTCGACGTAGCCGGCCGTCACGCGCTTGCTGTGCGGGTTGATCACGCTGCGGTAGTCGCGCCCGCCGGCCTCGGGCTGGGGCTCGGTGAACAGGCGGTCGTACAGCACCAGGGTGGCGGCCACGGCGTCGTGCGCGCCCACCCAGGTGATGGTGCCCTTGACCTTGATCGTGTCGGCGCCCGGCGTACCGCTGCGCGTGTCGGGCAGGGCGCGCGCCAGCACGCGCGTCACGCGGCCTTGATCGTCTTTCTCGCAGCCGGTGCATTCGACCACCAGGCCGTACTTCAGGCGCACCTTGTTGCCCGGGTACAGGCGGTGGAAGCCCTTGGCCGGGGCCTCGGCGAAGTCATCGCGCTCTATCCACAGCTGCGCGCCCAGGCCGAAGTGGCGCTGGCCCAGTTCGGGCCGCTGCGGATGCGCCGGGGCCTGGCAGGGCTCGATGTGGGCGTCGCTGCCGTACAGATCGGCCCAGTTGCTGATGAGCAGGGGCAGCGGGTCCAGCACCGCCATGGCGCGCGGCGCCTGGGCTTCGAGGTCGGCGCGCAGGCAGCCATCGAGCACGCTGTAGTCCAGCCAGATGTTGGTCTTGCTGGCGCCGCTGCCGTCGGCCATGGCGCGGATGCTGGCGGGTGTGTAGCCGCGCCGGCGCATGCCGAAGAGCGTGGGCATGCGCGGGTCGTCCCAGCCCTCGACCACGCCCTCGGCCACCAGTTCGCGCAGCTTGCGCTTGCTGGTGATCACGTAGCTCAGGTTCAGGCGGCCGAACTCATGCTGCCGTGGCAATGGGCGCGCCAGCAGCCCCAGGTCGGCCAGGTGTTCCAGCAGCCAGTCGTAGAAGGGCCGCTGGTCCTCGAACTCGAGCGTGCAGATGCTGTGCGTGATGCGTTCCAGCGCGTCCTCGATCGGGTGCGCGTAGGTGTACATCGGGTAGATGCACCAGCGGTCGCCGGTGGCCTGGTGGGTGGCGCGCTTGATGCGGTACAGCGTGGGGTCGCGCAGGTTGATGTTGGGCGACGCCATGTCGATCCTGGCGCGCAGCACCATGCTGCCGTCGGCGTGCAGGCCGTCGCGCATCTCGCGCAGGCGCTGCAGGTTCTCGGCCGGCGTGCGGCTGCGGTAGGGGCTGTCGGTGCCCGGGGTGTTGAAGTCGCCGCGGCTGGCGCGCATGGCCTCGGCGCTCTGCTCGTCCACGTAGGCCAGGCCGGCCTGCACCAGGGCCTCGGCGGCGCGGTACATGAAGTCAAAGTACGAACTGGCGTAGTACAGGTGGCTGGTCCCGCCCACGTTCCAGTCGAAGCCCAGCCAGCGCACGGCTTCGATGATGGCGTCGACGTACTCCTGCTCTTCCTTCTCGGGGTTGGTGTCGTCGAAACGCAGGTGGCAGATGCCGCCGTAGCTTTGCGCCAGGCCGAAGTTCAGGCAGATGCTCTTGGCGTGGCCGACGTGCAGGTAGCCGTTGGGCTCGGGCGGGAAGCGTGTGCGGATGCGCGCCGGGTCGCTCGCGCCGGCCGCGTGGTGGGCGGCGTCGCCGGGGCTGCCGCCGAAGTTGCGGCCGGCCCAGGTACCGGCTTCCAGGTCGCGTTCGATGATGCCGCGCAGGAAGTTGCTGGCCTGGGGAGGGGTGGGGGCAGAAGGGTCGTGGGCCATGGCGCGCCGCAGCAGGAGGACCCGGGATTCTATCGAGCGCCCTCTTGCACGCTGCTGCCGCGGTAGGCGCGCAGCGAGGGCACGGCAAACAGCAGCGCCAGCAGCACGCCGCCCAGCACGTCCCACACCACGTGCTGCTTGGTGGCCAGGGTCGAGTAGACGATCAGCAGCAGCCAGACCGCGTTGAACCACTGCGTCCAGCGCGGTGCGCCCAGCTCGGCCAGCAGCCGCCGGTGCCACAGCGCGGTGAACAGTGCGGTGGCCACGTGCAGCGAAGGGCAGGCGTTGCCGGCGGCGTCCAGCCCCTGCAGCAGCGCAAAGCCGCCCTGCTGCAGCAGTTCGGGCGGCAGTTCGGGCCGCGGCACCGCGGTGGGCACGAGCCAGAAGCACAGCAGCCCGGTGGCGCACAGTGCGCCTATCCAGGCGCCGTAGGCGATGAGCGGGCGCAGGCCGGCAATCAGCCCCGGCGCCAGGCCGACGAAGACCCACAGCGACACATAGGCGCCCAGCCAGGCCGGCTGCAGGCTGATGGCCTGGTCCAGTGCCGTCAGCGACATTTCGGTGACCGGCCGTATCGGGTTCCGCAGCAGGTGGAAATAGCCGGCAAAGAACAAGGTCATGAAGCCCGAGATGCCCAGCAGCTTCACCCAGAAATGCTGGCGCAGCCGCCAGCCGGCGGTGCGTGCCCAGGCCTGCGGGCGCGACGGCGCGACGGGCAGGGCAACGGGGCGGGGGGGCAGGGTGGTGCGCATGGGGTGCAAAGCCGGCGGCGAGGCTATCACCGCGCCCGGGCCGGCGTCTGTGCGCTTGGCGGTTTGGGGATAATCCGCTGCCAATCCCACTTTGCCGACGGCGGGCCGGTCGCCCGGCTCCGGGCTGCCGCGCGGCGCCGTCCAGCCCCATGAACCAGGCGACGCCTTCTGCCGCGACCGACCCCAGCCCCGTGGCCTGCGCCCTGCTGCTCATGTTGCGCCAGCAACCGCACCGTGGGCGCCCTGGCCGGATCGAGGCTACTGCTGCAGGCCTGCCGCGCCGCGCCGCGCGCGCGTCCCGCTGGCTGGTGCTGGCCCTGGCGGCCCTGGCTGCGCCACCGCTGCACGCCGAGCGCCCGCTGTGGGAGCTGGGCATGGGCCTGGGCACGCTGCGCGTGCCGCACTACCGCGGCAGCGAGCAAAGCCACAACTGGGTGCTGCCGGTGCCCTATGTGATCTACCGCGGCGACATCCTGCGCTCCGACCGCGACGGCGCGCGCGCCCAGCTGCTGAAGACCGAGCGCTTGGACTTCGACCTCAGCCTGGGCGCCGGCCCACCGGCCAGCAGTGGCGACAACCGCGCCCGCGCCGGCATGCCCGACCTGGCGCCGACGCTGGAGTTCGGCCCCAAGCTCAATCTGCACCTGGGGCGCGGGCCGGGCTGGCGGCTGGACCTGCGGCTGCCGCTGCGCGCCGCCTTCACCGTGCGCCGGCCGGTGCAGCGCCTGGGCTGGGTGTCCAGCCCGGTGCTCAACCTCGACCTGCAGCGGGGCGGCTGGAACCTGGGTCTGCAGGGCGGGCCGCAGTTCGCGTCGCGCCGCAACCATGCCTATTTCTACGACGTGGAGCCGGCCTTCGCCACCGCCACCCGTCCGGCCTACCAAAGCGAAGGCGGCTACGCCGGCTGGGGCATCACCACAGCGGCCTCGCGCCGCGCGGGCGACTGGTGGCTGGCCGCCTTCGTGCGCGTGGACAGCCTGGCTGGCGCGCGCATCGCCAGCAGCCCGCTGGTGACGCAGCGGCAGAACATCAGCCTGGGCCTGGCCGCGAGCTGGATCTTCGCGGTCTCGGATGTGCGCGTTGACGACCGACCCTGAGCCCCCGCCCGCGGCGCTGCTGCCCGGCCGCCCCACGCCGCTGCTGCTGAGGCCGCTGGCCTGGCTGATGCTGCAGGCCCTGCTGCTGCTGCTGGGGCTGGGTTCGGTGCTGGGCAACCTGCTGGCCATGCCGCTGTACCCGCTGCTGCCGCGCCAGAGAGGTCTGCGCATGGGCCGCGCCGGCATTGCCCGCGGCTACCGTTTCTTCTGGCGCGTGGCCGCGGCCAGCGGCATGCTGCGCCTGGATGCAGAGGTGCTGGACAGCCTGCGCGACGAGCCCGGGCTCATCATCGTGGCCAACCACCCCAGCCTGCTGGACGCGCTGATGCTGGTGGCGCGGCTGCCGCGCGCCGCCTGCATCATGAAGGCCAGCCTGATGCGCAACCCGCTGCTGGGCCCGGGCGCGCGCCTGGCGCGCTACATCCGCAACGATTCCACCTTCGGCATGGTGCGGTGCGCGGTGGCCGACCTGCGCGCCGGCGGCCAGCTGTTGATGTTCCCCGAAGGCACACGCACCACGCAGGACCCGGTCAACCCGTTTCATGCCAGCTTCACGCTGATCGCGCGGCGCGCACGCGCGCCCATCCAGGTGGTGTTCATCGACACCTTGTCACCCTACCTGGGCAAGGGCTGGCCGCTGTGGCGGCTGCCGCCGCTGCCTATCCACTTTGCCGTGCGCCTGGGCCGGCGTTTCGCGCCGCCGCAGGACCACGAGGCGGCCTGCGCCGAGATCCAGGCCTACGTGGCCGCCGGCCTGCGCCAACCCCGACCGCAGGCATGAGCGCGCCGACCCCGTCCACCAGCCACCTGGTGCTGATCCCCAGCTACAACACCGGCGCCAAGGTCTACGAGACCGTGGCCGCGGCGCGCGCGCAGTGGTGCCCCGTGTGGGTGGTGGTGGACGGCAGCAGCGACGGCACCGCCGCCGGGCTGCAGCAACGTGCCGCCGCCGACCCCGGCCTGCGCGTGTGGCTGTTGCCGCACAACCAGGGCAAAGGCGCGGCCGTGCTGCACGGGCTGCAGCAGGCCGCGGCGGCCGGCTTCAGCCATGTGCTGGCCATGGACGCCGACGGTCAGCACCCGGCCGATCTGATCCCGGCCTTCATGCAGGCTTCGCAGGCGCGGCCCGAAGCCATGATCCTGGGCCGGCCGGTGTTCGACGCCAGCGCGCCGCTGCTGCGCGTGCGCGGCCGGCGCGTCTCGAACTGGTGGACCAACCTGGAAACCCTGGGCGCGGGCGTGGCCGATTCGCTGTACGGCTTTCGCGTCTACCCGGCGGCGGCGCTGGCCGCGGTGATGCAGGGCCAGCCCTGGATGCGCCGCTTCGACTTCGACACCGAGGCCGTGGTGCGCCTGGCCTGGCGCGGCGTCAAGCCCATCAACCTGGACGCGCCGGTCAAGTACCTGACGGCCGCCGAGGGCGGCGTCAGCCACTTCCGCTACGGCCGCGACAACGTGTTGCTGAGCTGGATGCACGCGCGGCTGATGCTCGAGTTTGCGCTGCGCCTGCCGCTGCTGGCCTGGCGGCGGCTGCGCGGGCTGCCGCCGTTCCAGGCTTGAGGACCGTCAGTTGACGTTGAGCACGCGCATGCCCAGCTGACCGCCGCCGCTGCGCTCGAGCACCCGCAGCGTCGCCTGGCGCGGCGTGAAGCCTTCGGGCAGCGCCAGGCTGCCGCGCAGCACGGTCTGGCCACTGAGGGCCAGTTGCACCGGCTGCAGCGTCACCGACTGCTCGCCGCCTGCGGCCGCGGTGCCGGTGACCACCACCTGCAGCACACCGTTGAGTTTGCCGCCGCGGCGTGCGTGCGTCAGCGCCACGCTGTAGTCCAGGCTGCCGCCCTGCGCCGACAGCCGCGCCGCGCGCACCGCCACCTGGCCGTCGCGAGGGTCGGGCGGCAGGGCCTGCACCGCAAAGGCCAGATCGTCGGCCAGGCGCTCGGTCAGCGTGCGGCTGACGGCCGCGCCCTGGGCCAGCGCGGCGCGCTCGCTCAGCGCCGACTGCAGGCGCTGGGAGGTGCTGCCCAGCTCGTTTTGCAGGCGCAGGCGCTCGGCCTCGGCCTTGTCGAAGCTCTCCTTCAGCTGCGCCGATTCGGTGACCGACAGGCGCGGCGGCAGGTAGCGTTCTTGCAGGTACAGCACGCCGGCCGAGCCGCCGGCCAGCCCGCACAGCAGCAGCAACAGCCAGCGCGGAAAGCGGCGGCGCTGGCCGCGGCCGCGGTAGGGATCGAAGACGACGGGTCTGGAACTCCCGAACATGGATGGGTTCTGTGCTGAAGCGAGGAAGGGCGCGAGCTTACGCACATCGCCGCGGGGGCAGGAAACACCATGTAGCCGGCGACTCCCGGGCGGCGCCCGCCCAGTGCGGGCAGGCGGCAACGCCGCGGGGCGCTGCATTCATTGCCTTCCCTGCCGCTGGCCGACTACGCAGCCCCGCCCGGCAGCAAGCGCTCGTACTCGCGCTTGACCACGCTGTAGCACTCGCAGGTGCGGCGCTCCAGCGCGTGCCGGTCGCGTACATGGATGTGGCCGCGTGCGTAGCGAATGCACCCGTCCCTTTGCAGGCCCAGCGCCGCTGCGGTCACACCCTCGCGGCGCACACCCAGCATGTTGGCGATCAGCTCGTGCGTCATCCTGAGGTCGCTGCCTGTCAGCCGGTCCAGGCTCAGCAGCAACCAGCGGCTGAGCTGCTGCTCCACCGAATGGTGTCGATTGCAGGCGGCCGTCTGCGTCATCTGCGTAATCAGTGCCTGGGTGTAGCGCAGCAACAGGTGCAACACCGGTGCGGAGTTGTTGAATTCCCGGGTGATCGCCTTCGCGCTTATCCGCAGGCCTTCGCCGGCACTTTGCACGACGGCCGTACTGGGGGTGGAGCCGCCGCCGGTGAGCACGGACACGCCGATCATTCCCTCGCGGCCGGCGACGGCGATCTCGGCGGACGCGCCGTCCTCCATCACGTAAAGCAGCGAGACGATGGCCGATGTCGGGAAGTAGACGTGGCTGAGGGCGATGCCCGGTTCACACACGACGCGGCCCAGCGGCAGACTGACCCATTCGAGATCGGGCAGCCAGCGCTGCAGGTCGGCTTCCGGAAGAGCGGCCAGCAGCCGGTTGGCGCGCGGATCCCGGTGCTTGGTCATGGGGTGCCGCTCGTGCGCGCGGCGTCCGTGCCGCCGTCGCGCGCGGCTTCAGACCCAGTGGCGTCCAGTACGCTCGCGGCGGGCTTGGCCAGCGGCAAGGTCACGGTGAAGCGGCTGCCGCGGCCGGTACCTGCGCTGCTGGCGTGCACCGTGCCGCCATGGGCCAGGACCAGCGCCCGCACCACGGCCAGTCCGACACCCGGGCCGACATCGCGAAACCCGATGGCCGGGATGTCCTGTGCGAAGGGCTCGAAGATGGTGGGCAGGGCGATCGCCGTGATGCCGATGCCGCTGTCGGACACGGTCAGCTCGACCTCATCGCCCTGCACCGCCAGCGTCAGCCGGATCTGGCCCAGATCGGGGGTGTACTGGGAAGCGTTGTCGAGCAGGTTCCGCACCACCTGCTCGAGCCGGGCGGCCTCGCCCAGCACCTGCGCCTGCCCCGGCGGATCGGGCCACTGCACGGTGAAGGTCTGCAGCCGCGCGTCCATCGCCGGCCGGCAGGCGGCGACCGCTGCGTCGACGACGCTGGCCACGTCGACGGTCGCGCGCGCCAGACCGAAGGCTGATCGGCCCGCGTTCGCCACGTCCTGAACCGCGGCCACCAGGTGCGACATGCTCTGGACCTGCCGCTCGATGATCGACTGCGCCCGCGGCAGCAGCGGTTCCGCCGAATCGACCTGGCCCAGCATGGCCGCCGCCAGGCGAATGGGCGCCAGCGGATTGGCCAATTCGCGCGCCAGCAGCTCCATGAATTCGGTCTGGTCCCGATGGGCTCGTTCTGCCGCTGCCTGCATGTCTCGCGCGCTGAGAGCGGCCAGGACCAGTTGCTCATTGGCTTCGCGCAGTTCTGCATAGCGCTGCTGCTGGATCTCGACCGCCGCGCCGTGGCGTGAGATGGGGTCGTGCAGGGCTGCCGCCAAGGGCGCTTCAGCCTCGCCCACGGGCTTGCCCTGCGCAACCGCTCGCGCGTCATAGAAGTTCAAGCTGCCCAGCCCATGGCGCTTTGCCAGGTACATCGCGGCATCCGCGCACTCCACCAGGGTGTGGACGTCGTCGCCATCGTCGGGGTAGATCGAGATGCCCACGCTCGCCGTGAGCCGCAGCACGGTATCGCCGATGCGGCTGGGCGCGGCCAGCGCGGTGATCAGCTCGTCGGCGATGCGGCGGGCGTCGGCGCGCTGGGCGATCTCGGTCAGCAGGATCACGAACTCGTCGCCGCCGTGCCGGCTGACGGTGTCGGCATCGCGCACCACCGCCACCAGGCGGTGTGCCATCACCTTCAGCACTTCATCGCCAGCGGCGTGTCCCAGGGTGTCGTTGATCTGCTTGAAGTTGTCGAGATCCAGGAACAGCACCGCCAGCCGTCGGCCATAGCGCTTGGCGGTGGCGATGGCCTGCGCAAACCGATCGAGCAGCAAGACGCGGTTGGGTAGCTGGGTGAGCGGATCGCGCTCGGCCGAACGCGACACCTTGGCCAGCAACTGGGCGGCCTGCTCGGCCGCGGCCTGATCGCGCAGCGCCGTCAGGACGAGTTGCTCATTGGCCTCGAGCAGGCGCGCCGCCTGGTTGCTGCCGAGCCGGGTCTCTGCCACCACCACTTCCTGCAGCAGCCGTGCCAGCAGCGCGCGCGCCGATTCGACCTTGGCTTGCACGCGCGCCAAGTCGGCGTCGGCCTTGCGCGCCGGATCGTCGATCGTGTCCTTGTCTGCCATCACGTGCCGCGGCGGGGGATCGAAGGATCAGGCGGCGTCGGCTTCGGCATCGCCCGCCGGTGCGCTGGCGTCTGCGGCGCGCCGCTGTGTCGGCCTGCCGCCGAGCAGCCCTTCCTGGTCGGCGAGCCGTTCGCCGAGATGGATGCCATCGGCATCGATGGTGTAGGCACGCAACTCATTGGAGTGCATGCTGGCGCGCACCTTGACCACCGCCATCACGCGCAGCAGCCGGCTGTCGAGCTCTATGTAGCGCTGCACGATGATGGCGTCGGTCAGGAAGGCCGTGCCATAGGGGCTGAAGCGCAGGTCGGTGTAGCGATCCTCGAGCTCGGAGGTCATGAGCACCGTGACGCCGGCCACCGAAAATGCCGTCACCATGCGCAGCATGGACTCGCGGAAGTCCTCGCGGAAGGTCGGTGCCAGGGCCAGCTCGAAGCCCGACAGCGAATCGATGACCACCCGCTTGGCGTCCAGCCGGCGGATCTCGGCCATCAGCAGGTAGGTGATCTCGTCGATCGAGAGATCCGTGTCATGGCTGTCGATCAGGCCGACGCGGCCGCCGGCGATCAGCTCGACGACGATCTGGCTGCGGGCACGGTTGGGCCGTTGCTCGAAGGCGACGATCACACCGGTTTCGCCCAGGCGCACACCCTCGGCCAGGAAGGCTGCGGCCAGCAGGCTCTTGCCCGAGCCGGACGGGCCCGCCACCAGCAGCGAGTAGCCGCGCGGCAGGCCACCGCCAAGCATGTCGTCGAGCGCCGGCATGCCCATGGGGACGCGCGCGCTGTCAGGCCGGGCGGCCGCTTCGGTCGCGGGCAAGGCAGCGGCGGGCGAGAAGATGGTGATGCCGTTGGCGCCGATGCGGAAGGTGTGCATCCCCGCCAGGGTCGGCTGCCCGCGCATCTTCAGGATCTCCAGCTTGCGCACCATGGAGTTGCGTTGCACGCTCTGGCGCAGCCAGATCAGGCCGTCGGCGATCGCGAACACCGGGTTGGGATCGGTCGGGGAAGGGTATTCGCCGATCAGGAAGGTGGTGGCCTGCCAGGTGCTCATCAGCACGCCGAGTTGCTGCACGAACTGCTGCAGCCCCTTGCGCGGCGGCGCGCTGGTCTCGCCGGCCGTCATCACGGAACGGAACGAATCGACGAAGACCAGCGCCGGGCCGTGTGTGGCCACCGCTTCGACGATGCGCTCCAGCACGCGGTCCAGATCCCCGACCAGGGCCTGTTCGGACAGGCTGATGTAGCGCACGCGCTGGTTGAGCGCGTCGACGTCGAAGAAGTCGAACTGCTGCTGGTAGCGCAGCATCTTCAGCGGCGGCTCGCCCATCACCGTGAAGTAAAGCGCCGGCCGCTCGGGCGTGGCCAGGGCGAACATGATCTGGTGCGCCAGGGTCGTCTTGCCGCAGCCGGGCTGGCCGGCGATGAGATTGAACGAGAACTCGGGCAGCCCGCCGCCGAGAATGAGGTCCAGCCCCGGTACGCCGGTGGCCAGGCAGTTGATCGTCACTCTGGTGTTCATGATGTGGTGTCCGGTAGCGGCGATTCGTCCAGCGAGCGGTCCCAGACCGGCTGCAGCAGCCGCTCGGTCAGCGCAGACCCGATCAGCGAGGCCAGCAGCTGATGAAAATTCACCAGCAGCTTGTTGCCGCAGGACAAGGCCATCGCGGCCGTCTGCTGCTCAAACAGGGGTTTCAAGGTCGCGGGGTCGAATTCGGACAAGGCGTCTTGCCCGACTTGCGCGAGCCACGGATGGGCCGCCGCCGTGAGCTTGACGCTGCGACTGAAGAGTGCGGCCACGCCGCGCTGACCGACGACGGGGCGCAGCGCTGCATCGACCTCGCCCAAGACGGCGGCTACCGCTGCGGCGATCTGGGTGGCATCCGCGTTGACGGCGACCCGCTGCGCCAACGGGGCTGCACGCGTCACTTCCGCGGAGTGGTCAGGGTTCATGGAGAGCTGGGGGTTGCCGACACGAGGGGCCCGCCCGGTGTGACATCCCGTGCGGAGCACTGGGGCCGCCAACGGCACTCCAGCCGCTGGCATCCTCGGCCTGGTCAGCGGCCCCGTCTGTACGCTGGCGGACGGGCACCGCGCCGGGGGCTTTGCGCCGCGCTGCCGCCAGCCGGCGCCCCAGGGCGTGTGATCAGGCCGTAGCGTCGGCCGTGTCGCCCAGCGCCGCGAACAGCAGCGCCTCGCCGCCGCGCAGCGGCCCGCCGGCCAGGGCGATGGCCGCTGCCAGCGCAGCGCCGTCCAGCGCCGGCTGCTCGGCGCTGCCGCGATCCAGGATCTCGGTGGCCAGGGCGCGCAGGCGTTCGGCCGCGGCGCGCAGGCGCTGGCGGAAGGCGGCTTCGTCAAGCGTGTCGGTCAGGCTGCGGTTGAGCTCGACGAACCAGGGCACGGCCGCCTGGTCCAGCAGCAGCGGCCGGTTGCGCCGCGCGCTGAAGCCCGACCAGTCGTGCAGGTAGCGCTGCACCGCGAGGTTGAGCGCCTTGCACTGCGCCAGCGCGTCGTGCAGCGCCGACAGCGAGGCCATGTCGGCCAGCCGGCCCTGGAAGAACAGCTGCGCCAGCACGCCCCAGTAGTAGGTGTAGTCCCAGATGATCTTGGTGGGCAGCACCTCGGGGTCGCCGAACAGGCCGTACTGGTCCTGGTACAGCGCCATGGTGCTGTCGTAGAAGGACTTGAAGATCTGCTCGTAGACCTGGGTGTGCGCGCCCAGCGGCTGGCCGGCGTGGTCACGCGCCACCAGCTCGGTGATGTAGGTGTTGCCGATGGCGATGAAGTCGCTGCCGGGCGAATAGAAGGGGTCGAGAAAGCGTCCGGCCTCGCCCGCCAGCGCCCAGCGCTGGGCCGAGAACACCTGCTCGCAGTCGTAAGAGAAGCGGCGGAAGAAGGCGAAGTCCTGCAGCTTGTCGCGCCGGCCGTCCAGATCGTCGAACAGCAGCGGCTGGTACTGGCGCAGCCAGTCCATCGCGCGCTCGAAGGTGTTCATGCTCTCCAGCGGATGGAAGGCCGGGTCGGCGACGATGCCCACCGAGTGCGAACCCGACGACAGCGGGATCAGCCACACCCAGTAGCCCGCGCCCACCAGGTGGTTGGTCGACAGCCAGCGGGTGGGCGTGACGCAGCGCGCGCGCCAGGCCGGGTCTTGCGACCAGTCGTCGGGCGTGATGCGTTCGCTGATGCGAAACCACACGGCATGCGCCGCGTGCGCGTTGTCGCGCGCCAGGCCGCGGCGGCGCTTGATCAGCCCGGCGCGGCCGCTGGCGTCGATGAGCCAGCGCGCCTGCGCGGTCTGCTCCGGGCCGCCCGCGTGCTGCCACACCACCTGGTGCGGCGTGGTCTTGTCCTCGGCCAGCGTGAAGTCGCGGATCATGGCCTGGTCGACGAAGCGCACCCCGCGGCGCTGCACCTCGTGCCCCAGGAAGTTCTCGAAGATGCCGCGGTCGATCTGCCAGCTGGTCACCGGCAGCGGGCGGCTGGCGCCCAGTTCGGTGACGTTCGCTATGTCGCGCCGGCCTTCGCTGAAGAAGAAGCGGAAGCCGAACTTCTTGAGCTGGCGGTCCATCAGGTGCTGTTCCAGCCCGAGCACGTGCTGGAAGTAGTGCGCGCCGATCTCCACGCTGCTCTCGCCCACCTTGTGGCAGGCCTCGGGCACCGGGTGCGCGCGGCGTTCCAGCACCAGCACGTCCAGCTCGGGCAGGCGGGCGCGCAGCTGCAGCGCCAGGGTCAGGCCGGCCAGGCCGCCGCCCATGATGATCACGTCGTGCTGGGGGCTGTTCATGGCGGCGGGTGGGGTGTCGGCAAGGGGTGGGGGATCATGCACCAGGCGCCGCGGCGGCTGGCAGAGCCTTCAGTTCCAGTGCCAGGGCCAGGGCTTCGTGCAACGGCAGCGCCAGCGTCGCGTCGCCGCCAACCGCCAGGGCCTCGGCCAGGGGCAGGGCGTCGGCGCTGGCATTGGCCGCCAGGGCCCGGGCCGCGGCCGATTGCAGCGGCGGCGGCGCAGTTGCACCCGGCTGCAGCGACCACTGCAGGGCCCAGCGCGAACGTGCCGTGCGCTGCGGCGCCAGCATCAGGCCCAGCGCCAGCAGGCCGCGGCTGCGGTTGACCGATGCCAGCGGCCCGCAGGCCTCGGTGTCGCAGCACACCAGCAGCACGGGCGCGGCGTCGGCGGCGCACTGGCACAGTGCTTCCAGCAGGCCGGCGGCAAAGCTGTGTTCGAAGGCCGCCAGCGCCGTGCTGGGCGCCGGGCTGCCGCAGGCGATGGCCCAGTAGCCCGAGGCCGCGTTGTGCACCGAGTGGTGAAAGCGCGTGGGCGACAGCAGCAGCGGGTCGGCCGCCAGCGTGCGGCACAGCGCGTCGGTGATGGCCAGGTCGCCGTGGGCCGAGGCAAACACGCTGGCCAGCGTGGCCGCGCGCTGGCCGGCGTCGGCCACGGCGCGCTCGGCCACTTCCAGCGCCAGCAGCACGGCGTCGAGCGCGCGGCGGCGCTCGTTGGCCGCCAGG